>CAXTFI010000064.1:0-22499 GCA_964243255.1 uncultured Hymenobacter sp.
GCCCTGGCGGCCGCCGCCGCCCGCGGCCTCGACGGGGCCGCCGCGCTGCTGGCGCGCACCAGCGCCCGCCGCGCCGCCGCCACCGACTACGCCGACGCCTACCGCCGCTACTGCTGGCCCGTGCAAGTCCTCGACGACCTCAAGCTGGCGCCCTTTCACTTGCTGGCCACTGAGGGCCGCACGTACTTCGACCGCGACCACGCCTGGCACATGGAAACCCTGCGCGCCCTCGCCCTGGCCGACCCTGGCTTGCTGCGCGCCACGCCCTACCGCGTGGTAGACCTGGCCAGCCCGGCCGCCGTGGAGGCCGCCACCGAGTGGTGGACTACCCTCACCGCCGGCGGGGGCGAAGGCATGGTGGTGAAGCCCTACGACTTCATCCCCCAAACCGGCCGCAGCCTCGTGCAGCCCGCCCTCAAGTGCCGGGGCCGCGAGTACCTGCGCATCATCTACGGGCCCGATTACCTGCTGCCCGGCCACCTGGAGCGCCTGCGCCAGCGCAACGTAAAGGCCAAGCGCAACCTGGCCCTGCGCGAGTTTGCCCTCGGGGTGGAAGGGCTGGAGCGCTTCGTGGCCGGCCAGCCGCTGCGCGCCGTGCACCAGTGCGTGTTTGGGGTGCTGGCCCTGGAAAGCGAGCCGGTGGACCCGCGCTTGTAGGCGGCCGAGACAGCAACTCAATCACCGGCTTGCCGTTAGGCCAAGCCTACTGTTCTTATGAATTCCCATCTATGAAGAATCTTCGTTTCCTGCCTGTCATCGCTGCCCTTTGCGTTTGGCTGCTTGGTGGCCCCGTTGCCGCCCGCCCCGCCGCCGAGCGCCCCACGTATTTCGAGCTGAAAGTATATCACCTGAAAACGGCGCGCCAGGAAGCCCGCGTCGACAGCTTTTTGCAGCAGCAGTACCTGCCGGCGCTGCGCGCGGCGGGCATTGCTACCATCGGCGTTTTTAAGCCCATCGGCAACGACACGGCGGCCGACCGGCGCATCTACGTTTTCACGCCCTTCACGTCGTTGAAGCAGTGGGAGCAGGTGGGCAAAACCACCGCGCCCAAGCTGCTCGCGGCGGGTGGCAGCTACGAGAACACGCCCTACACCAACCCGGCCTATAACCGCCTGGAAACCATCTTTATCAAGGCTTTCGAGGAGATGACCGGGCTAACGGCTCCGCAGCTGGCCGCGCCTAAAAGCGAGCGCGTGTACGAGCTGCGCAGCTACGAAAGCGCCAGCGAAAAAATATTCCGTAACAAGGTGCAGATGTTTAACGCGGGCGGCGAAATCAAGCTGTTCTCGCGGCTGGGTTTCAACGCCATTTTTTACGGTGAAGTGCTGGCGGGCCCCAAAATGCCCAACCTGATGTACATGACCTCCTTCGCCAACATGCCCGACCGCGAGGCGCACTGGAAAACTTTTAGCGCCGACCCCGAGTGGAAAAAACTGTCGGCCCTGCCCGAATACCAAAACAACGTGTCGCACATCGACATCACCTTCCTGCGCCCCACCGCGTACTCGGGCTTGTAGGTAATGCGCGATGTAGCAGCTAGTTACCTTGGGCAGGCTACTGGTAGCAACGGGTTCTGTGAGTCAAAATGTAGCGCGTGCGGGTGCGCAAACACCGTTTGGCCGGTGCGCTCGGCCACGTCGCCGTAGCCTTCTGCAAAGCCTGCGCCCTGCCGCACAAACGCTACCTGCCGCACCGAGGTCGTGCCTTCCGCCTGAAAGGTGTAGTTGGCCAGCAGCGTGTCGCCGTGCATCGTGCCCGCTATGGTGCCCTGGCTGCGGTCTTTCTCGAAGTAGCGGTACGCTAGCCGGCCCGTCACGGTGGGCTGGGTGGTTTGCAAAGTAAGGCGCACCGTGTCTTTACCGGTCGCGTGGGCGTAGCATTGCGGCCGGGCCGGGGGGGGTAGGGTTGCGCTGGCAGAGATAACCCGCTGCTGGCCAGTAGCTTGAGAGCCTCGCTTGTGGCAGGCCGTTAGCAGCCCTAGGCTAATGGCAAAAGTGGCAAAAATTATAACGCGCATAAAATGAGGTAGTTACTGAATTTGGCTCATTTAGCAGGCCACCACAAAATCGGTGAAATTCTCGATAAGGGCCGCCTGCTCCTCGGGCCGCCACGGTCGCCGGTGCCCCACTGGCAAGCTACCCACGCGCACGTGCAGCGTTAGCCCATCCTCATACGGCAAAAAGCTGGTGTGCTCAAACATCCAGGTTTCGCCCACGGGGTGCACCCGCTGGTCATAGTCAACGAATGCCCGCACCACGCGGTAGCGCTGGCCGGGGCTAAGGGGCTGAATACCAGCCATAGCTAAGCCTGGGGCGTAGCTTGTAGGGTGCGCTCAATGCGGCGGTCGGGCACGAGCCACATCAGGGCCACAAACACGTAGATGCCGCCGGCCACCCACTGGTTCCAGAAGCTGGCCAGGATGCCCAGGCTGTAGAGCGGCGGCGACGACTTGCCCTTGAGGTCGCGGCCAATGGCGTGGGCCAGCACGGAGCCAGCGCCATCCTGCGCGATAATGGAGTTTTGCAGAACCCAGTAGGCAAACCCCGCCATCAGCAGCACGAAGCCGTAGAGGGCCAGCGTGTTAGGGGCAAAGTGGTTTTCGCCCATCCAGCCCGAGGCAAATGGCGTGAGCGAAAGCCAGAACAGCAGGTAGAGGTTGGCCCACAGAATGCGGCCGTTGACCCGGCTGGTGCTGCTGAGCATGTGGTGGTGGTTGTTCCAGTAAATACCCACGTACACAAAACTCAGCACGTAGCTCAAAAACCGGGGCAGCTGCGGCCGGATGGCCGCAAAATCGGCCCCGTGCGGCACCTTGATTTCCAGCACCATAATGGTGAGGATGATGGCGAGTACACCGTCGCTAAACGCTTCGAGGCGGCCTTTGTGCATGGGGGTGGGGCTAGTGAGGCCGCTAAGCTAAGGTGCGAGGGCACAAAAAAACGCCACCCCGTTGCCAGGGTGGCGCTCTTAGCTAACAGGCAGTGGCTGGGCCGCTTAGGCTAGCTCCAGCTGGCGGGCCTGGGCCCCCTGCGACTTCACGCCCACTTCCTGGGGGGCGCTCATGGCGTGGGTGCTGGTGCTGGCTTGCTGCAAGCCGGCGCGCACGCGCTGGCCGTAATCGGCGTCGCACTGCGTAAACAGCTCCACCATCTTCTCCTGCACCGACTGGTCGGCCCCCGACAGGGCACCTACCAGGTTGCTGATGAGCTCCGTGCGCTCGCGCTCGGAGTGGCGGCGGTAGCGCTCACCGGCCTGCGCGAAGTCGATGTCGCCGTGGCGCTCTACTTTGCGGCGCATCAGGCGGGCTTCGTACATCGGCTCGTGGTCTTTGCCCGACTTAGGCGCCTCCACCAGGCCGTTGAGGCGGCTGGGCTCGTAGTTCACGTGGGGGTTCTGGTTGGGTGCCGTGTCCACGTGGTACGTCATCTGGCCATCGCGCTGGTTGGTAGCCACGTGCTTTTTGGGCGCGTTGATGGGCAGCTGCAAGTAGTTGGTACCCACGCGGTGGCGCTGGGCATCGGAGTACGAGAAGGTGCGGCCTTGCAGCATCTTATCATCCGAAAAGTCGAGGCCATCCACCAGCACGCCGGTGCCAAAAGCCACTTGCTCTACCTCAGCAAAGTAGTTCTCGGGGTTCTTGTTCAGCGTCATCAGGCCGATGGGCAGGAACGGGAACTGGTCCTCGGGCCAGGTCTTGGTATCGTCCAGGGGGTCGAAGGGCAGCTCATCGTGCGCGCCGTCGGGCATCATCTGCACGCTCAGCTCCCACTGCGGGAAGTCGCCGGCCTTGATGTGGTCGTAGAGGTCGGCCGTAGCGTGGTTAAACTCCTTGGCCTGAATGGCTTCGGCTTCGTCCTGCGTGAGGTTGCGCACGCCCTGCTTGGGCACCCAGTGGTACTTGATGAGCTGCGCGTCGCCGTTGGCATTCACCCACTTATAGGTATTTACCCCCGAGCCTTCCATCTCCCGGTAGTTGGCCGGAATGCCCCAGGGCGAGAACAGGAAGGTAATCATGTGCAGCGCCTCGGGGTGGTGCGAGATGAAGTCGAAAATGCGGCCCCCGTCCTGGCGGTTCGTAATCGGGTCGGGCTTAAAGGCGTGCACCAAATCCGGGAACTTCATCGCGTCGCGGATAAAAAACACCTTCAGGTTGTTACCCACCAAATCCCAGTTGCCATCCTCGGTATAAAACTTCACCGCGAAGCCGCGCGGGTCGCGCAGCGTCTCGGGCGAGTGTCCGCCGTGGATTACGCTCGAAAAGCGGGTAAATACCGGCGTCTCCTTGCCCTTGGTATTGAACAGCTTAGCGCGGGTATACTGCGCAATGGGCTCGCCGCCCACCGTGCCGTAGGCCTCAAACGTGCCGTGGGCCCCCGCGCCGCGGGCGTGCACCACGCGCTCCGGGGCGCGCTCGCGGTCGAAGTGGCTGATTTTTTCCAGCAGCTGGTAGTTCTCCAGCGTGGTTGGTCCGCGGCTCCCAACGGTGCGCGTGTTCTGGTTATCGGTAATGGGGTGGCCCTGGCGGGTGGTCAGGGTCTGGGCTTGCTCGCCGGCGGCCATGCGCAGGTCGCCAGCTGTGCCGGCCCCGTCGACGGCCGTGCCGGTTCCGTTGCCGTTCTGGTTGTTGTCCATTGGTAGTGTTATAAGGTTAGGAAAGTGGTTGAAGAGAGAATCGTGGGCAAACTACTACCGGCAACCCGCACGTAGGTTTGTGGCAGACCGGCAAAATATTCGGGCATTCTACGTATTTCAGTTTAAGGCTACTTCAGGGGGCTTTTGTTCAAAAGCCCCCCCGAAAAGCTGGTCTAAAGCCCGCTTTTCTTAAAGCCATAGCCCACGCTTTTGTTTAACAAATGTAAGCTTTCCCAGGAGAAAACAGCGCTAAAGCAGTCCGTTGCCTCCTTTCTTGTTTAATGCGCATTCAAATTAAAGTGGCGCTGGCCCGCCTCGAAGCCCAGCACGGCATTCGCATTCTCTACGCCTGCGAGGCCGGCAGCCGGGCCTGGGGCTTCCCCTCGCCCGACTCCGACTACGACGTGCGCTTCCTGTATGCGCACCCGCCCGCCTGGTACCTGCGGCTCGATGAAGGCCCCGATACCCTCAATTTTCCGGTTGATGACGCGCTCGACCTCGCCGGCTGGGAGCTGCGCAAGGCCCTGCGCCTGCTGCGCGGCTCCAACGCGGCGCTGTTCGAGTGGCTGCAGTCGCCCATCGTCTACTACGAGGCCCCTGGCTTTCGGGCGCAGCTGGCCCCGCTGCTGCCCCTGGCCTTTAACCTCAAGGCCGGCCAGCACCACTACCTGGGCCAGCTGCGGCGCGGCGTGGCCGAAGACCTGATGGGTGAGGCCGTGCGCCTCAAGCGCCTGTTCTACGCCCTGCGCTCGGCCCTGGCGGCCCGCTGGATTCGCGAGCGCCATACCTTGCCCCCCATGGAGTTTGCGCCCCTGCGCGAGCTGCTACCGGCTGATTTGCAAGCGCTTGCTGACGAGCTGCTGCGGCAAAAAGCCGTGGCCAACGAACAAACGATGGTGCCCCGGCCGGCCGCCCTGGCCGCCTTCCTGGCCGCCGAGCACGCTGCGGGACAGGTGGCCCGCGACTTGCTGCCGGTGGCGCGGGGCACCGCCGAGCCCCTGACGCACGCTTTGGATGAGCTGCTGCGCGCCTGGCTGCCCGCTTAGTGCCCGCTTATTCATAAGCATCAATAAATCAGATGCTTATGAATAAACGAAGAGCCAACTTTGCTTTAACTTAGGTAACATAGGTAGCCCACGTGGGGGCGTAAAGCTCAAGTATGAGGGCTAGCCCGGTAGTTTTGAGTCGCCCAAGCCGCGGCTTCCAAGCCACCGGCTTGCGGTAATCTCTTCGCCGCTAGCCGCCCACCCACCCATGACCATCGCCGACCTGCGCCAGCAAAACCTCATTCTGTTCGAAGCCGTGAGCGGCAGCCGTGCCTACGGCACTAATCTGCCGCACTCCGACACCGATTTAAAAGGCGTATTTATTCTGCCCGAAAAAGAATTTTTTGGCCTGGAGTATATTCCGCAAATTGCGAATGAAACCAACGACGAGGTATTTTATGAGCTGCGTCGCTTTGTGGAATTATTGCTGAAAAATAATCCGACGGTGCTCGAATTGCTCGGCACGCCTGCCGACTGCGTTATTTATCAACACCCGCTATTTGCTAATTTTCGAGCGGCTGATTTTTTGTCGAAACTCTGCCGCCAGAGTTTCGCTGAATATGCCGTGGCGCAAATTCGCAAGGCGCAGGGCCTGAACAAGAAAATCAACCACCCCGAGCCGCCGGCCCGCAAGTCGGTGCTCGATTTTTGCTACGTTACGGTAGGGGCGGGCGCGCAGTCAGTTGCCACCTGGCTCGCCAAGCAAGGTGTTGAGAGCCAGCAGTGTGGCTTGGCCAGCGTGCCGCACCTCACTGACCTATACGCCCTGTTTGTGGACCGCACTGCCGGCCGCCCGCTGGGCTACCGCGGCCTCGTGCGCGACCCCGATGCCAGCCAGGATGTGCTGCTTTCGGCCGTGCCGAAAGGGGAGGCGCCGGCCGCCTATTTATCCTTCAACCGCACGGGCTACGGCGTGTATTGCCGCGCCTTCCGCGAGTATTGGGAATGGGTAGCTAAGCGCAATAAGGAGCGCTATGAAAATACCGTGCAGCACGGCAAAAATTACGACGCCAAAAATATGCTGCACGTATTTCGACTGCTGCAAATGGCCGAAGAAATTGCCCTGACCGGCGAATTAATTGTGCGCCGGGCCAACCGCGAATTCCTGCTGCAAATCCGGCGCGGCGAATTTGAATATGCCGACTTGGTGGCCCAAGCCGGAGAATTAGTAGCACGGGTAGAAACCGCCTTCGCCGCCTCTGCTTTGCCCGACGCGCCCGATAAAGCCGCGGCCGAAGCCACGCTGCGCCGGGTGCGCCAGCAGTTTTACGCGGCGCGCCGCCCCGGCGAATGAGGGAGAAATAAAAAATGTATCACAAGTTTCAATAATTATTGAAACTTGTGATACATTTGCTCCGTCAACTTCTGCTTGCCCCGGAACACCCCGGCGCGCCGCCAACGGAGGCCGACGACCAGCCATGTCCGCAGCTAAGCTTGTTCTCATTGGGGGTAATGGTTTCCTGGGCCGCCACGTGCGGGCGCATTTCCAAGGCATTGGCTATGAGGTAGTAAGCATCAGCCGGACGGGCCCCGGCGATGTGCGCTGGGACGCCCGCACGCTGGGGCCGTGGGCCGCCGAGCTGGAAGGAGCCGCCGTGCTGGTGAACCTGGCCGGCCGCTCGGTCGATTGCCGCTACACGGCCGCCAACCGGCAAGCCGTGCTGGCCAGCCGCGTCGAGAGCACGGCGGTGCTGGGCGCGGCCGTGGCCGCCTGCCGGCAGCCGCCCCGCGTGTGGCTAAACTCTTCAACCGCAACTATTTATGCCGATACGCCGGGCAGCTTCCCGGCTAATACCGAGGCGGCGGGTATCATCGGCGAGGGCTTCTCGGTGGACGTGGCGCAGGCCTGGGAGGCCGCGTTTGCGGCTTGTGCGGCGCCGGGCACGCGCAAGGTGGCGCTGCGCACGGCCATTGTGCTGGGACCCGACGGCGGGGCCTTTCCCGTGATGGCCCGGCTGGCCCGCTGGGGCTTGTGCTCGCCGCAAGCCGGTGGCCAGCAGTGGGTTAGCTGGCTCCACATTCAGGATTTTTGTCGGGCGGTGGCGTTTCTGGCGCAAGCCGAGGCTATCAGTGGCCCGGTGAATGTGTGCGCGCCGCAGCAGCTGCCCAACCGGGGATTCAACGAGCTGCTGGCTAAGTATTTGCGGCCTGTTGCGCGCCTGCCGCAGCCGCGCTGGCTGCTCGAAATCGGGGCCTTCGTGCTGCGCACCGAAACGGAGCTTATCCTGAAAAGCCGCAAGGTGTACCCCGCGCGGCTGCTCGACGCAGGGTTTCAGTTTGCCTATCCGGCCTGCGAAGCAGCAGTTAGTGATTTACTTAAAAATAGCTAAACACCAATCAATAAGCCAGTTACGAAAGCGTAAGGTTGTTTGGCTCTGATAGCAGAGATGGTGTTTTCGCTTGCCCGGTATTGGTATTTTTTGACTTGTATAATACCCCATCACCTATATGATGCCCCTCAACAACAATAGCTTGCCAGCTCCCGCGCCCAGCCTGGCCGAAGCCAAGGCCCAGTTTATTCACCTCTGGGGGGTGTCGGGCGCGAGCTGGGGCGTGAGTAAAACCCTGGCCCAGGTGCACGCCCTGCTGCTGGTGAGCCCGGCGGCGCTCAGCACCGAAGACCTGATGGCCCAGCTCACCATCTCGCGGGGCAATGCCAGCATGACGGTGCGCGAGCTACTCGATTGGGGGCTGATTTACAAAGAGTTGCGCGCTGGCGAGCGCCGCGAGTTTTTCGTGGCCGAAAAGGATATGCTGCAAGTGACGCGCTGCATCATCCGGGCCCGCAAGCGCCGCGAGCTCGACCAGATGAAGCGTACCCTCGACCAGCTGGCCGCCCTGCCCGGCGATGCGGCCGACGCCGACTACCGCGCCTTTCACGCCACGCTGGCCGACATTCAGCAGCTGGCCGCTGCTTCCGATAAGCTGCTCACCAAGCTCATGCAGGCCGAGCGCAGCTGGTTTTGGGATAAGTTTTTTAAGCTGTTTCTGTAAGAAGCGGTTTTTAAGCCAGCGTGCTTTTTGAATAAGTTAAAGGGAAGACCAAGCTGTTAAAACGTAGACAGACAGGTTCTTAGCTTCTTGTGCTGTATATTAAACGTGAAATTACTTTAGTAGGCCTACGAACTGTTCTCAACCTAAAAAACCGCACCATGCCTGCTGAGCGTAAAGTGGCTAAAAGTGACGGGCGGGCCATTTATATAGTGGAGGCCCCCAGCAACCTGGGCCTGAAGGAGCCCTGGCCGGGGGTTGAGCCTGGGGTAAGCCAGCTACCTAATTGGTTGAGGCGCTGGGGATTGCATGAGCAGCTGACTCCGCAGCGGGTGCTGGCCGTGCCCGCGCCCCCTTACGGCGGCGCGCTGGACCCGGCAACGGGGGTACGCAATGCGGTGGCGCTGGCGCAGTACGCGCAGCAGCTGGCGGCCTGCATCGCGGGCCTGGTGCAGCCGCCGGTGTTTGTGGTGGTGCTGGGCGGCGATTGCAGCATCCTGCTAGGTACTATGCTGGGGCTGAAGCAGGTGGGGAAATACGGCCTGTTTTTTCTGGACGGGCACACCGACTACGCCTGGCCGGGCCTCTCGGCCTCCGGCGGCGCGGCCGGCATGGACCTGGCCCTGGTTACGGGCCGGGGGCCCGCGCTGCTCACCAACCTGAACAACCAAGCGCCGTACGTGCTGCCCCAACACGTGTGGTGCGTGGGCAACCGCGACCAGGACGCCGCCTACCTGGCGGCGATTACGACGTCGGCGGTGCACTACGTGGACCTGGCCGCTACCCGGCGGCAGGGCCCCCAGGCCTGCGCCGAGGCTTTTTTGCAACACGTGGAGGCCGCGCAGCTCGACGGCTTCTGGATTCACCTTGATGCGGATGTGCTTGATAATGAGCTGATGCCGGCCGTAGACTCGCCGCAGCCCGGCGGGCTCAGCTACCCCGAGCTGCGGGCGCTGCTGCAGCCGCTCGTGCAATCGCCGCGCGCGGCCGGCCTGGAACTGACCATCCTCGACCCGCGGCTGGACCCGACTGGGGCCGTCGCCCGCCGCCTGATTCAGGAGTTGCGCCCCGTGTTGTCGGCGGTAGGCGAGCGGCCCGATTCGGAGCGCTGGCAGCACCAGGAAAATGGGCCGCGCCAACCAACGTAGCCTACGCCGCTGCCCGGCGGCCGTAGGTGAGCAGGAGCAGGCCGGTGCGGGTGGGCCGGGTGCTAAGTAGCCGCAGCTGGCGCAGCTCGCCGCCCTCGGCAAACAGGCGCTTGCCCTGGCCCACGGTCACGGGGGTGAGCAGCAGGTGGTACTCCTCAACCAGGCCGTGCTGATGCAGGGTGTTGAGCAGCTCGGCGCTGCCGTACACCAGCAGGTTTTGGCCGGGCTGCGCCTTCAGGCGGCGCACTTCCTCCACTACCTCGCCCTGCACAAAGCTGGCGTTCCAGGTTGGCTCCGTGAGGGTGCTGGTCACCACGTACTTGGGTAGGCTGTTGATGCGGTGGGTGAACGCATCGGCTTCGGCGGTGCCGGCCCGGCTGAGCCAAGCCTGCGACATGCCCTCGTAGGTGACGCGCCCCAGCAGCAGGGCGTCGCTGGCAGCTAGCAACTCGTCTTGGGCCTGGCCCACCTCGGGGTTGAAATAGGGGCCCGTCCAGGCTGGGTTTTCCATAACCCCGTCGAGGGAAACGTACGCAACTGCCACAAGTTTACGCATGAGAAAAAGAGAAAAATAAGGAGAAATGATGGGGACGGCGGCCCTCACCGGTGCCGGCTCGGGGCGCAAGCGCGGGCTTGCGGAACAGCACAACATTACCAGGCCCCACCCGGCAAAAGCGGGGGTATTCCCGACTAAGCCAGGGGCGGTTCATGACCAAAAACTACTTTGAGCGGGCCAGTAGCCAACTGGCCTTTTTTGTGGCGCAGTCACGCTCGCCTAGCGTGGCACGCGTGAGGCGGGTATTGGTGAGTGGCAGGGGCTTGAGATAAATTTTAAGAATTAATAAATTGATTATCAGTACTATGTGCGCGAAGCGCCTTGCTCCGGCACCAGCGTTACTTCGTGGCTGTACTTGGTGCGGTACTCCGTGGGCGAGAGCCCGGTCACGTCCTTAAAAACCGTGCGAAACGCCTTGGCATCTGAGTAGCCCACCGCGTACATCACCTCGCTCACCGTTTCGTGCGACGACTCCAGCAGGTGCTTGGCGGCCTCCACTTTCACCCGCTGAATGTATTCGAGCACCGAGTTGAAGGTGGCTTTCTTGAAGCGGCGCTCGAAGTGCCGCCGCCCCAGAAAGGACATGGCGGCCAGCTCCTCCACGGTAATTTTCTGCTGCACATTCGACTCAATAAACGCCTGCGTCTTCAGGATAGGCTCGTCGGTGTGAGCTTTTTGGCCCTGAAAAATGGCAAACAACGACTGGCTATGGCGGCTGATGTCAATTTGGAACACTTTGGCGCACAGCAGGGCTACCTCGCGCCCCACGTATTTCTCCACCAGGTACAGCACCAGGTTGAGGTAGGAGTAGGCCCCGCCGCTGCTGTAGAGGCCCTGCTCGTCGGTGATGACTTTTTCGGCCACCAGGTTCACGCTCGGGTATAATTCCCGAAAGTCGTTGGCCGCAAGCCAGTGCGTGGCGCACTGCCGGCCGTCGAGCAGGCCCGTGGCGGCCAGCAAAAACGCCCCAATGCACAGGCTGGCCACCTCAGCCCCGGCCGCGTACTGCCGGGCAATCCAGGCCACCACTTCCTGGTTTTCGGCCACGGCCTGCCGCACGTCCTGGTTGGGAGCCGGAATGATAACCAGGTCGGTGTGAAACGCCTCGGCAATGGTGCGGTGGGCGTGCAGCGTAAACAGCCCGCCGTTCAGGCTTGATTCGCGGCGGTACCCCACCAGCTCCACCTCAAAAGCCGCCGGCCGCCCCATGCTCACCAGCAGGTCGTTGACCTGGCGCAGCACCTTATGCGGCCCCTCAATGCTGCCCACCACCATATCACCGGCCGGGATAAGAATTGATACGTGTTTCATGGCCTAAAACTACGGGTAAAAAAAGTCGCAGTTACCCCCCGCTAACTGTTCGGCTTTCCTTCTGGCTACCCCTGCTACCAGTCCGTGATAGTGCGCACCGAGGGCGGCTTGCCGCCGGCCCCCTTTGGGCGCGGGCTTGCCCTGCTCGCTAATTGCCGCCAGCCCCACAACTCAACCCGCAGCTGTTGGCCACCGCTCACCGGGCAGAGCAATTCGTCGCATTTGCCCCCTCACTTGGTCACGAATCCCCCTGTTTCCGCCTGAGTATTGCTAATACTTTTGCTAAACCAATTAGTTAAAAACGTTTGTCATTTCACCCCCTAAAACCCCGCCAGCCATGACCCCGCGCACCACCACCCGCCTCTACTGGAGCCTCACCATTCTGTTCTGCCTACTGATGCTGGCCGACGGCGTAGCCGGCCTGCTACTGGAAAAAAACGGCCAGCAAGCCATGCGCCAGCTTGGCTACCCGATATATATCATGACCATCACGGGCGCGGCCAAAATCCTGGGGGCCCTGGCCTTGCTCCAAACCAAGTACCGCACTCTCAAAGAGTGGGCCTTTGCCGGCTTTGCCATCGACTTTATCGGGGCGGCGGCTTCGGTGGCGCTGGCGGGCCTGGGCCTGGTGGGTACCCTGCCGGCGCTGGTGATGACGGCGGTGCTCTTTGGGCTCTACGGCCTCTGGAAGCGCTACCTCACCCTGGCCCGGCCCGCCCCCAGCGCCAGCAAAGCCCCCGTGGCTTTTGCCGCCGTAGTGGCCTAGCAATCAGCTGGTAGCAGAGGCAGGCGACTCTTTTGCCCAGTCATTTTTCTCACTTGTTTTCTCACCTTCCTTTTTGTCATGGCTCAACTCAGCCCGTACCTCTCGTTTGGCGGCAATTGCCGCGAAGCCCTGACCTTCTACCAAAGCTGCCTGGGCGGCGAGCTCAGCCTGCAACCCTTCGCCGAATCGCCCTACGCCGACCAGGTGCCGGCCGGCGCCCGGCAGGCCATCCTGCACGGCAGCCTCACTGCCGGCGCGCTCACCCTCTTCGGCAGCGATGCCGGCGGTATGCGCTCGCCTCTGGTGGCGGGCAACAGCGTGGGCTTGTCGCTCAACTGCGAAAGCGACGCCGAAATCGACGCGTTGTTTGCCAAGCTAGGCGAGGGCGGCACCATCACCGACCCCCTGGCGGAAATGTTCTGGGGAGCAAAATTCGGTAGCCCCACCGACCGGTTTGGCACGCACTGGCTATTTAATTATGACCACGCGGCCGGGCAATAATTTTTAGCCCAGGTGGGGCCAGCCGCAAAGCAAACAGGGCAGTTAGGCAGCGCTGAGCATTGCCTAACTGCCCTGTTTGCTTTGTGGCTGGCCTTACGCGGCTGGGAGCCTCAGGTGAAATACCGAGCGGTTTCACTAGTTACTGCCCGCACCTCAACTCCAACATTCGCACTAGTTTTCGTGGCGGGTAGGGTGATACCTGCTCGTTTTGGTGATTAATGAGTGAGCCCCTTGCCCATGAAAACTGCCGCCACCCCTGCCCCCTTGCTCGTGCCCGACCCGGCCGCCCTGCGCCAGGCCCTGCTGGCTGCCCGCGCCGATACCCTGAAGCAGCTCTACCGCCAGGCGTTTCCGGCCGTGCGGCGGCTGGTGCAGCGCCACGGCGGCACGGCCCAGGATGCCCAGGACGTGTTTCACGATGCCCTTATCGTGCTCTATGAGAAGGCCGTAGCCAACACCCTGGTGCTCACGGCTAGCCCCGGCACCTACCTGGTAAGCGTCAGCCGCAACCTCTGGCTGCAGGAGCAGGCGCGCCGCCGCCGCACCGGGCACCTCGGCCTGGCCCCCGAGCACAGCCAGGTGGCCGCCGACGAGGCAGCGCCCCCGCTTGAAGAGGCCGCGGCGGCCGTGCTGGGCTACGTAGCGCAGCTCGGGGTCCGGTGCCAGCAGCTGTTGCTGGCGTTCTACTACTTTCAGCAGCCGCTGGCGCAGATTGCCCCTGCGCAGCAGTACGGCAGCGTGCGCTCGGCCACGGTGCAAAAATTCAAGTGCCTCGAACGACTGCGCAAGTCCATGCGGGTGACGTTTGCCGACCATTTTACGCACTAACGTCATGCGCCCCGAACTCCGGCGCCTCCAGCGCCTCGAACACCACCTGCTGGGCCACCCCTCACCGGCCGAAACGGCCGAGTGGGAGCTGCAGCTGCTGCTCGACCCTGATTTGAGGGCCGATAGCGAAGCCCAGCAGCTGGCTTATGCGGCCCTGCGGCGGGCCGGGCGGCGGCAGCTGCGCCACGAGCTGCGGGCTATTCACCACCAGCTTTATGGGCTGCATGCTGAGGTTGCAGTAGTTAGTGGCTGGCGCCGGCACCTGAAGGCCGTGCTGGCGTATCTGTTTTCGCGGTAGGCTAGTGGCCGCTGTCGCCCCACCCGCTAGTTGCATATTAATTTGGTAATCAGATAATTGCGAAAGGAGCGGCGTTTGTAGCTGGCTGCTGATGGCTAGCGGTTTGTACTTAATTCACTTACTCGGGAGCGCTTTATTGGTGCCTGGGCCACGTGGCCCAGGTGGCCAGCTGAGGCGTGCCCATTGCTACCTACTCGTATGCTTAATCCTGCTGAATTTCGCAAATTTGCCGTGCAGCAGCGCGGCCTCAGCGGCCTGGCCGTCGACCACTACCTGCACGCCGTAGCGGGCCAGGCCCGGCCTCTGGTCACGGCCATGACCCGCTCGGTCATTGAGGAGCGCCCTACGCGCTTTGCCGAAATCGACGTGTTTTCGCGCCTCATCATGGACCGCATTGTATTTCTGGGCTCGGCGGTAGATGACCAGATTGCCAACATCATCACGGCGCAGCTGCTGTTTCTGGAGTCGGCCGATGCCAAAAAGGATATCCTGCTCTACGTCAACTCGCCGGGCGGGTCGGTGTATGCCGGGCTGGGCATCTATGATACTATGCAGTACATCGGCCCCGACGTGGCGACCATCTGCACGGGCGTGGCCCTGAGCATGGGGGCAGTGCTGCTGGCCGGTGGCGCGGCCGGCAAGCGCTCGGCCCTGCCCCACGCCCGCGTCATGATTCACCAACCCTCGGGCGGGGCCCAGGGCCCATCGGCCGATATCGAGATTACGGCCCGCGAAATCTTGAAAATGCGCCAGGAGCTGTACGAAATCCTGGCCCACCACACCGGCAAAACGTACCAGCAAATCCACGACCACTCCGACCGCGACTACTGGCTACGGGCCGATGAAGCGAAGGAATATGGCCTCATCGACGAGGTGCTGACGCGTGTAGCGGCTGCGTAGCAGCGCGCCCGCGGGGCACATGCTAGGCGCCCAGGAGGTAGCGCACAGCGGCACCGGGGCGCAAGCGGCCCGCGGCCCGCCACCAGGCCCGTTATTCGGCCGCTACTTGCACCAGCAAGCGCCCGAAAACCGCCATGGACCCCTCCGCTATTACGCGTCAACGTCTGTTAAATCAACGCATTATTGGCGAGAAATGCGCCGACCCGGCCGCCGCCGTGCGGTGGCTGGGCGCGCTGCAAGCCCAGGATTATGGCCAGGCGCTGTGGGCCGTGGGGCTGCGCACGCAGGCCGGCTCGCGGGCCGCGGTCGAGCAGGCCATTGCCAGCCGGGCCATTGTGCGCACCTGGCCCATGCGGGGCACCATCCACTTCGTGCCGGCCGAAGACGCGCCCTGGATGCTGCGGCTGCTCGCGGCGCGCCCGCTGGCCGCCGCCGCCCGCCGCCGTGCGCAGCTGGCCCTAAGCCCGGCCACCGTGGACCGCGCCCGGCTACTGCTGTGCGAGGCCCTAAGCGGCGGCCGGTGCCTCACCAGGGCCGCCTTGCTGCAGGTGCTGGCCGGGGCCGGCATCAGCCCCCAGGGCCAGCGCGGCTACCACCTGCTGGTGAGCCTGGCGCAGGAGGGCCTCCTGTGCTTTGGGCCCCAGCAAGCTGGCCAGCAAACCTTTGTGCTGCTGCCCGAGTGGGTGCCGCAGCCCCGCGAGCTACCCCCCGCCGCGGCGCTGGCCGAGCTGGCCCGGCGCTACTTCACCAGCCACGGCCCGGCCACCCTCCCCGATTTTGCCCGGTGGGCCGGCCTGCTCCTCCCCGCGGCCCGGCAGGGGCTGGCCGCCAGCCAGGCCGCGCTGGTGGCCACCGAGCTGGCCGGCGTTAGCTACTGGGGCCCGGCGGCGGCAGCGCCGGGGCCGCCCGCCAAAACCGGGGTGCAGCTGCTGCCCGGCTTCGATGAGTATTTTCTGGGTTATAAGGACCGTAGCGCCATCGTCGCGGCCGGGCAGCTCGCGCGCATCTGCCCCGGCGGCAACGGCGTGTTTAAGCCCATGCTGGTGCTCGATGGTCAGCTCGTGGGCACCTGGGGCAAGCAGCTAACCAAGCGGGGCCTCGACCTGGTGGTTGAGTTTTTCGCGCCGGTGCCCAAGCTGCCGCCCGGCCTGGCGGAGGCAGCCGAGCAGTTTTGCCAGTTTATGGGGCTGCCGCTGGGGGCCCTGCGGGTTAGTTAGCGTAGGCAGCGCGCGGGCTAGTGGCTGAAAACTAGCAAGGTACCATTCAACGTAGGTAGAATAACCCACCTGGGCGCTTTGCAAGGCCGCAATGCCGTAATCTTGTACCGGCAAAAGACAACTAAACTCCGACCTTCGCGCGTTCATTCATCGGCCGCTCATTGGCGGCACCCTACTCCCATGATGCTCAGTCCCGACCTTCTCATTTCGCGCGGCGAAGTGCTTCAGCAGCTCGAAGGTTATCTGAAAGATAATATCTACACCTTCCTCAAAAAGGTGGAGGATAGCTGGCAACCTGCTGACTATCTGCCTGATTCGCGCCGCGACACGTTTTTCGACGAAGTAAAGGAGCTGCGCGAGCGCGCCAGCACCCTCAGCTACGACCTGCTGGCCGTGCTCATCGGCGATACCATCACCGAAGAGGCGCTGCCCAACTACGAGGCCTGGTTTCACGAGCTCGACGACCTCAACCGCGACCACAACAACGGCTGGGCGCAGTGGATTCGGGGCTGGACGGCCGAGGAAAACCGCCACGGCGACCTGCTCAACCGCTACCTCTACCTCTGCGGCCGCGTGAATATGCGCGAGTTTGAGTTCTCGACCCAGCACCTCATCAACGACGGCTTCGACCTGGGCACGGCCCACGACCCGTACCGCGCCTTCGTGTACACGAGCTACCAGGAAATGGCCACCAACATCTCGCACCGCCGCGTGGGCCAGCTCGCCCGCATCGCTGGCGACGACGGCCTCTCCAAAATCTGCGGCATGATTGCCGGCGACGAAAACCGCCACGCCCGCGCCTACAAAACCTTCGTGGAGAAGATTTTTGAGATTGACCCCTCGGAAATGATGCTGGCCTTCGAGGACATGATGCGCAAGAAAATCGTGATGCCCGCCCACTACATGCGCGAGCTGGGCATCGACATGGGCAAAACCTTCGGGCACTTCACCGACGCGGCCCAGCGCATTGGCGTGTACACGAGCAGCGACTACACCGATATTCTCGACACGCTCATCAGCGAGTGGAAAATAGCCGACCGCACCGGCCTCACCGGCCCCGCCGAAAAAGCCCGCGACTACGTAATGGCCCTGCCCGCCCGCCTGCGCCGCGTCAGCGACCGCATGACGGTGCCCAAGCTGGAGTATAAGTTCAAGTGGATTAGCTAGTTAGCTTATCGCCTTGCATTTTTGTTAAAGCCCCCGGTTGTCTAAAGCAGCTGGGGGCTTTTTGTTGCTTTCAATCAAGCAAGCGCGGACGTTGCTAATATCTCATAAAAGAGCACGTCATGCAGACCGTAGGGAAGCATCTCACTCGCATCATTGAGTTAGTACCCGAACGATGCAAACGAGATGCTTCCCTACGGTCTGCATGACGTGCTCTTTAGGCTTAGCTACCGGCTATTTCTCCACCTTCACGCCTTTCCAGAAGGCCACGCGGTCCTTGATACTAGCGGCGGCGGGGCTGGTTTCGGGGTAGTACCAGGCGGCGTCTTTGTTGAGCTCGCCGTTCACGCGCAGGGAGTAGTAGCTGGCGCGGCCCTTCCAGGGGCAGGAGGTGTGGGCAATGCTGTCCTCAAAAAACTCCTTTTTAAGCGAGTCGGCGGGGAAGTAGTGGTTGTTCTCTACCACCACGGTGTCGTCGCTCTCGGCCACGACGGTGTTGTTCCAAATAGCTTTCATAGGTCGGCGGCGCGGCGGGTTAACATGCCGGCCCGCTGAAAGTAAACGCGCATCTTTGCCAGATGTTCACCTTTCGCTAACCCGGCCCGCCTGCCATGATACGCTACCTCCGCCCCGCCGAAGTAGACCGCCCGCAGTGGGACGCTTTGCTGGCGCGCGCGCCCAACGGCCTGATTTACGGGCTCTCCTGGTACCTCGACATTGTGTCGCCCGGCTGGGCGGCGCTGGTGAAGGAGGAGGCCGGGCGCTACGTGGCCGTGCTGCCGCTGCCGGTGCGCACCAAGTGGGGGCTGCGCTACCTCAGGCAGCCTTTGTTTGCGCAGCAGCTGGGGCTATTTTATTTAGCAGAGCCCACGGCCGCCGACTGGCAGCAAATCGGGCAGCTGCTGCGGCGGTTCCGGTTTATCACGCAGTACGCCTTCAACACGGGCAACGCCGAACTGCTTGGCGCTGGCCAGCCGGCGCTGGCGGGCGCGGCCCTCACTACCTATTACCTGTCGCTGCAGCCCGCGTATCCGCAGCTGCTGGCGGGCTACAAGGCCAACCGCCGCTGGCGCCTCAACCAGGCCCGCCGCCGGGGCCTGCACATCGAGCCCAGCACCGACATCGACCGGCTGGTGCAGATTTTTGCCGAAAACACGGCGCCCAAAATCTACGGTGTCATTGGGGAGGCCTACGAATATCGCCTGCTGCGCGCGCTGTATGCGGCTGCCAGCCAGCGCCATATGGCCCAACTGTGGCAGGCGCGCGCCGCCACCGGTGAGGTAGTAGCCATGATTTTGCTGTTTAAATTCAACGGCCAGCTCACCTACATCTTCAACTGCTCGACGGCGGCGGGCAAGGAAGCCGGGGCCATTTCGGTGCTGCTCGATGAGGTGTTTCGCGCCCACGCGGGCCAGGCCATTACCTTCGATTTTGAGGCCCCGGAGGTGGCCAATGTGGCGCATTTCTACGCCAGCTTTGGGTCGGTGGCCGCGCCGTTTCTGGCCATTACGGCCAACCGGCTGCCGTGGCCGGTGCGCCAGCTGCGGGCGGCGCGCCGGGCGCTGTACCGCCGGCTGCGGCCCCGCCCGGCCGATGCGGGCGACTAAGGCCCCGCCCCCGGAAACATTACCGGCGCGGGCGTTGTTGGCCGGAGTAGCTTATTCGATGCCGCTTTGGCCGCCGTAGCACGCGCCCAACGGCCTCCTTATCCCAGTAAAAACTATATGGCTCTCGGCGTTCGCTTTCGTGATTTTGTACCCGATGAAAACTCGGGCGACAAGGGGTTTGAGCAGCTTTTTAAGCTGTTTATGCAATTGATTACCATCACCAGCGGTGATGTGGGCGAGGCCCTGCAATGGCTCAACGAGCTCGACAAGCAGTATGGCCTCACCGACAACGATTACGGCATGGGCAACTTCATTGACGAGCTCAAGAAAAAGGGCTACATCGATGAAAATGAGCAGGAGCGGGGCGAGCTGAAAATCACGCCCAAGACCGAGCAAAAAATCCGTAAGTCGGCCCTGGAGGAGATTTTTGGCAAGCTCAAGCGCGGCAACACCGGCAACCACCGCACGCCCCACACCGGGCAGGGCGACGAGCAAAGCACCGACCTGCGCGAGTTCCGATTCGGCGACTCGCTGGAGCAGATTCAGATGACCGAATCTATCCGCAACGCCCAGCTCAACCACGGCATGGACGGCGACAATTTTATGCTCACCGAGAATGACCTCGAAGTGCGCGAAAACGAGCATAAGTCGCAGACCAGCACGGTGTTGATGATTGACATCTCGCACTCCATGATTCTCTACGGCGAGGACCGCATCACGCCCGCCAAAAAGGTGGCTATGGCCCTGGCCGAGCTGGTAAAGCAGAAGTACCCCAAGGACACGCTCGACGTAATTGTATTCGGCAACGACGCCTGGCAGATTGAGGTGAAGGACCTGCCCTACCTGCAGGTAGGCCCCTACCACACCAATACGGTGGCCGGCCTGGAGCTGGCCATGGATTTGCTGCGCAAGCGCAAAACGCCTAATAAACAAATCTTTATGATTACCGACGGCAAGCCCACTTGCCTGAAGGAAGGCACCGGCTACTACAAAAACTCGTTTGGCCTCGACCGCAAGGTGGTGAACAAAACGCTGAACCTGGCCGCCGCTGCCCGCCGCATCAAGATTCCGATTACCACCTTCATGATTACCTCCGACCCGTATCTGCAGAAATTCGTGGAGGAGTTTACGGAGGTGAACCAGGGCAAGGCGTACTACTCGGGCCTCAAGGGCCTGGGCCACTTAGTATTTGAAGACTATAAAAAGAACCGGCGCAAGTCTTTGTAAGACAATAAATTAGCTAAAAGCGCAGCATTGAACACCGAAAAGCCGCTCTGTCACCTCGTAAGAAGAAGAAGTGATAGGGCGGCTTTTCGGCGGTTAGCGTGCAGTGGCTGGCGCGCTTGCAGTGGCGGCGCTAGTGCTCCGCCACCGTAACCTCATTTTTCAGCTTCGGTACTGACTGCAGATACGCGTAAATGGCCTTAGTTTCCTCGTCGGTCATGGCCGCATACTTGGGCATGGGCGCGCGTAGCGGGCCGTGCGGCGACTGCCCAACCCGCAGGGCGGCGGCCAGCTGGGCGGGCGTCCAGGTGCCGATGCCGGTAGTGGCATCGCCGGTAATATTGCGCGAAAAAATGGGCTGGCCCTGCTGGTCCACCAGCTGGTTGCCGCCCCCCAGGTAGCCGGCCGACTGCTCGGGATGCAGGGCGTCGTTGGTTTTAAAGTCCTTCGAGTGGCAGTCGTAGCACGCGTAGCGGCCCACCACCAGGGTGCGGCCGTAGGCCACGGCCTGGGTGGCCGCCGGGGCCACCTGGGGGCCGGGCACCACGGGCGTGGGCTTCATTACGGTGTTAGTCAGGGCTTTAAGCAGCAAAGACGGTTCTTGCTGATGCGAAGGCGTGGGGTCAGCCTTCACCCATTGGTGGCCGGAATGCAGAAAAGCCAGGATGGCGCTCACGTCCTCGTCGGGCATGTACACGAAGTGGGGCATCATCACGCGAAAGCGCCCATCGCGCCCAATGCCGGTGCGCAGCAGCCCCACAAGCTCGGGGTCGGACCAGGCCCCGATGCCGTGGATAGCGTCCTGCGTGATATTAGAAGAATAGAGCTTTCCAAATTCTGGGGGCGTATCCAGCAGCTGGTGGCCCGCCAGCGTGTTGGTGCGCTGGTTGAGGTGGCAGTCGGCGCAGTTGACCCGTACCAGCTTTTCGCCCAGCGCCAGCTGGGCCGCCGTGCCCGCCACCGTTGCCACGGGGGTAACCTTGGGCACGCGGTAGCGCGGAATGCCGCGCGCCTCGACGTACAAAACGAAGACTAGTAGCACGACTACCACCAGGCCAATGAGGCCACCCACGAGACGCAGAGCTTTTTTCATAGCGCAGAGAAAGAGGGATTTACCTCACAAGTATAAGAAAAATTGCTGGAAAAAACTACTCCCTCAATGGCTCTATGCTGCACTGCTTAATCGGGCTCGCCCCAGCTATAAACGGCCAGAAAGCGCGCCGCCAGGTCTGCCGCGCCGGCCAGGTAAAAGGCGAGCCTTGGACCGGCGCCGCCGGCCAGGCCATTTTTTGGGGCCGAAAATCCGCTTAAAACTCTCGCCGGACGGGCTGAACCTCAAGGGCCCTCTGTGGGTTTAAGGGCTAATGAAGCACGAAACTATCCGCACCCTGGGCCAACTCCGCGCCAGTGGTTATCAGCCCCGTACCATCAAGCAAGAGCTGCGGGCCAACCTCATTCTCAAACTCAAAAACAAGGAAGACGTGTTTCCGGGCATCTTCGGCTACGAAGAAACGGTTATTCCCGAGCTGCAGCGCGCCATCCTGGCCGGGCACCACATCAACCTGCTGGGTTTGCGGGGCCAGGCCAAAACCCGCATTGCGCGCCTGCTCATCAACCTGCTTGATGACTACGTGCCGGTAGTGGAGGGCTCGGAGCTGAACGACGACCCCTTGCAGCCGCTGTCGGTGTTTGCCCGCAACCTCATTGCCGAGAAAGGCGACGATACCCCCGTGAGCTGGATGGCCCGCGCCGACCGCTACACCGAGAAGCTGGCCACGCCCGACGTGACGGTGGCCGACCTCATCGGCGATGCCGACCCCATCAAGGCCGCCACGCTCAAGCTGCCCTACAGCGATGAGCGCGTGATTCACTTTGGCCTGATACCCAGGGCGCACCGGGGCATTTTCGTGATTAACGAGCTGCCTGACTTACAGGCGCGTATTCAGGTGTCGCTGTTTAATATTTTGCAGGAGGGCGATATCCAGATTCGGGGCTTTAAGGTGCGGCTGCCGCTCGATATCCAGTTTGTATTCACCGCCAACCCCGAGGACTACACCAACCGGGGCAGCATCGTGACGCCGCTCAAGGACCGGATTGATGCGCAGATTATCACACACTACCCCAAGTCGATTGAGGTTGGCAAGCGCATTACCAAGCAGGAAGCCCGCATTAAAGAGGAGCAGAAAGGTCTGGTAACCAGCAACGAAATCATGCATGACCTGGTGGAGCAGGTGGCCGTGGAGGCCCGCGGCTCCGAGTTTGTGGATGCCAAGTCGGGCGTGTCGGCCCGCCTCACCATCTCGGCCTACG
>CAXTFI010000065.1:0-22456 GCA_964243255.1 uncultured Hymenobacter sp.
TTCGGCTTGTGCATACCTCAAATTTACCTTGACCTACCAACTGCGTAACTCCTATTGGCAATGTCAGGGCTTTTCATTACGTCGAACAGGTGGAAGCTCGCCACCGGAGCGAGGCCAATAAACTTATTCATGGCGTGGAAGCCGTACAGCACGCTGCTGTCCACATCATGCGGGTAAAACAACTCGCCTTCTACGAGGAAAGCTTCCTCAGGCGCGTTCCAGGTGGTGGTCAGCAGGTACTTACGACCTTGTAGCTGGCCGCCGGTGCCGTAGCCCAGCTTGGGGTTCGGCTGGTGGCGGCTCCGGCCATCGCCAGTAAAAATACCCTTGTTGTGCCCCGCCGAAATTACCTTATCGATATACTCCTTGAAAGGAAAGGGCAACATAAACCACCACACGGGGGTATGGTAAATAATCAGGTCGGCCCAGATAAACTTAGCTACCTCCACGTCGAGGTTGTAGGGCTCGTTCACATCTACGAGCTGCACTGCGTAGCCTCTTTCCCGAAAGTACATTTGGTCCCAGCTGACCAACAGCCCATTTAACTGAGCGCCCGCAGATTCGAATTTGGTAGACGCATTGACGATGAGAATCTTTGGCATTTTGAGAAGAAGGGTTAAATAATCCTACAAAAGAACTAGTGCCGGACCTGTTGATAAAATAGGTTGTGTAATAGGCTGCTATTACTATTCTAATAGCAGCAGTGGCGAGGGCCGCCCTACGCTGTGGCGGGCCTCGGGGACAGGGCCCGCAGCCGCATGGCATAGGAAAGCTGTGGCCGGGCCGTCGGCCGGGGCCACGCGGCAAGGCTTGGAAAGCGCACACCGGCACTTAAAGTGCACCGCCTCCGGCGCGAACTATACATCACGTGATACAGCTTACACCTTTATAGCCCACAAGTAAGCGCAAGCAGCATGGTAAATCTGGAGTGGTTTCGGACCTTTAAGGCTATCTATGAGACTGGGTCGCTAACGGCCGCGGCAAACCGACTGTTTATCTCTCAGCCCGGCGTCAGCGTGCAACTAGGGTCGCTGGAAGTCCATACCGGCCGTAAGCTCTTTGACCGGCGTACCCGCAAGATGGTGCCGACCGAGCACGGCCGGGTACTTTACAACGCCATCATTGAAGGCGTAGCCAAACTGGAAGAGGCGGAGAAGCGCTTCAGTCACCAGACGAAAGCGGCCCGGACTAGCCTCAGCATTGGTATGTGCTTTGAATACTTTCAACTGGTATTGGAACCCTACATCAGTGCCCTGCCCTTCGACCTGGTTTCTAAATTCGGCCACCACACTAACCTGCTCAGCGACCTGGATAATGGTACGCTGGATTTTGTGATTACGCCAAGCGAGGAAGACGCCGCCAACCTCCAGTACACGCCCTTTGCCCAGGAGCAGATACTGCTGCTAGCAGGGTCTCGCCATGACCTGACCGGATTTAAGCAGCGGCTAGCCGACCAAGACCTGGCGGCGGTGGAGGCGTGGCTCAGCCAGCAGGTGTGGTTTGGCGCCTCGGGCGACATGGAGATACTGCGTGACTTTTGGTTGCAGAACTTCCAAAAGCGGCCAAGCTTCAAGCCGAATTTTATTGTCCCCGATAACAACTCAATCTTGCGCAGTATCGCCCACAAAGAGGGGTTAGCCGTGCTACCTGGCTACCTGGCTAAGCACCAGTTGGAGGAGGGGCAGGTGCAGGTAGTTTGGGAGGGAAGTCGGCCCCTGATGAGCACCCTCTACTTTGTCCAGCGCAAGAAAACGAGGTACAGCCAGGAAATCGAGGTGTTGCAGCAAGCCTTCTTGAAGGAGTTCGAGGGGAGGCACGTGTTACCGCTAAGTCTGCCCGGCACAGGTGGGATAGTTTAGCGTGAGCAGACACTGAGCCAACCGGGGTGTTTTAACTGGTTTAACAACACTCTTTCAACCAAGGTCAGCCTTATTTACCTGCGCGAAGCACGCAGCAAGGCTATCAGGCGAGCTTCATGAGATTCTGAAAGACAAGTCCACCCGGCTTGCCTTCCACCACATGAAGCGGGACGCCGCCCTGGTCGAGCCGGCCGAGTTCAACGGCCGCGAAACCGAGTTGGGTTGCCAACGCGGCTACGGCAGCACTGGCCTCAGCGTCATTGCTGGACACGAAGATGGCTTGGTGCGCGCTTGAGCCAAGCTGGTTCGCTGGCAGATGGTTGAACGCCTTCACGAGGCGTGCGCCGGCAAACGCCTCGGCTACGATTTCAGAAGAGAGACGCCCACCCAGCTCGCCCGGTGCGACACGGAGGGCGTTCGTCACGTCAACCACGATTTTGCCGTTCCAGTTGGCTAGCTGCGCGGCAACCGCCTTATGGGCGGAAAACGGCACCGCGAGGAAAATCACGTCCGCGCTTTGCGCCTCCTGAACGGACTGGGGAAGCACGGTGGCGCCGAGCTCTTGTGCCAGTTGTGCGAGCGACTGGGGCCCACGGGTGTTCGCAAGGGCGACTTCAATATTTTCGCGGGCAAAAATGCGGGCGAGCGTGGTGCCGATTTTGCCGGAACCGATGATGGCGTACTTCATCCTGAATTTTCTTTAATCTCAGCGACCGCTGAGCGTTGTTATTTTTGTCGAGAAGGGCTTTCAGAGCGTCGCGCTAAAAGCTGCCAGTGGTTTCAGCTAGAGCATACCGTTGTCGTTCTTCCACTGCGCTTGTGGCGGAACCGCTTCGGGAAAGCCCCAATGCTCCACAAGCTTCTCGTTTTCTACCCGGTACAGGTCAATGTAGAGGCAAGGGTCGCCTTCGTGCGTGCCCTTGCCGCGATAAACACAAAGTCTCCCTGCCCCAACAGGAGCTTCACCTCCTCGATGGTTCGGTGCTGCATGAGCCCACTCACATCGCTCATGAACTCCGCTACCTCATCGCGGCCGCCCGGCTCATGCCGGACACAGAGGTCGCCGGTAAAGTAGCGTTCACTACCCCCGTGATTTCCGGCGATATGGAAGGTCTGGTAGTATTCGCGCACAAAAGCCTTATTCTTCTCCGTGTCCGTGAGGTGCTTGGCTTTCGTCGGCCCATCGGTTTGCGTGTGCCCGCTCTGGTTGGGAGCAGCCTCCGGTGCCGAAAAGGCCCAGTGCTCAGCAATCAGGCCGTCCTCGAACCGGAAGACCTCGAAGAAGGTGCGCTGGTCGGAAACCTGTCCGTCTTCCTGCGTAAACACGTAAGGGCCACCGGCAAACATGCGTACGACGGTGAGGTGGTCCTGAGGTGAAAGCTGCTGAATGTACGCTCGAAATCCTTCGACGCCGTCGGCTGCCTGGGGATTGTGCTCGGTGTATTTTTCGGGGTGAAGGTACTTGGTCGCAAGGTCCAGGTCGCGATTGGCAATGCCCTGAAACACGGTCAAGACCTTCTCAGTGTTGGTCGTTGCCATCGCTAGCTCCTGCTGGGTTAGTGAAGACGAAATTGAAAGTCCGGTAAGGTGCGAAGCACAGTAGGCCGGCTTCGCATGACAATGCAAATTTCCATTCGCTTCTCCTACGCAAACGAGGACATTTGTCACAAAACAGCCGCCCCACTTATTTTTGAGAACAGTCCATGTGCGCATCTGCCAGCAGTGCTGAGACTACTTACCGCAAGCTGGTATGCTTGCGGATGCGGCTGAGGGTTTCGCGCGATACCCCCAAAAAGGAGGCAATCATGTGCAACGGGATGCGTTGATAAAAAGCAGGGAAAGCCTTCACAAAGGCCTGGTAGCGCACTTCGGCAGGGTAGTGCAGGGACGCGTAAAGCCGGTTAGTTTGAGCCGCCAGGTTGCGGCCTGCTAAGTGACTCTCCAACGTAAAGAAGGCGGGAATGTCCCGTCTTACCCGGTCCCAGTCTTCTTTTGCCCACAACAAGATGTGCGTGTCTTCCAACGCCTCAATGGTACCTTGAGACGGCAGGCCGGTGAGAAAGCTCTCCGCATCATCAATCCACCAATTCTCGACGGCAAAGCGAAGGCTGTGTTCCTCCCCCTCGTCGTCGGTGCGGTAGAGGCGCAGGCAACCCTGCACGACAAAAGCGATGGAATGGCACACTTCCCCTTTTCGCAGCAGCTGCTCCCGGCGCTTTAGGTGCCTAGGGGTAGCTGCTGCTTCTAATTGCTCCAACTCAGCGGTGGTGAAAGTGCCTCTGGCAGTGAGGTAGTTTCGGAACGCTTTTTCCATAGCAATGCCTGTTTTTAGCAAAGCTGACCGCGCTGGTCGAACCAGCGCGGTACTCTACATAATGGGTTTTAGTAAACAGTGAGACCTAGACAGAGGTTTGTTGGCCCGCTAAATGCTGGCTAATATGCAGTTATGTCCTTCACACCGCTATCCTGGCAGCTCCCAGCGCTCGGGTATGCTTCTGCTACGGCTGGTAATCTATTATTCGTCTTGCTCCTGGTCAGCCATCTCGGTTGCCTCTGCTCGAAGCGCTGCCGGAGCGTGCGAACTAGCAAACGAGGCGGCGCTAACTGCTATAGGCCATTGCGTGGACCACTGAAAGCGACGATTTAGTGACAAATGTCCTCGTTTTGCCGCAGCTATTTGCCCCAATTTTGTACCAGCAAACGGCAGCGTAACGGATTTGTGCTGGGCCTCGCTCCGACGGCCTTTCGCGTTGACATCGCTGCCTCCATTCTTTTCTTTTCTTTTTTATGAAACTTGCAGGCAAAGTAGCCGTCATCACCGGCGGTAATAGCGGTATTGGCTTGGGCATCGCTCAGGTATTTAAGGAAGAAGGCGCGCGCGGTGCCATCGTGGGCCGCAACCCGGAAACGCTGGCCGCGGCGGCCCAGCAGTTGGGTGACGACTTCCTCGTGTTGCAGGGCGACGTGACGCAGCTCGCGGACTTGGAGCGTGTGTTTCAGGCCACGGCCGACAAATTTGGCAAAATTGATGCGCTGATTGTGAACGCGGGCGGTGCCATTGGCGCGGGCACGTCCGCCACGGTCGAGGATGCCACGGAGGATGATTTTCAGCGCGCCATCGACGTGAACCTGAAAAGCGTCTTTTTCACCGTGCAAAAAGCGCTGCCACATTTGCGCGACGGGGCCTCCGTGGTGCTGGTGGCGTCAAACTCGGCGCACCGGGCCCTTCCAGGCCTGACCATCTATTCCGCCGCCAAAGCGGGCGTTATCTCCTTGGCCCGCTCCTTTTCCCAAACCCTGATGGCGCGCCAGATTCGCGTCAACGCGCTCAGCCCGGGTGCCATTGACACCCCCGCCTTCGACAAATTCGGGTTATCAGCAGAAGAAGTTGTCCAGGCCAAAGCCAGCTTCGTTAACACGATTCCGCTGCAGCGCTTCGGGCAGCCCCGCGAGATGGGCCGGGTAGCAGCGTTCCTAGCTTCGGATGACTCCTCTTTCCTGCTGGGTACGGAGGTGCTAGCCGATGGCGGCTCCATTAACCTGTAAGTTAGGGCTGTGGGAAGACCACCATGCGAGCGTGGGTTGTTACTCGCATGCCCCGGCCTTGCTCTATTCGATGCCGATACTGCGCCAATACACCTATTGGACAACCGGTTTCGATGATGCAGGGTCGCTACGTACGTTTCGGGTTGGGTAGGCAGTTGGCAGGCGACCTGCACCAGCTGTTGGCTTAGTTCGAAGCCCCAGTAGCCTAGCAGCAGTTCGCTGAAATGGCCAGCCCATGGCGCGGCAACTAAACGGCAAAGCAGTGTCTAGTCTACACCAACTCCGAAACCGCAGTAACGAAGTCAGCTGGCTTCGTAGCAGACCGCTATCTATTGTTCTCCAAAATCAAGGAATCAACCAATGGCTAATAACCAGTCAAACATCACGCTCGAAATCTATAAGGGGTACGCCTTACAGGAACTGGATAGGTGGGATGCTGTCATCCACCCCAACGTCAAGGCCAACAGCCCGGCGGGCCGGGATGTTGTCGGCCTCGAAGCCCTCAAGCGCTTCAATAAAGCGTTTCATACAGCCTTTCGGCCCCGTACCGACCTAATTGACCATTATGTTGTGGGGGACCGCGGCCTCGTGACGATTAACCTGCATTGGAAGCATGATGGCGAGCCATTCAATGGAATCGCCCCAACTGGTCAAAGTGGAACGTCCGTCGAAAGCTTCCTGCTGCGGCTCGAAAACGGGCTGGTCACGCACTGGGACGTGGCGGACAATTCGCTCGACCTCGCCAACTACTTGCACGACCAGGGGATGGAACTACCTCGGTTCGTCACGCCGCCAGCGCTAATTTCAGGCTAAACTCCCCAGCAGGACAAATCCAGCCAGTTGCCAGACAGGGTGGAAGAATTTTAGCACGGGCTCGCTCGGTTGTAAAGGGCTGAGGTGCCGGAGTACTTGCGAAAGGAAGCGGTTGAATGGCAAAGTGGTGCTTCACTTAAGCAAAACTACTACTACCTAAGGTAATGGGTCTGGGGGCACGCTACCAGGCAGGTTCATCAGGTACCTGATTAGGTAAAAGCCAGCCGCTTCCTACTTTGGCGAACAGCCTTGGCGCTTCCTCGTGGGTTCGCAAGAAACCAGTCCCGAAGCTTTCCAAAAAATTCTCGGTACACTGGCCGAGTTCAATCGGGTTTGGGCGCAACACGCCCCCGTGTTAGCTATCAGCCTGGCCAAAACCGCGTTTTCGCACGACAATAGCCCCAACGCCTGGGCCAGGCAGTTGCTACGCTCGCCATTCAAGCGGTCGAGCTAGAGCCTGTTATGAACTGGTACGTCAAAACACGGTTTCTAAAAATCAACCAACTGCATTAGAAGCCCACCACGGCACGCAGAGCCACTCTTGATACTTAGGCACCTTTCAGTTACAGAGAGCTAAGCGAATAAAAGTGCCTCTGCTGCTCAAAAAAGCATAACAGGTTCTACAGTGGCCGTCGTAAGCCCAATGCCAGGAATACTGGTCAGCTGGCCTAGTTTAAGGGCCAGCCTGGGCTTTGCTTGCAGCAGTTCAGTGAGGTCCTAGTCCGGCGCTTTGAGCTGGCTGGTAGGTAATTGCTATTGAGCAGCTAGCTGGGCTAAGGTCCGGCTGTCCGGCTGATAGCTATGCTGGTAGGCATGGGCACGAATCTTAAGCTGCGCAGCTCGCCATACCAGCACTTGCCGCTCGCGGGCCAAGGCGCGCAACTGGCGCAGGGCGGGGGTGGGCGGCTGCCAGGCCGGTAGTGCCCGAGAGGCGCGCCAGGTCTTCGTCGCGCACCTCGATGCCCGGCCCGTAAGGTCTGCACCACATGTCGCAATTAGACCCTGTTCCAGAGCACTACCAGGTTCGTGACCAGTTTGAGCGCTTCGATGCCCTCCTGTTGCGCTTCTTCCTGCTTGCAGCAGATGAGCCTGCCCCTATCACAGGAATGCTCTAGCCTAGGAAGAGGCAATTCCTAAGCAGGCTAGGCGAGCCGGGTTAGGAGCAACTTCACTTCGGCGGCTGGGTTGTGCCCAGCTGGCTATTCTGCGGTAGCCGCCCCGGCTGCGGGCGCGGCGCTGTGCCAGGCGCAGAGTTGGTCGAGGATGGGAAGCAGCGCCCGCCCGTACGCCGTAAGCGAATATTCGACGCGGGGCGGCAGTTCGGCAAAAGCCTCGCGGCGCACCAGGCCATCCTCTTCCAGTTCCCGGAGCTGCTCGGTAAGCACCTTTCGCGAGATGAGTGGCATGAACTGCGCGAGTTGTCCAAAGCGCCGCCGCTGGGTTAGCATCACGATGATGATAGGTTTCCACTTGCTGCCCAGCACGCCCATAGTGCGGGTCATAGAGCAAGTAGAAGTGCGAAAAGCAGCGTCACGCATAAGGGTAAAGCCAGTGAAAATGGTAATAGTTACGAGGAGGTAACCAGTTTTAAAGGGAAATGATTGCCTTTAGTAACAAAAAGTGACTTATTATAGTTACTAGCTGAAACTAAAACGAAATACCCTGTTTCTTTTAGGAAAATTCAGCGTAACTCGTCGCATTAGCTTCCGCCATCCGAACCAGGAAAAACAGTCCCTAAACTCATTTAACTAACCAATTCAACAACATGGGAAAGCTCAGCGGAAAAGTGGCCGTTATTACCGGCGGCACCTCAGGCATGGCCTTAGCCACCGCCCACTTATTTGTAAAAGAAGGCGCCTACGTCTTCATCACGGGCCGCCAGCAAGATAGGCTCGACGAAGCTGTGCGGGCCATCGGCCGCAACGTGACCGGCGTGCCGGGCGACGCGGCCAACATGGACGACCTGGACCGCCTGTTCGAGACGGTCAAGCGGGAAAAGGGCCGCCTCGACGTGCTGTTCGCGAGCGCCGGGACGGGGGGGGCGGCGCAGAAGCTCGGCGAGATTACCGAGCAGAACTTCGATGCGAGCTTTGGCCTGAACACGCGGGGCACGCTCTTCACGGTCCAGAAAGCGTTGCCGCTGTTTAACGACGGCGGCTCCATCATCATGACCGGTTCGATTGCGTCGGTCAAGGGCTGGCCGGACTACAGCGTGTATTCGGCGAGCAAGGCGGCGCTGCGCTCCTTTGCCCGCACCTGGCTCAATGAGTTGAAGGACCGAAACATTCGGGTGAACGTGCTGAGTCCGGGGCAGGTCGCCACCCCGATTCAGGAGCAGATGTTCGATGCGGAAACGAAAGCGCAGTTCGAAGCTTTGATTCCGCGGGGTAAGATGGGCCGCCCGGAGGAAATTGCGACGGTGGCGCTATTTCTGGCGTCCGACGACTCCAGCTATGTGAATGGAGTGGAGCTGTCGGTCGACGGCGGGACTTCGGCCATCTAAAATCGTTTCGCGAAAGAGCAAAGGGGTGAGCGCCGGTTTGGACGACTCCTTTGCTCTTGAGATAATAGGATGTTGGTAAAATAATAGGATGTTGGTAAATAAGTAAGGTAAAACCTCCGACTAGGCTGCACATTGGCCTGAATGCTTGTGATAAAGCACTACTGCGCCGTAAGGAAAACGAGGGATGATGGTCTTACACGCTCCTCAATTGCAATCAAGAAAGGGCAGCAAAAACGAATGTTTATGCTGTCGCTTTTGCCGCTTTGTAAGTTACTATCCTGTTAGACAAGGCACTAATATTTGAGATTAAGCAGTAGCGGAGTCGGAGGTTTTCCCCTATTTGTTTAACAATATTCAGCATCCAATGACTGGGAGCATGAACAAGTAGGGGCAATACTGCTCTGGGTTGGGAGGTTAGCCGCTCCGCTTCCGCTTAGTTTACCCGGAAAACTGGAATACCCCACATTTTTGTTGCGCTCCAATTCCCTGCTATCGGTTGCAAGGCTTACTGGACGTTCCTACTTTTGCCTATGGAAGTAGATAACCAATACCCTTACTGGGACCGGGTGGCCGAGACGAAGCAGTTTACCCACCCCCTCGATGTCGCCCTGCTACAGCGTTATGCCTCGCCCGCAAGCCGCTTGTTAGACTATGGCTGCGGCTATGGTCGTATTGTCCAGGAGTTAGCCCAAGCGGGTTTTAGCAATGTAATGGGAGTTGATACGTCCGCCGCGCTCATCAAGCGGGGCCAACGCCTCTTCCCCCTTCTCACGGCTCACCTGTGCCACTTGGCGACTCCCCATATCCCGGTGCCCGATGCTTCGCTGGACGTGGTTCTGCTGATGGCGGTCTTGACGTGTATTCCCTCGAATGCGGGACAACAGGCGCTGCTGGACCAACTCTATGCCAAGTTGCGCCCTGGGGGACTGCTGTACCTCAGCGACTACTACCTACAACCTGACCGCCTCGCTAGCGGAGCCTATTTTGATTGGCAAGGCGACCCCGAGAATGCGGGCGTATTTACCCTCCCGGAAGGGGCAACGTTACGCCATCATACCCTTCCCTGGATTGCCCAACTCACCCACGGCTTTACCCCAGTGCAGGAAACGCGGGTGCCGGTCTTCACCATGAACGGCAACCAATCCCAGGCATTCCAATTGCTGGTGCGCAAACCAGTTTAATGAAACGGTTGTCAGTCAAAGGACTGCCGGAAAGCTAGGGGCGAAAGACTGGTCTTGGCCTTGAACAACTTACTAAACGACTGCGAGTGCTCGAATCCTAACGCATAGGCAATCTCACCTACGGACAGGCTGGTGGTCGATAATTTCAGTTTTGCTTGCTCCACTAGTTTGTCGTGAATGTAATGCTGCGTGCTTTGTCCCGTCAACATTTTCAGTAAGCTGCTTAAATAGGTGGGGGAAACGTGCAAGGCATCCGCCACCCACGGGGCTTCGGCTGGAGGAGGGTTCTCAAAGAAGGGGGCGGTGCCAAAGCAGGTGCACCCTGTCCGGCGGTCATAACGGCGGAATGCTCGGCATACGGGCCGCGTCCGTTTACGGGCCCACCGGCAGCCAGCCTTGCAGTAGCATCCCGTCACCAACGTTCTCGTCGGGGAGCCGGAACTGCTGTTCGCCCAGCAGCACCGGTTGGTTGCGGTAGCCCTGAAAATAGCCGCTTACGTACAGGTGGGGGCCGTCTAGCGTGAAGGCCCCTAAATCCGCGGCGTGCTCGTTGCCCAATCGGTGGGCCCAATCAAAGCGGCTGGCCGACCCCGCGTCGGTCAACTGCGCCACGAATAGGTTGCGGGTGCTGCGGTTGCGGTTGGAGTTGCGCAGCACCACGCTGTCCAGCGTCAGGCGGGGCATGGCAAAGATGCCCGCTAGGTATACGCGCCGGTCGTGCACAGCGATGTAGGGCAACCGGGCGTATTCGTCGTGGCCGGTGCCGCGCAGGCGCTGCACCCAAGCGGTTTGCACGGTGGTGCCGGCCACGACCAGCTTGGCGACGAACAGGTCGCCGGGGACATCGCGTGCGTCGGCCGGGAGGGAAGGGTGGCCGAACGCGTGGTCGGCATCCGCGCGTCCCGTGACGTAGAGCGCGTTGCCGGCCAAGGCTAGGCCGGTGCCCTGGCCGGCCTCGGTGTGGGTCCAGCCGAGGCGGTACCCGGCGCCCTGGTCGCACAGCTGCGTGAGTTGCAGGCGGTAGTCGGCGTGCGCGGGCAGCATGCCTTCCCCAAGCCAGCCCTGGGGCTCGCTCGGGCTGGGCGTGGGCTGCCACGTGTTGGTAGCCAGGTAAGCCCGGCCTTGCCGGGCGGCCAGGGCAACGACCTCGTGGTAGCCGCGGCTCACCACCCAAGTCTGCTGCCACCCCGGTAGGCCGTGGGTCCCCGCATCGGTTAGCTTGGCCACGAAGGCCCATGTAACGGGCGGCACCCATTGGCCGGTTGCTGGGTCAACGCGACTCGTGACCTCTTCCGTGATGCCGGCCACATAAAGAGCGGCACCGTCGCAGGCCAGGTGGCGGGCCCAGGTGTGGCGATTGGGGTAGCCCAGCGCTTGCGTCCAGTCGGCGGTGGCGCGGGTGCCGTGGTCGGTCAGGCGGGTCACGAAGACATCGCCGGGGCCCGTCGCGCGCACGGGGTGGCCAAAGCCCTGTGACGTTGCCTCAAATTGGCCTAGCACGTACACGCTGCTGTCCTGCACAACGAGGGCCGTGGCCGCGTCCTCATCCCGAAATCGGTCTCCCATTTGCACCAGCCAGACCAGGCACTGGGTGGTGGGATTCCACTTCGCGACAAAGGCATTGCTGCCGGTGCTGCCCGGGCCGCTTTCGGGGTCCCCTTCGCTTTGCTCATAGTGGACGAGCACACCCACCGTGTAGACGCTGCCATTGGCCGCCACAGTCGCGGTCACATGGCCGGGCATTTCCAGCGGGTAAATGTTTTGCCACGCCGGTGCTTGCGCTAGCGCGGGCGCCCCAGCCAGCAGCACCCAGGTGAGGCAAAAAAAGAACGGACAGCGAAAGCGCCGGCCGGCCGGGGAAACCCCGTAGCGGAAGCGGCCGAGTACCGCCCAGCCGAGCAGGGAAGACAAAGGCCGGTGCATGGGCATAGAGCAGGGAGCGTAGAGATGCCTCCTTTCGGAAGCGGAACGAATATAGCAGGCGAAATCTTGCATGGACGGTTCTAACTAGAACCTCGTTTTTCTATTCGGACCGTTAAAGTGAACGGCACCCTAGTGTTCGGGCCTTATCCGCCTTCTAATTTGCCGATATGCATCTGGCCAGCAATGGACCAGAAAAACCAAAACACTACTAGATACGGAATCACGGCTATCAAATAAGCAATAACCATGTTACGCTGGTCTTTACTTGCCATGATTATCGCCAGGAGGATGTTGGTCAATAGAGCAACTACTGTTATCCCTAATGCGGATAAAAGTGGGTAAACCCATCCATAGCGTTCTCTGCCCTCGAATGATAGAATTAACATTGAGAAACACAATAGGATAATCGCTAGAAATACCCCATTGGCTTTCAACGGAGTAGCGTAAGTGCGAAAGAATGTGCTTTGCAAACCCATTTAGTTCGACGTTATGGTTGAATGGTTCCGCATCTACTGCGGCGATTAAGTCTTTAACAAACGCATTGAACAACGCTGCTAAGGGGGCATATGAGTCATAAATGAATGCTCTTGAGTCTGTTCGGCCCTTTCGCTGAACGGCATTTTCCTCTGCTAGCAGTATAGCCGACTAGGTCCAGCACGCCTACCCCGCGCTAAGCACGGCCGCCCGCCTGCTTTTCTCCTTGCCGAAGCTGCTGTCGGAGGCGGTACACGTGCCGAAGCTCCCGGGGAAGCTGCCTGAGGCGGGCTTTGCTGCGCTCGTCGTTTTCCCAGCGCACGGGCACTTCCCGGATGCTCAGTCCGTGGGCCCGGGCCCGGGCCAGCACTTCCAGGTCAAACGACCAGCCGTCCACGGTGCAGGCCGCAAAGGTGTGCGTGGCTGCCGCGGCCGTGAAGGCCTTGAAGCCGCAGTGCGTATCGACCACGCCGGGCAGCAGCACGCGCTGCACCACCCGGTTGACGAGCCGGCTCCAGACCCGGCGCAACCAGGGCTGCGGCCGCGTGACCCGGGAGGCGGCCAGGTACCGCGAGCCAATGGCAATGTCGGCCCCCGCCGCCAGCGCCTGCAGCAGCGGGTCCAGCTCCTCAATGGGCGTCGAGCCGTCGGCGTCGGAAAACAGGCGGACCTGGCCCGTGGCCGCCCGCATGCCCCGGCGCACCGCGTGGCCTTTGCCCCGGTTGGCCGGCGCGCACAGCACGCGCAGGCCGGGCAACTCATCGGCCAGGGCCGTAACCAGCGCCACCGTGTCGTCGGTCGAGCCGTCGTCGACCACGATGATTTCAAAGCGGGCGGGGCGCGCGGCCAGAAACTGATGCGCGCGCCGCAGCGTGGGCCCGATGCGCTGCGCTTCGTTGAAGGCCGGGATAATCAAACTCAGTTCCATCAGGCTTGGGCGCTTTTTTGGCCCCGGAAGCCGTCGAGCCGGCTGCCCAGGTGGGCATACGCAATGGGGCAGCGGGCCGCGCACGATTTGCCACAGTCAAACTGGGCGCGGATGTCGGCCACGGAATACTCGGCCAGCGGCTTGGCGGGCGAGCCGGTTTTGGGCTGGCACAGGTGCACCAGGCCCGCCCCGTCGACCTCGAAGTGGCGCGCCCCGGCCCGGCATTTCCAGGGCTTGCTTTCGCCGCGGGCCAGGGGCAACTGGAAGTTGTCGTTGAGGATTTGTGGCAAGCGGCCTTTCAGGGCCCGAATGCGCATATAAGCCTGCAAGGCTTCCTCGCTCAGGGGCACGGCCTGCCCGCGGCTGTCGCGCATCAGCGAACACTGGAACCCGAAACCGAAGCCCACCACCACTTTGGCCACTTCCTCCATCTCGGCCGGGTTGCCGGAGCCCAGCACCCCGTTGACCCGCACCCTGAACTGGGCGTGCTGGCGCAGCAGTTCCAGCTTGGGCCGCAGCCGGCGCATGCTTTTCTCGGTCACTTCGTTGTCTTCCAGGCTGTCGCAGCTGAGCTGCATGCCAAACAAGCCGGCCTCGTTCAGGCTTTTGATGAGCGGGGCCTTCAGCACGTGGCCGTTGGTATTTATCATCGGCACCATGCCCGCTTCGGCGATGTAGCGGACCAGCTCGGCGATGTGCGGGTGCAGTAGTGGCTCGCCCCCGTTGAGCGTCACAAACACGGCCTTGAGCTTTCGCAGGGCGTCCACCCGGGCTTTGAACTCTTGCAGCGGGACGGGCTTCGATACCTTGTCGTATTCGTAGCAGTAGCCGCAGGCCAGGTTGCAGCGGCGCGTCACCACGATTTGCACCAGCACCGGCCGGTCCCGGTCCAGGGCGGCCTTCGCCATTTTCCACATCACCCGGGCCCGGGAAATACGAATCGGGTAATCAAAAGAGGGTAAACGCATGAGGGACGGGGGTTGAGAATGGAAAGAAATGCAGCACTTGGTTGCTAACAGGATGTGACAAACCTCCTGCGCTTTTCACCTGTCCGAAAGCATTTTCTGCCGAAGGCGGATTCCAGGGCAATGAATCGGGATGCGAGCCGATTGAATTGGCGGAGCGAATGCGGCTTTTCGTCGGGCGCGCTGGTAATATTGTCTGGGCGCAACTCGTCGCCTCACCCGGCCCCATGATTCGAAAAATGGCGTTGGCGGCCTTGGCCGCCACAGCGGTCTTCCACGTGGCGGTGTTTATCCAGTATGGCACCTTGTGGGTGGGCGCGCTGGCGAGATACCAGGAGCTGCTGCTGGTATTTGCCTTTCTGCTGCCCACGTTCTGGGTCCATGCGCCGATTGCCCGCCTTTTTGGGCCGACCGCCTGACCAAACCGCCCGCCCCGGTCAAAGCCCTGGGGGAAGGGCTGTGCGTGGTGCTGGTCAGCCTAGTGTTCTGGTTGGTGTTCTTTACCTTCCCGCAGCACTACCTAATGCCCACCGCGGAAGTGACGCCCAAGGCCCTGCGCCTTTCGCTAGCGGTCAGTGCCGTGCTTTCCCTGTTCTTCTACTACTTCGTGGAGCGCGAGCACGTGCGCCAAAATCTGCAGCAGGAGCTGGTTCGGGTGGCGCAGCTACAAAAAGAAACATTCCAAGCTCAACTCGAAGCCCTGCAAAAGCAGGTGGACCCCCACTTCTTATTCAACAGCCTCAACGTGCTCGGCTCGCTGATTCACCTCGACGCCGACCGGGCCGGGCAGTTTCTGGGTCAACTGTCGGACGTGTACCGCTTCCTGCTCGATACCGGGGCACAACCGCTGGTGCCGTTGCGCCAGGAAATGGTGCTGGTGCGCGCCTACGCCCACCTGATGGAAACCCGCTTTGGCGAGGCCCTGCGCGTGGAATGGGACGTTGCCGCGGCGTGGGAGCAGGCCCTGGTGCCGCCTACTGCCGTGCAGATGCTTCTGGAAAACGCCATCAAGCACAACGGCTCTACCACGCGCAAGCCGCTTATTATCAAAGTATCAGCCACTGATGGCTTGCTGGTGGTCGAAAACAACCGTCAGCCCCGCACCGACGCGGTGGTGTCTACCCACCTGGGCCTGCCCAACATCCAGCGCCGCTACCAGCACCTGACCGACCGCCTGGTGGAAATCGTGCCCACGCCGGCAGCCTTCATCGTCCGACTCCCACTCCTGACTGCCCCCGCCGCATGAACGTCCTGATCATCGAAGACGAGCCCCTGGCGGCCCAGGCGCTGGCGGCCCTGCTCACCCGCCTCCGGCCCGCCGCGCGCGTCCTGGCGGCGCTGGGCTCGGTGGAAGAGGCGGTGGACTGGCTGCACGCGCAACCGGCCCCCGACCTGCTCTTCTGCGACATCCACTTGTCAGACGGCAACAGCTTCGACATCTTCCGGCAGGTGGCGGTAGCGGCGCCCGTCATCTTCACCACCGCCTACGACGCGTACGCCATTCGGGCCTTTCAGGTGAACAGCGTGGACTACCTGCTCAAGCCCTTGCAAGCCGCCGAGGTGGAACGCGCCCTGCAGAAGTACGAAACCCGGCACGCCGCCACGCTGCCGGCGGCCGTTGAGAACGTGCAACGCCTGGTCCACACCGCGCCCCGCTCGCGCTTTCTAGTGAAATCCGGGCAGGCTTTGAAAGCCGTGCCGGTGGACCAGGTGGCGTATTTTCTGGCCGAAGAGGGCGTGGTGTTCCTCGTCACCCACCCCGGCAAGCGGTTTATCATCCCCGACACGCTCGACCAGCTGGAAGGCCAATTAGACGCCCAGAACTTCTTTCGCATCAACCGCCAGCTCATTCTGAGTATCGGCGCGGTGCAGGAAATCCGGCCGTATTTCAAGGGCCGCTTGGTGCTGCAGGTAGCGCCCCCGGTAGCTGAGGAGGCCTTGGTCGTCAGCGCCGGCCGCGCGCCGGCCTTTAAGCACTGGCTAGACCACTAATCCACGGTTAGCTTTTTGCCTTTCTGACCGTTTGAATAAACGCTTAACTACCACTCGGAGTAGTGGATGGCAGCCCTCGTCCAATGCTGTGTGCGAAAGCAGAGATCAGGCAGCCGGGTAGTTCATACTCGCCGGCCCCGGTTCGAAAAGGATGTAGCCCACGGTACGACCCGCCTTTTTACCACGTCATCGCTGATGAAGCCGTGAAAGTCTCGTCGGCAGCCGACCAATCGGTCACCGTATCTCTTCTTCGTCCGTAGGTAATTAAAGCGGGGCCCATACAGCGGATAAAAGTCTATGTAAAAACGGTCAGTCGCCAATCTAGGCGCAGCTTACGCCATTTATAGCAATGGGAAGGTAAGATGGGCTGAAGTTGTCTGATTAATCAGGAGACCATTAAGCTTGGGACAGGCACGTAGGGCGCTGATTCCGTTCCAGAAAGAAGCCCGTGTACTGCGGCCTAGTGTACACGCGGGCAAAACGCGGATAGGGAATGCAGTTGGCAAAGACCTATGCGAACACAAATCAAACAGGGTGCCTGCGCATGATACAGGAGGCCGGGCCGGCTGAATTCTGCCGCAAAATGACGCTCGGTTACGCCCGACATGCACATTCGTGATGCTCGTTTAAATAGGCAATGGTTGCCCGGCAGAGTGCTTCTAGTGTTTGAAGGTTAATGTCCGCGATTCTTTTGACGTAGATGCAGGCTTTGCCCATTTTGAATTTGCCCAGGCTCCCTAACAAGTGCTTTTGCTCTTCAACGGGCGAATGCACATAGAGTGAAAATGCAGCTTTTCGAGGCGAAAACCCGATTAACGGGGCATCGCCTTCCCGTCCGCTGGCATAGCGGTAGTGATAACTGCCAAACCCGATGATGTTCGCCCCCCCACATTTTGGGGGCAAAGCCCGACCATTCTGTCATCAATTCAATCAAACGAAAACTATCCGCCTTTTTTTGCGGGTCGTCAACATAAGAATCGATGAAATCCGCCACCCGAATGGCTGTTTCAGTGGTCTTGTTTTTTACCATGGATTGATTGTGAAACTGTTTAGTAAGTCAAAAAAATACGTTGTTCGCTTCCCACTACACGTGCAAGCTGTCCGCTAGGAAGCACCAATTGCGGGTCGGTATGACCAAAATCGACGTTCTGTACGATGGGTATCTGTGAATTGTACGCCCGAACGGCTTTCACAACGGTGGCACGCTGCTGCTGGCAATACGCCGCTTTTTGGTGCGGGGCCAGCGGCTGTGCAAAATCCCAGGCTTTCGGTCGCCCCACCAAAATGGCTTGAAAGTGGTGCAGCCAGCCGCGTTCGCCAAAGCCGGTCAACAAGTAGTCCAGTACCCAGGCGGGCGGCATTGTTTCGGACGTTTCCAAATACAGAATGGTGCCTTGCAACGCCGCGGCGCTCGGCAAGTATTTCTCGGCCGCGACTTGGCCAATCAACGATTCGACGCAGCCACCCCATAACCTACCCATGCCGTCGGCGGTACCCTCCCAGTACCACCCTTCGTTGCTCACTAGGGTTCGCTCCCGGTCCAGATTGGTGGGGTCCACCCACTCCAACGCTTCGTCCGTGTAATAGGCCGACGCCATTACTTCTACTTCCCCGATGGTAAAGAGGGCGTTGGTCAACGACTGGATGGTGTAGTCGTGCATTTGCTGTTGCATCGCCAGTTGGGTCATCACCGCGCCGCCGTAGTACGACGGAATGCCCAAGTTCCAGAGCAATGTGTGCAGGTGCGTGCTATCGCTGAAGCCGAAGAACGGCTTGGGATTGGCCAGCAGGACGGCCGGGTCCAGGTACTTGAGCAACTGGAGCTGGTCACTGCCGCCGATGGAGGAAAAAACGGCTTTGTTGGCTGGATTGGCAAACGCCCGCATGAGGTCCTGCGCCCGGGCTTGCAGCGGGGCCTGCATGCGGCGGGTGGTGGGGTATTCCAGGGGAACAAGCCCCAATACGTCGCGCAACCGCTGCAGGCCCAGCTCTTGCACCCACGGAAACAATCCCGGTAATCCAGCCGAAGGAGAAACCACGGCCACTTGGTCGCCCCGCGTAAGTTTGGGAAGGGCAATAAATGATTTCATAACGAAGCTGTTGCGGTACAAGACAATCATTTAAACAGACCGGCTTTATCCCGCTCCGGGTTGATGACGGTCGATGATGGCGCGAAAAGCGGCCCGGTACGATTCGCTAATGGGCAAGAAGCGGCTGCCAATCTGTACTTTGTCTTTGTAAATGGCATCGAGCCCTTCCAGCGCCACAATGTAGGAGTGGTGGATGCGCACGAAGCGGTCGGGGGGCAGTTGCTGCACCAGTGCCTTGAGCTGCAGGAGGCCGACAATCTTCTGCTGGCGGGTGTGAATGGTGACGTAATCGCGCAGGCCTTCCACGTACAGAATATCCTCCCAGCGCACCTTTACCCGCCGGGGCCCATCCTTCACAAAGAGAAACGGCGGGCCCGACGAGGGCGGCGCAGGCGGCAGTACCATCGGCAAGGAAGCGGGCCGACGGGCGTAGGCCTTGTGCGCGGCTCGTAAAAAGCGCTCCAGCGTGATGGGCTTGAGCAGGTAATCGACCGCGTCGAACTCGTAGCTGGGCAGCGCATACTCGGAGTGGGCCGTGGTGAAGACCACTAGCGGCGGCCGTGGCAGGCTGCGCAGCAGCTCCAGGCCCGTCAAATCGGGCATGTGCACGTCCAGAAACAGCAGGTCGATGGGTGCCGTGTGCAATACCTCCAAGGCCGCGAGCGGACTAGCGCAGGCGGCGTGCAGCGCCAGAAACGAGACTTTGCCCACGTAGTCGGTAAGCAGGTGGCGGGCCAGGGGCTCGTCGTCTACGATGAGGCAGCGCAGGCTTATGCTAGCTGGAGGGTCAGGTGAATCCGGTACTGCGCCGGGGTGTGCTCCACGCGCAGTTCGTGGCGGCCAGGGTAGCTCAGGGCCAGCCGTCGCCGCACGTTGGACAGCCCCGTGCCGGGCAGCGGGGCTGGGGCCGGCACGGGCAAATGGCCGTTGGCCACCGTGTATTCGCAGGTACCGGCCGTCACCCGCAGCTGGATATGCACCCAGGCAGTGGGGTCGTTGTTGCTGACGCCGTGCTTGAAGGCGTTTTCCAGAAACGTCATCAGGATGAGGGGCGTGATGACCACGCCTGCCGGCTCGCCCTCCACGACCAACGTGAGGGGCACGGGGTGGTTGAGCCGCAACTCTTCCAGGTGCAGGTAGCTGCGCATGAACTCAATTTCCTGGCCCAGAGGCACGGTGGGCTGGTTGGACTCTTCCAGCAGGTAGCGCATCATCTGGGCCAGCCGGGCCACGACTTCCGGGGTGTTGGGCGACTGCGTGTAGGCTAGGTAATAGAGGTTGTTGAGGGTGTTGAAGAGAAAGTGCGGGTTGATTTGGGCCTTAAGAAACTGGAGTTCCGTGGTCAGTTGCGCGTTTTCCAGGGCCTTCGTTTTGGCTTCCAACTCAAACCACCCCACCACAAAGCGCAGCATGGCCACAAACAGCACCAGGAATAGCGTGCCCAGCGTCGTGGCCACCAGGAAGCCCGTGGAGTACACGTAGGCCGGCGGCGCTGCCAGCGGGGAGCAGGAGCGGGCCAGAAATACCTTGAGCGCCACCGCCAAGCCCAGCGCTCCGCCGAAGGCCAGCAGGTAGCGCCCCAGTTGGGGGCGCGCCAGCCAGCGGGGCAGCAGGTAGCAGTAGTTGAAGTAGGCCAGCAGCAAGTTGCCAAGCAAGGGCTCCGCTATTAGCAGCAACGCCTGCCGCACGCCATATTCCTGGTTGAGCTGGTAGAAATAGAACGAGCAGTACACTCCCCAGAACGAGAGGTGCAGCAACAAAACCCGGTGGCGGCGCGCAAAGGCAGGCATAGAATCAAGAGGGGCGAATGCAAGTATAGCCCGCCCCGGGAAAGCCCCCGGCAGCACCGGGCGATTCTTCGGCCGTTGGGCTCGTCAACCGATGGCGCGTCCTGCTTGGCGCGCCGCCTTTTGCAGCAGATACGGCGCGGTGTATTGCGGCGAATAGTTCAGCAGCCGTTGCGCTTTCTCGATGCAATATACCCGGTCGATGCTGGCCGGAAACTGCCAGTTCAGGCGCTGGTAGACCCCGGCGGCTTTGGGCAGGCGGCGGCAAATAACTGGGGCGGGGTCTTACTTCAGTTGCGCGGCATCGGAACGCTCAAACGGGCTGCCAGCGGCAATGTTGAACACCTCAAACGTCGGGAACGACTTTTCCAGGGCCAGCAGGTGGGCTTGCGCCCCGTCGCGTTCGTCCAGCCCCCGGTAGAGTCGGTGGTTGGCGGCCAGGTTCGCCGGCTCGGGCAGGAAGCGCCCCACGCGGAGCACGGTGATTTCCAGCCCTTCTTTCTCAAAGAAGTCCCGACACAGGGCCTCGGCCGCCTGTTTGGTGATGTCGTAGATGTCCCGGGGCTGGGGCACCAGCTCCTCCGTTACCCACACGGCCTGGTCGGGATGAACCATCGCCTGCCCGTAGATGGAGGTGGTGCTTGTGTACAAAAACTTGCGAATACCATGCGCGGCGCACCCATTGAGCAGATTGAGAGTCCCCTCTACATTGGTGCGGACAAAGTCTAGGCGAGGCACGCGCAGGTCGTAGTGCCGGCCATGCAGGGCAGCTGTATGAATCACTGCGCCGACACCCTGCACGAGCGTCAAAACTGCCGCCGCGTCGCGAATATCCAGGACCACATCGGTGGTCGGCGAGGCGGCTAGGTCGACCCCCAAGACAGAATAGCCGTGGTGGCGCAGCAGCAGCACGATTTCCCGGCCTAACCGGCCGGCGGAGCCCGTAACAAGCACAGGAGCGGTAAGGCGCATGAGTGGGAAAAGCGAAAGGGATGATTCGACGATGGGCTGATGCAGGTGTAGCAACCAACTGCTTTATTTTCAGTTCATTAGCAGGGTTCCCAGAGCTCAATCTTATTGCCCGCGAGGTCCATGATGTGGACGAACTTACCGTAGTCGTAGCTCGCAATGTCATCCAGGATGGTCACCCCGTTTTCTCTGAGTTGCTGAACGAGTTCTTCCATCTTCTGAACCCGATAGTTAATCATAAATTCCTTTTTCGAAGGTGCGAAGTAGTCGCTGCCCGTTTTAAACGGGGTCCATTGAAGCTGATTTATCTCGTCGGGCCGGCTGGTGTTTCTGGACTCAAACGTTGAACCCCAGTCCGTGATGTCAAAACCTAGGTTTTTGGCGTACCATTCCCGGGTTTCCTGCGGGTTGTCCGCAAAAAAGAAAACCCCGCCAATGCCAACCACCTTGGGAATTGCATCAGTAGTGGAAGGCGGGTTGGGGGCTTCGTTTGGAAGTTCTTCCATGTGCGTGCGGGCTTTTAGCTGTTGAACTGCTAGGTGTAAGATAAAGATAGTAGCAAGAAGGGATTTACTAAATATAGTGGCAAAAAAGGATTTGCAATAGTGGCAAGAACGGATTCAGCAGCTATTCTAAAAATGAGGACAGGTAGCTGGCCAGCAAACCCGCTAATCAAGAGAAATAGGAGCCGTACGCCAAGCACAGCCGGTACCAGCAGCTCCCCGAGTAAGCGAATAGCAAAAGCCTCCTGCCGGGTACAAGGTTAGGCGTTAGCGAAGAACGGTCCTGGTCCTGTGTCCACTGCTATTTAGCCGGCGTGACGGGCGGCGCTGCGGGCATGATGGCCGTGTATTGCGCGCCCACCAGGCGCCAGCCCTTCGCGCCGCGTTGCGCCACAAAAGTGGCCCGCACGGCCTGGGTGCGGCTGGTGCCATCAGGCCCTGGCAGGGTGTAGGTGAGCTTGAGCACGTCCAACGCGGTGGGGCCGAGTACCCGAATTTGCTCTTCGCTGACGGTCAGGGGCGGCCACGGCTTGCGTTGCTCGGGCTGGTAAAACCCCAGGAAGCGAACCCGTTCATCAACTTCGCCGCGGGGGGAGACTTCGACGTAGTGCTCATCCGTGAGCCGGGCCAGAGCGGCCGGGTCGTAAGCCTGCTCGGCCGCCCGAAAGTCACGCACCAATTGCGCGACCGCCTGTTCGTCTGGGGAAGTAGCGGATTGCGCACGGCTGGAAAGTGCCAGTAAGAGGCAGCTGGCAAAAAGCGACCGGGAAAGAAGGTGTTGCATACCACAAAGGAGTAAGTGATGGAATAGCTGCCAGCGCTTGCCGACGAGGCGGGGTAGCAGCGAGTAGCGAAAACAAAGCACGGGCAAGCAACGGCTGCACCGGTTCGGTTTTCGACACTTGCCCTTGTTTTTTCGGCCG
>CAXTFI010000066.1:0-22443 GCA_964243255.1 uncultured Hymenobacter sp.
GGACCCCAACAACGTACTCCCCGACGTGAACCGGCCCAACAACACCTGGCAACCCCTGAAGCTGCCCGCCCGGTAAAGCAGAGCGGGTGGCCAAACGCAGCCGGCTCCTGCCGATGCCGCGCCATTGGTAGTAGAAGCCAGCTAAAAGATTCATTCGTTAAGCTGCTCCATCCGCTACGAACGTAACATTGGGTGGGGCGTACTATTCCCTGTTTCCGTTGCACAGTAACCTCTGTAATGCGCTCGTTACGAGCTTGTCAACCGACTGAGTAAAGCGTGGCTTCTATCAAAAACATCTAAAGAGCATCAAAAGGATGGGGCAGTAGCCAACAATTGTTTCCGGGTTAACCCTATGAATTGTACCCATCGGTAAGGACCATGCTACAACCAGTTACTTCTCTACAAGGACTACCACATCGGTTCCCTGCACTTCGCCAAAGTCGACGTGCAGGGAACCGATGTGAGCCGCTACTATTTATTCGTAGCCATCGACCGCATCAGCAAAGTGGCCTTTGCCGAATTGCAGCCGCAGGCCACTAAAATGCTAGCTCGGAGTTCCTGCGCCGGGGACTGGCTAAGCTGCCCTACCGGGTGCACCCGGTGCTGACCGACAACGGTGTCCAATTCGGCAAGCTGCGTCACCAGCCTCGGGCTTTTCGTCACATCTTCGACCACTTCCGCACCGAGCACGACTTTGAGCAACGCGTCACCCAGCCCGGCTACCCCTGGAGCAACTGCCAAGTCGAACGCATAAACCGCACGGTTAAACAGTCCACCGTGCGCCAGTACCATATACTAGACCACGGCCGAGTTGAACGAGCATATACAAACCTTCTTGTTGGCCCACAATCACGCCAAGCTGCTGAAAGCTTTGAGGGGCCTCACCCCGCACGAGTTAATCTGCGTCCAGTGGCAGAAAAATCCCGTTAACTTTAACCAAGACCCCACCCATCTCACATTAGAACTATACACCCAACCAATTAGCCGAGCTAGGGTCAGTGGATAATCACCTGCTGGCCAAGACGCAGTTCTGGCACCCGGAGTTGGTAAGCCCCAGCGCTGACGGGCTGCAGCAGGGGAAGCGTCAGACGGTTAACACCCAAAGTTAGCCGTATGGCCTGCGTGTAAACCAATCGGCCCGTAAGGTCAACCAGCTGCACCGTCGCTAGCTGGGCGGTGGGTGCTTGAATGGTGAGGGCAACGGCACCGGCCATAGTGGGGTTCGGAAAGACGTACAGCTCAGCACCTTCCGCTGCTTTGCTGCCGACAGTGGCGAGCGCAGTGCTTTCTCGGTTGGCCATGGTCCCAGCTACCACGGTGGGCGGGGTGTAGGTCACTTTCAGGTTGCAGCGCTGCGCCGGGTTGGCCATCAAGTTGTTTCTTACCTTCAGCAAGTACCAGCCCTCGGCACCGGGAGTGTACGAGCCGCTGAATGTGCCCTTGGCGTTGGTGCTGTTCAGGGGATTTCCCAAGTTGTCAAACACAGTCACCATCAGGTCGCGGGTGGCATCGCTAGGGTAAAGGGTGTAGCTGATGTTTTTATTGGCCCCTACGTAAATGCGACCCGCTGTGCGGTAGGCCATAGAGCCGGCCGGCAGCTGTCCGCCCTGACCAAGTGAGCGGGGGCCGGAGTCGCCCAAATCGTCAGCCAGCTCCCACTCCTGCGTGGTAGCGCGGCCGGTGAGGGTATAGTTGGTTACGGCCGTGGTCGGAGCCCACACCGAGTATCCGCGCCGGCCGCCGGGGGCCGAGCCGTCGCAGGGCGGTGTGTTGATAATCACCATTTTGTCAGCGCCTACGGTCACTGTGGCATTGCCGTTAGCCCCAGAATAGTCCTTGAGCACGGTGCCCGCCGGAAAGTCGCAGCTGATAGATGTTCTCTGCCAATCATTCCAATGGTCGGTGATGCCGATGATGGCCTTGCCGCTACGCTCGATTATTAGGTAGTCGTCGGTTCGGTGGGGGACTTTATATGCCCCGTCCTTGAAGTGCAGGTTCTGGTGGCACCAGATGAGGTTGGCTAGGTCGTCGCGCACAGGCAGGTCGGTAGCACTGCGGGGGTTGTGGGTGAAGCGCTTGCCGGTGGTGCCGATGTTGAACAGGTCCTCGAAGAAAATCTGAGGCGAGCCGTCCACGGCCAGCGCCACGGCGTAGGCGGCCGAAAGGCGCGGGTCGGAGGGGTCGATGTGGGGGTACAGCTCGCCGCCGATATCCCAGCCGACGTAGTTGCCGCTGGCATTCACGCTGGGCCGGAAAGTATCGTGGTTGTTGACGAACGGTACCGTGCGGTGCACGGCCGTGCCATTGATGGTTACCACGCGGGTCTTCTGCTGAAAGTCGGGCAGCGACCCGATGTTGAAGGCTCCGTTGCCGTTGATGAGCGCGTACAGGCCGCTGCGCAGGGAAAAGTCGAAGGTGCCGGCGCGGCTGTTCACATTAGCCACCCACTGGTCCATCGCCGCCGTGGCAGCGGGGCTGGCGGTACCGTTGGTGTACTCGCCCACGGCAAACATAGTGGCGCCCCCGCTAGCCCAACCAGCACTGTTTTGCAGGCTGTTGAGAAAGTCCTCGGTGGCGGAGTCCGGGAAGAGCCTGACCGCATCGAGTCGCACGCCGTCGAAGCCTACCTGCTTTTTGTACCACGCCAGCCAGCCCCGGGTGCTATTGCGCACATAGTCGCTGGCCTGCACGGGGTTGTAGATAGCGTTGGAGCTTTGGCCGTACGAGCCGGCGTAGTAGCTGATGTCGGGGCCAAAGTAGGCGGCGTTCCAGTCGCCGCTCGTCGTGTTGTTGCCGGGGTTAGGGTTGAAGTTCTGCCAGTTTTTGGGGAAGCGCCCGCTGCGGGCCAGGTAGTTGGCGGCTGTTTCGCTGCTGGCCGGCGTAGCGTAGCTCACGTAGCGGAAGTTTTTCATCCGGTTGGTTATTCCGTCGTCCGAAGCCGCTGGGTCCTGGCCGCCGGTGTTACTATCGTCCGAGCCAGCTCCGTCGAGGTGATTAAGGACGATGTCCTGCACCACGTCAATGCCGTTGGCGTGCAAAATGGCTACGCACCGTAGCAGCTCATCCTTGGTGCCCGAGTTGGTGCGCAGCCGGCCGTGCTGGTACTTATCGCCGAGGTCGTAGTTGTCGAAGGGCGAATAGCCATTCGAGTAAACCTGGTTGGTCGGCATCCGGGTCTTGAGGTTCGGTGGCATCCACACGGCATTGATACCCATAGCTTTGAGGCGGGGCGCGAGGTCAGCCACGTAGTTGGCCCAGCCATTGGGGTAGTTGTTGTTCGTGTAGTTCCACCAGAAGCCTTCCAAAACAACCTGCTGCGCGCGGGCTTCTCTGATGCTCAGGCCATGGAGTACGGCCACGGCTACCGCCAGCCGGCTCGCGGCAGCCAGTAGCGTAAACTTCGATTTCTGCATTGGAGTGGGAAAAAGAGCGGTGAAAAAACGTGCTGGTCAGCTACCACCGGTGCCGAGCCGATAGCCGGGCGGGGTGCGGCTGTTCGGGCTACCGGCCAACCAGGGCCGCGGCCGTTGGGTCAGGTCGCGGAGGGGGGCATAAGTGGGGAGTAGAAGTAGGGGGCGTACTGGCGCGGCTGGGCTAGCTGGCCGCCGGGTGAAGCGGCTTGGCTGCGTGAGGCATGGCAAGCTAGGACCAGCCCAAAACCACTCAAAACCTGTCAAGCTGCCATCAAGAAACTAGTGGAGACATCTGAGTGCAACAGCTTGATTTTCAAGATATATTAAACAATTAAAATCTGGGCAGTCAAGGTGCCGTCTAACCCAGCACGGGGGGCAGTACAGTCCGGCAGCGGTACGGCATGGGGTAAGGGACAGCCTGCCAGTAGCGCGAACTTTCGACTCATGCGGCAGCCTAGCGGCCGGTTTGGTCGAGGGTATGAACGAACAGAGGCAGCGGATAATAGACAAGCAGTCCTGCATCAGACAGCTTACCCTAGCGGTTTCCGCCACTAGGCTCTTTCCGCTAACGAGGACCCATGCAAAGGCCTTGTGGCCTGAGTTGCGGCGCTTGGGTAGGAGCCACGGAAGCAGTAAGTCAGGCCTGTTTAGCTTGCTCAAGGCCGACTACCCACTTCTTTATCGATAAGTATTGTAAAGACAGTATCAGCAAATGCTAATAAGTTGTCTTTATTCCACGCACCAAGCCCTCGAATTCCTCGCTGGGGTAGATAGATTTTCGCTTGGTCCGAGCCTTGTAAGTGTAAACCGTATTGAGGGTGTACCCCAGCATTTTACTGATACGCTCGCCGTCGTCGATGCCCAGCCGGATGAGGGCGAAAATGCGTAGTTCAGCATTCAGCAACTGGTCCTCGGGCAGGTGAATCTGCTCCTCCGGCCGCAACAGCGCGTTGAAGTCGGCTACAAAATCAGGAAATAGTTTCAGAAAAACCCGGTCGAAGCCCTTAAACAACTCGTTCCGCTCACTCTTGATGTTGATGTCATCAATCAAGCGTTGGGCCCCGATGTACTGCTTGCTGGCCAGCGTTTTGCCTAGCGAGAATTTCACCGCCTCTAGCTTGTCAATAAACTCCGAATTAATGTTGAAGTAGTAGACTATGTATTCATCCTTGATGATATTGGCCTCGTTAAGTTTCTGGTTCGTCAGGTGAAACTGCTGGTTTAGCTGGCTTAGGTGCTCGTTGTTCGCCTGCAAAGTGTCATTAATAACCGAGATGGTAGCTTCCGCCCGCTGGAGCCTGCGGAGCTGCCGGAAAATAATGGTGGCGAAGCTGATAACGAGCACCACCAGCACGGCCATAACTACTACATAAAAAGTCAAGGTTTTGCGTTGCTGCTCAATGATGTTTATTTTCTGACCCTCGATAACGGAGAAAATAGTATTAATTTGAATCTGGCGCAGCCGGGCATTGTAGAAAGCGGCATCCTCGCGGGCATTTTTGATGAAGGTGTACGAGTTCTTCAGGTCACCCCGGTTGTAAAATAAGCTCGACAGCTTAAACAGGGCCAGCGTTTCCGTAGTAGCGGACTTGACATCGGCAATGGAAGCCTGAATCAATAAGCTGACTTCCTCCGCCGTGCGGCCAGTCAGCTCCGCTACGTAGGCCGCCGAGCTGGCATTGACCGCCACCTGGTGTTGGGTTAGGCCGGGCAGACTCAGGATGCGCTGATAGACGGCCCGGCAAGCAGGTAATTGATTAGTTTTTAAGTATTTAAACCCCAGAATTGATAAAAAAGCATACGAGTCCGGCTGGCAGTAGTGCAGGGCCGAGTCGGCGTAGGCCATACTGCGTGACAGGTAGGCGGGGCGGTAGTAAGTATTGCCGTTATAATCCAGCAAGTCGCTGTAAGCGCGGGCTTTGGTGAAATATAATTCCACCCGGTTAACTGAATCCAGGGGGGCCGGATTGATAGTTTCCAACAGGTCGAAGGCTTCCTTGAACATGCCCGAAGAAATGTGCACAAAAGCCAGGTTGAGCTTGGCTACTTCTATTTGCTGCGGGTTTTTAATCTGGGTGGCCAGTTGCAGCAACCGCCGGGCATAGACGAAGGCCGAATCATATTTAAAAGACTTGTACTCTTCGTAGATACGGAGGCCAAGCCGGAGCTTGGCTTCATCTTCGGCCCGGTGCGCCTGATACTGCCGGGTCAGGGCGGCAATCCGCCCGGTGCGCTGCTTGAAATACGCTTGTTTATTATCCAATACCTGGATAAGCTCCTGCACGGGTGCATCGCTCCCGGCAGCCCTCACCTGGGACGGGACGGCACCCAGCAGCAGAAAAATTGCGACGAAAAACTTCACTCACTTAGCGATTAAATAGCCATTTCATTCAAAAAATAGAAGGTAAGTCAAAGATAAAGAAACACCAGGGGTAGGGTACAGCGAAGCTGCGGCCACGGACCAACTGCCACCTGATAAGCTGCACACTAAATTTCACTCAAAAAGCCCTCTCAATCATTGCCAGTTGACGAAGCAGTGATTGAGAGCGCTTTTTTGCGGCCCGGCAGCGGGAGGGCTTACTTTCTCAGCACCAGGTAGCCGTAGGCGGGCAGCGTTACGGTGCCGCCCAGCACGAGCGTACCGCCTTGCAGGGTATTGGTCCAGGTGCTGTTGGCCAGGGCAGCGGGCACGGGGTATTGCACCGCCGTGCTGCGCACGTTGGCCAGCACCAGGGCTTGGTCGCTGCCGAAAGTTTTGGTGAAGGCGCACACGTCGGCCGTGCTGTAGGAGGTAGGCGTGCCGTGCTGCAGGGCCGGGCTGGCGGCGCGGGCGGTAAGCAGTTGGTTGAAGGCCCGTTTGATATCGTGGCGAACGCCCCACTGCACCTTTATGGTGGTGAAGGGGAACGTGATGGGGGCGGTCATGCCCGCCTCCTGGCCATTATATACGAAGGGGACGCCTTTGTAGCAGGAAGCCACCACGAAGGCCGACATAGCCCCGGCATGGCCGCCGTACAGCGCCACCGGGGTGCCGTCGGTGCTGTTTACGTCGTGGTTGGTGGTGTAGCGCACCACTTGCTGGGTGGTAGAGGCCCCGGCGTACTCGCTGGTATTGAGAGCATCGAGCGTAGTAGCGGCGGCGCCTTTGCCGTACACGCTCTTGAGCTTGTCGTAGAAGCCGAAGCCGAAGTTATAGTCGAAGCCCGACGTGAAATTGCTGCTGCGAGTACCCTCATCCAGCAGCAGTAGCTTGTGGGTGCTGATGCGGCGCAGCGTGTCGGTGGCCTGCTGCCAGAAATCGGCCGGCTGGGTGTCGGCGTAGTCGCAGCGGAAGCCATCGACGTTGGCCGTGTACACCCACGCCTTCATGGCCGCAATCGAGGCCTGGCGCATGGCCTGGTTGCTGAAATCGAGCTGGGCTACGTCGGTGTAGTTCGTGTTGGGAGGCGAGAGGATGTTGCCGGCCGCATCGCGCAGGTACCAGTCGGGGTGGGCCATAATCCAGGGATGGTCGAAGCTGGTGTGGTTGGGTACCCAGTCCAGCATCACGCTTAAGCCCTTGGCATGGGCCCCGTCGACCAGCGCCCGCAGGTCGGCCAGGGAACCGAATTCGGCACCTACCGACGAATAATCTTTCACGCAATAGGGTGAGTTGACCGATTTTACGGTGCCTACGGGGTAAATAGGCATCAGGTACACCACGTTCACCCCCACGTCCTTAATAGAGTCGAGCCGGGCTGTCACGCCCGCCAGGTTGCCCGCCTGGCTGAAGGCCCGGATGTTCACCTGGTAGATAACGGCGTCCTCCCGGTTGGGCACGCTCTTGAAGGGCGTACCGTACTGGGCAGGCGTAACGTAGGTGGTGGGAATAGTGGTCGGGTCGGGAGGGCTAGGCTGCTTGTTGTTGCAGCCAGCCAGCAGAGTCGCCAGCAGTGCGCAAGCCAGGCTGCACTGCGCAGCAGAAAAAAGAGAAGCCATAAAAAGGGAATTAGAAAGTATGCTACTAGATGGAAATCAACGTTTAAAAATTAGGCAGGCAGCCTGCGTTCACGCCTGTTCCGGCGGCACCCCAACGCGCTGCGACGAGGCCCGCACCAGTAACCGAGGGCTGAGCAGCACCGGTGCCGGGGGGGCGCTGGCGCTGCCGGGGCGCAGCAGCTGTAACAGTAGCTGCACTGCCCGCTGGCCCATGTGGCGGCCGCCCTGGTCCACGGTAGTGAGCGGCGGCTCGGTGAGGGCTGTAAATTCGGCATTGCTAAAGCCAACCAGCGCCACGTCGTGCGGGGCCCGCAGCCCGTGCGCCTTTAGCACTTGCAAGGCCCCGGCGGCAGCCGAGTCGCTGGCCGAAAACACGGCATCGGGCAGCTGGGGCAGGGCCAGCAGCTGCCGCATGGCGGTGGCCCCGGCTTGCTGGCTCGTCTCAGCCTCGTAGCATAGCTCCGTCAGGCAGGGTAGGCCGTGGTCGAGCAGGGCCTGGCGGTAGCCCCGGTGCCGGTGCTGGTAGATGCTCAAACGCCGCGGCCCAGCAAAGTGCGCAATGCGGCGGTAGCCTTCCTTGATGAGGTGCGTCACGGCGGCGTAGGCCCCGGCGTAGTCGTCTACTACTACCGAGCTGATGCCGGTCCCCGCGAACTCCTCCGCAGTGCGGTCGAAAAAAACCAGTGGCAGGCTGGCCGGGCGCCAGGTTTCGAAGTGCGCCACGTCGCGGGTGCTGCCGGCCAGCGATACCAGCAGGCCCGCTACCTGGGCGTTCACCAGCAGGCGCAGGTTTTCGCACTCCTGCCGCGTATCGTCCCATGAGGGGCAAATGATGACGTTGTAGCCCGCCTGACTGGCTGCCCTGGTAATGCCATCCACTACTTCGGGGAAGAAGTTGCCGGTGATGTGCGGTATCAGCACCCCTAGCGTGCGGTGGTGCCCCTTGCGCAGGGCCACGGCCGCCTCATTGGGCTGGTACTGCAGCTCCTCCGCCAGCTGCAACACCCGCTGCCGGGTGGTCGCGCTCACGTGCGGGCCCTGCGTAAGCGCCCGCGATACCGTGGAGCAGGCCAGGTTCAGCGTGCGGGCCATGTCGGCGATAGAAGGACGGGTAACAAGCATAAAGTAAGTAGCATAAGAATCGGCCAATCAACCGAGCCCCGGCAAACGGCAGCCGGGGGGCTGACTACCGGCGGCTAAGGCCGGGCCACTGGCTTGAAGCTGACAGCCGCTCCGCCTCCGGCAGCCAGCTTTAGCAGCAGGGTCGACTTGCTGGTAACTACTTGCCGGGTAATCTGGTAGGCCATCGGGTTCTGCTGCCAGTCGGTGCCGGGTGCGTCGGCGTAGAGGATGGCCTCGTAGCGCCGGCCGGGGGTAAGAAAATCGAGTTTGACGGGCTGCTGGCGGGCATTTTCGTCGGTGATGCTCCCCAGGTACCACTCGTCTTTGCCCTTGGCCCGGCGTACGGTAGTGAGGTAGTCGCCCGGCTCGGCCGCCACGATGCGAGTGTCATCCCAGTCCACCGGCACATCCTCGATAAACTGAAAGGCATCCAGGTGCTGGTTGTAGTTTTCGGGCAGGTCGGCGGCCATTTGCAGCGGCGAGTACATCGTTACGTACAGGGCTAATTGCTTGGCCAGGGTAGTGTGTACGCGGCGCGGCGGGGTACTGGCGGCGTAGTTGGTGAGCTGAAAAATGCCGGGCGTGTAGTCCATTGGCCCGCCCATGAGGCGGGTGAAGGGCAGAATGGTTTCGTGCTCGGGCGGGTTGCCCTCGCTAAAGGCGTTGAACTCATTGCCGCGGGCAGCCTCGCAAGCTAGCCAGTTGGGGTAGGTGCGGTGCAGGCCGGTGGGGCGCACGGCCTCGTGCATGTCCACCATCAGGTGGCTGGCGGCCGTGAGTTGAGCAGTGTGCACGTAGTGGTTTACCATCCACTGCCCGTCGTGGTGCTCGCCGCGCGGGATAATGCGGCCCACGTAGCCGGTTTTCAAGGCATCATAGCCGTGCGCCACCATGAAGCGGTAGGCAGCGTCCTGGCGGCGCTCGTAGTTAGTGGCGGATGAGCTGGTTTCGTGGTGCATCATCACCTTCACGCCCTTGGCAGTAGCGTAGCGCTGGAGTTCGTCCACGGCAAAATCGGGGTAGGGTGTCACGAAGTCAAATACTTCTTCCTTCCAGTTGTTGGCCCAGTCTTCCCAGCCCACGTTCCAGCCCTCCACCAGCACGCCCGGAATATGGTGGGCGGCGGCAAAGTCGATGTAGCGCTTCACATTGGCCGTATTGGCCCCGTGTCGGCCGTTGGGCTTCAGCTTGTTCCAGTCGGTACCGGCCAGCTTGATATTGGTGGTGTCGGCGTAGTTCCAGGTGGCGCGGCCCACCTGCATCTCCCACCACACGCCCACAAATTTCTGCGGGTGAATCCAGCCCGTGTCAGTCAGCTGGCTGGGCTCGTTCAGGTTGAGGATGAGCTTGCTAGCCAACACGTCCGGGGCATTGTCGGCCACTACCAGCGTGCGCCAGGGCGTGTGCTCAGGCGCTTGCAGGTAGGCCGCGTTGCCCAGCGCGTCGGGCACGAGCTGGCTACTCAGCCCATAGGTCTGCGTATTCACGTTCAGCATCATGGCCGGGTAGTTGACCAGCGCCGCCTCGTGGATGTTGAGGTAGAGTCCGTCGTCAGCCTTGAGCATGAGCGGCGTTTGCACCCGCGTGGGCGCGGCCCGCTCCTGAATGGGGGTAATGGGGAGGGTATTGACCGCGCTCAGCCGCGAGGTGGTATAGGCGTATTCATTTGAGTCATAGTCGCCGGGTATCCAGAACGCCTTGTGATTGGCGGGCAGGTTGAACTCGGTTTTTTCCTCCTTTACCGTAAAATACGTCAGGCCCGCCTGCCGCGGAAACTCGTACCGGAAGCCGACCCCATCGGCAAACACCCGGAACACCACGTCGAGCCGCCGCCCAGTGGCGGCCGGCTGCCGTAGGTGCACCGTCAGTTGCTGGTAGTGATTGCGGATGCTTTTGACCTCGCCCCACACGGGCTGCCAGGTGTTATCCACAGTAGTTACTTCGCTGCCCGTCAGCACCATGGCGCCGTCGAAGCCGTTGCCATCAAGCAGGGCCAAGCCCAGGTGCGAGGGGCGCAGCACCGTGCGCGGCCCGTAGGTTACGGCGTAGGTGGGCCGCCCATCTGCGCCCAGGGCGAAGGTAAGCTGCACCTGGTCGAGCCGCGCCGTGAGCGGGCCGGTAGCTTGGGCCTGGGCGCGGCAGGCTAAGGCGAGCAGAAGCAGGCCGGGAAGTTTTAGCATAAGGATAAAGCGGGAGCCGGCTACGCCGGCCCCCACCGGGTCGCGTTTAGTTGGTGGCCATCGCGGCCTAGTTGCGTAGTATCAGGTATTGAAAAGGCTGGAGCGTCAGCGAGTTCCGGGTGTTCGGAACTGAGTTGTCGAAGGCATTGTGCCAGTTGGTGGCACTCAGGCTGACGGGCATCTGGTAGGCCACCGTGGTATTGCGCAGGTTGGCCAGCACCAACACCTGCTCGGGGCCCAGCGTCTTGGTAAAGGCGCACACGTCGGGGCTGCTATAGGCCGCCAGCTGGCCGTTGCGCAGGGCGTTGCTGGCGTTGCGTAGGCGCATCAGCCGCTTGTATTCGTTGGTCAGGGCCGGGTTGGGCGTCCAGACGATGGGCTTGCGCTCGCGCATAAACGGCACCCGCTCGGAGTAGCCTATTTCCTGGCCGTTGTAAATCATGGGCACGGCCTGCATGTAGGCAGCCACCACGAAGGCGGCCATCGCACCGCGCTCGCCGCCAAACAGCTCCTGCGGCGTGCCCTCCCAGGCGTTGAGGTCGTGATTGCTCACGTAGCGCACCATGCGGGCCGTGGGGGGCGCCCCGCGGTACGCCGCGGTGTTGAGCGAGTCGAGCAGCTGCACGCTCTTGCCCCGGCCCAGGATGTCGCGCCGCATCACCTGGATGAACGGAAAGTCGTAATCGAGCTGAAAACCAGCCTGGAAGAAGTATTTTTTCTGGTCGCCTTCGGCCAGAAATAATAGCTTACGGCCCTTGATGCCCTTGAGGTTAGCCAGGGTTTCGGTAAAAAACGCCTGCGTCGGCCCGTCGGCGTAGTCGAAGCGGTAGCCGTCGATATTGGCCGCGAACACCCAGTAGCGCAGCGCCTGCGTCATGGCCGTGCATACTTGCGGCTTGGTAAAGTCGAGCTGCGCAATATCCTTCCAGTCGGGAATAGGGTTCTTAATCTGCCCGCTGGCGTCGTGCACGTACCAGTCGGGGTGCTGGGTTATCCAGGGGTGGTCCCAGCTGGTGTGGTTGCCCACCCAGTCGAGCATCACGGCCAGGTGCCGGGCGTGGGCCGCCGCTACCAGAGCCCGCAGGTCGGCCAGGGTACCAAACTCGGGGTTCACGGCCGTGTAGTTTTGCACCGCGAAGGGCGAGTCAACGGCCCGCAGCTTGCCGATGGGAAACACCGGCATCAGGTACACTACGTTCACGCCCAGCGCCTTAATGGAGTCGAGCCGGGCCAGCACGCCCCGGAAGTTACCCGCCTGGCTGAAGCCCCGCATATTGACCTGGTAGATAGCCGCGTTCTGGCTTTCCGGCACTTCCGGGTAGGGCTTGCCGTATTGGGGCGGGTCGTGGTAGGGCAGGGTCTGCCCGGTGGCCCCCAGCAGCGCCAGCAGCACCAACAGCGCCGAAAAAACCGATTTCTTCATGATTTTGCTAAAGGAAAAGCTCTTGGCTGCGCCGAGGCCCGGCCGGCAAGAGGCGGCCGGACCCAAGGGGGGTAGGGTTACTGGGTTACCGTCAGGCGGCGGGTAGCCACGCGGTCGCCTACCTGCACTTTTACCAAGTAGTTGCCCACAGCCAGGGTGCCAGCCGGTACGCTCAAATTGTGAATACCCGTGTTTTGCGAAGCGCTAAGCAGGTTTTGCACCGGGCGGCCCAGCAGGTCCAGTACCTGCACGGCTACGGGCTGCGTGCCGTTTGCCACCTGGTACGTTACCGTCGAAGCGCCTTCGCTCGGGTTCGGAAACACGCTCAAGGCTACCACGGCCTCATCGGCCTGCCGGGTGCTGAGCACTACCAGGCCGAGCGCGGCCGACTGCGTGCCGGCCAGCGCCGTGAAGTCGGGGCTGAAACCCAGGTTGTTGAGGCCGTTGTTGGGGATTTCCGGAATTACATCCGACGACCAGTAGGCATCGCCGCTCACGTAAGCCACCATCAGGCGCACGATGGACGCGCCCGACGGCAGGCCCAGCGCCACGTTGTCGAACTCATATTCTACCGCATCGGAGCCAGCCCCGCCGGTGGTGGCATTGCCGGGGTTGTTGCTGAGGCCACCCGTCGTGAATTTCTCGGCTACGCGCGCGTTCCGGAAGATGGCGTAAGCCCCAGTAGTACCGGCCAGCGTATTGGGCGTGCCATCAGTAGTGATAGCGGCCCCACCACCAAGCGATTTAGCGGCCCCCGCAGTCGCCGACGTGTAGATAGCGGCCTGCACGTCGCCCTGGCCGGTTAGGGCAATAGCGGCATCGGTTTCCTGGTCCATCTTGGTGCCGCCAATGCTGCCACCGGCGAAGGTGCCGAACACGGTAGTAGCGCCGGCGATGCTCGGCAGCGGCGTACCGGCCGGTACGCCGGTTCTGCCCGGCAGGTCCATCCACAGCTGGAAGCAGTTGCCGCCGGCCTCAATGCTGCCCGCAATGCCTACGTAGAGCTTGGAGTTGGAATTGGCCCCATACAGCTGGAGCAGGCCCGCGTTGCCAAAACCCGTCGGGCCCCCAGCTACCGGGGTGTGCGAAGTATTGAATTTGCCGAGCGACACGTACTTGCCGGCCCCAGTGCCGATTTCGGCGGCCGAGATGGTGCCGTCGAGCGTAATCTGCGCCTGGGCGCTCAAGGTGGCCAGCGCCAGGGTAGCCGCCAGGGTCAGGGTAGAAAAATTTTTCATGGGGGAAAACGGTAAAAGGTGGGTGAAAAAAGGGGGTAAGAAGAAAATTTGGAGGGCGCTAACTTCTCATACCACCTGATTATCAGGTAGAAAATCAACTGAAAATCGTTTAAAAGAACCCAAGCTTCAACCCCGGCACCTAGGGTTACCCTGCTAGCCCGCGGCACGAGTTCCGGCAGGCTGGCGGCCGGTTTTCCCACCCGGTGTCCGGCTGGCCCTGGGTATCAGGTGCCAGGGGTTGAGTAAAAAGGGTTGTTCCGGCGGTGGTTTTCACCGCCGGGGGCGCTAGTAGCCCGGGTTTTGCGTCAGCGTGGGGTTGGCCACGATGTCGGTGGAGGGCAGGGGGTAGATATTGCGCGTGGCCTCCAGGCTTTTGCCGGTGCTCACGCCGCCCTTCCAGGGCCAGAGGTAGGTAGCGCTGGTGTACTTGCCAAAGCGCACGAGGTCGGTGCGCCGGGTGCCTTCCCAGTACAGCTCCCGGCCCCGCTCGTTCAGGATAAAGTCGGGGGCGGTAAGGTCGGCCATCGTAATGCGGCCGTAGGTGCTACCCCCCGTATTCTCGTAAGCCCGGTCGCGCAGGGCGTTTACGTGGGCCAGGGCCTGGGCCTGGGTGCCGCCGGTGCCGCCGCGCAGCACCGACTCGGCGTACATCAAGTACACGTCGCCGAGGCGAAACAGCGGAAAGTCGGTGTCCACGAAGTTTCCCTGGGGGTCGGAGCCGGGCTTGCCCGTCGAGGTTAAGTTCTTCCACTTGGTGCAGGCGTAGCCATCCGTAAACTGGGTCAGGTCGCTGATTTCCATGTTTTGGCCCACGGCGAAAAACATGGCGCGGGTATCGTCCGAGTTCTGGGCACCGGGAAACAGCAGGGGCAGGGTTTTGCGGGTGCGGTTGCCCGCCCAGCCGCTGCTGATGCCAAAGGTGCTGCCAATCATGCGCCCGCCCACCGCCGCGTGCGTCAGGTAGGTGGTGCCGCCGTAGCTCTGCGATACCAGGCCGTCGCTGAGGATGGGGAAAATTATTTCCGAGGCGGCCGTCACGTTATTATCGGCCATAAACAGCTTGGCGTAGCCGCTGGCCGGGTCGGGGTTGGTGCTGCTAACGGGGTCGGCCTGGGTCAGGGCGTAGCCTTCGCCGAGGAGCTTGTTGCAATACGTCAGGCAGTCGGTATAGCGGGCCGTGCCCGTGTACACTTCGGCATTCAAATACAGCTTAGCCAGCAGCGCCTGGGCGGCTCCCTGGTCGGCGCGGCCATACACGCCCTGGCGGGCCGGCTTCAGCAGCGGCTCAATGGCTTTTAGTTCCGTTTCGAGGTACGTGAAGAGGTCGGCCCGCTTTATCTGCTTGGGTAGATTCTTGCTGGGCTCATCGGCTTCGGTCACGAAGGGCACGTTGGCGTACATGTCCAGGGCGTGGTAGTAGGCCAGCGCCCGCAGAAAGCGCGCCTCGGCCCGGTAGGTGCGGGCGTTGTCGGCATCGCTACCCGTGATGTTGCGGCCGCTGAGCTTGTCGTCGCTGGTTTCGCGAATAAATTCGTTGCAGAGCACTATCTCGTAGTAAATACGGGTGTAGCTGTTGTTAATCAGGTCGTTGCTCGACGACCAGCGGTTGGTGTTCAATTCTTGCAGGGGCCCACTGTTCCAGGCCACGGCGGCCTCGTCGGTAGTCAGCTCCTGCAGGTACCAGTAGGCCCGCAGGTAGGAGGTTTCGCCCTCATCCTTGCCTTGCCCAGCAAATACGTCGGGCGAGCCGGGGTCGCCCGACATGTTCAGGCCCGCGTAGAGCTTGGCTACCACGTGGATGTAGTTGGCCGGGCTGCCGTACACCGATTCCGTGTTGAGGTCGTAGAACGGCGTGCGGTCCAGGTCTTTGGTGCAGGCTGAGAGGCCTCCCGCCAGTAGGACGGCCGCCAAAGCCAGCGTGCGGCTGCGGCGCAAAAGTGGGTGGGATTTCATATAGATGGATTAGAGGAGAGGCGAAGCTTTGCGGACGGGGCATGGCCGGTATTAGCCAGGCTTAAAACCCGAGGTTCAAGCCCAGCGTGACGGTGCGGGGGCGCGGGTAGAGCTGGGTATCGACCCCGAAGGCGTGCTCGGGGTCGAGGCCGACGTAGTTGGTGAGCACCAGCAGGTTCTGGCCGGCCAGGGTTACGTTCAGGTTGGTGCCCTTGGTGAGGTTGCCGAAGTTGTAGCCCAGCGTCACGTTTTGCAGGCGCACAAACGAGGCGTCACGCAAGTAGAAATCGCTGTAGGGCTGCCCCGACCGGAAGCCGCTGGCGTAGAGGCTCGGCACCACGTTGGCAGCGTAGCCCAGGCCCGTGTTCAGGCCGTAGTAGTTGCCCTGGCCGCCATCCACGCCGTTGTACACGTAGTTGCCCACGTTAGAGCGAATGGTAAATGCCAGGCTGGCCTTGCCGTAGCTCAGGTTGAAGCTGAAGCCGAAAATGGCTTTCGGGGCCGGGTCGTGCTCGTATACCTTGTCGCGCTCGTTGATGATGCCATCGTTGTTCTGGTCCACGTACTGGGCTGGCACGGGGCTGGCCGTGGGGCCTTGCAGGGGCTTGCCGTTCTCGTATTTCTGTTGGTAGAGGAAGAACGAGTTGGGCGCGTGGCCCACGGCATTAATCTGCACAAACTGGAAGTTGCCGATGTTGCCGGTCGGGGTACCCAGGTAGGTGGGGTCCTCTACCTGCGTGAGCTTCGTGATTTTGCTGCGGTTAACGGTAGCGTTGAAATTTACCGACCAGTTCAGATGCTCCCCCTTGATAACGTTGTAGTTCAGCGCAAATTCGACACCCTTGTTTTCCAGGTCGCCGATGTTGGTGAGCAGCGTATTGCTGAAGTTGGAGCCGGCCGGTACCGGAATAACGGCCAGTAGGTCAGTAGTTTTACGCAGGTACACGTCCACGGTGCCCGTGAGGCGATTGTCGAAAAAGCCGTAGTCGAGGCCCGCATCGTAGGTGGTAGTTTTCTCCCACGTCAGGTTGGCGTCGTAGGCGGCTGGCCGCAGCGTGTACACGCGTTGCGTGCCAAAAATCTCCTGCACCGAGGTACCCTCATGCTTGTAGCCCCCCAGGTAGGGGTAGTCGCCCGCCACGCTGGTAACGTCCTGCTGCCCCGTGCGGCCGTAGCTCAGGCGCAGCTTCAAGTCCGACAACCCCTTGGCATCAGCCAAGAAAGCTTCCTGGTTGATGCGCCAGGCCACCGAGGCGGCCGGGAATAAGCCCCAGTGGTCGCGGAAGTGCGACGAGCCGTCGTCGCGTAGGGTGGCCGTCAGCAGGTAGCGGCTCTTGAAGTTGTAGTTCAGGCGGCCGTAGAAGGAAATCAGCGTGTATTGCGACTTGTAGGGGTTCTGGGTCGAGTCCTGCGGGTGGAGCCGGCTGCCATCGGCCCGGTACGCAAACTGGAAAGGCGAATAGGTGTAAAAATCCTGGTACGAGTAGCCCCCTAATACATCTAAGTGGTGGTCGCCCAGCTGCTTGGTGTAGCTCGCGTAGGCTTCCAGCAGCTTGTTGTTCTTTTCCTGGTGGTAGCGGTTATCGGCCCCCTTGTCCACGAAAGCCAGCGAAGAGCCCGCCGGAATGGTGACTGTTCCGTTGCTGCGCGACACATCGTAGCCCAGGTTCAGGTTCAGGTGCAGGTCGGGCAAAAAGTGGACGGAGTAGTCAAACTGAATGTTGCCAAGGCTGCGCAGCACGGTGCTGCGGTCGCGCTTGTCGGTGAGCAGCGCCAGCGGGTTGCGGTCGGTGAGGCTGTAGGGGTTGGTGCCATTGGCGGGGTCCAGGTACTCCGAGTAGCCATTGAACGCGCTAGTGCCGCTGTATATGGGCACCGTAGGATTATAGCGGATGGCCGCCCCAATAGCGCCCTGGTCGGCAAAGCGGTAGTCAGCTTGGGTGCCTTTGAGGTTGATATTAAGCCGCAGGTGGTTGTCCAGCAGCCGGGGCGAGAGGCCAATGGAGGCCGAATTGCGCTTGAGGTTGCTGGTGAGCAGCGTGCCATCCTGGTTGAGCACGCCAACTGATACGCGGTAGGGCACGTGTCGGGCACTGCCCGTCAGGCTCACGTTGTTGTCGGTGGTCCAGGCCGTGCGATAAATAGCGTCCTGCCAGTCGGTGTTAGCCGTGCCCAGGTACTGGTTGATGGTGGACGGCACGGTGCCCGCCGCCACGGCCTGCAAGGCAAGCAAGCGGTAGGCATTCGCATCCAGCACGGCTACCCGGCCGTAGTTTTGAGAGCGCGACACCTGTGAGCTAACATTAACGTGCAGCTTCTCGCCATCCAGCCCTTTCTTGGTCGTAATAATAATAACCCCGTTGGAGGCCCGCGAACCGTAGATGGCCGTGGCCGACGCATCCTTGAGCACGGTAAACGTCTCAATATCACTGGGATTAACCAGCGTCAGCGCGTTGCCCGCCCCGTTAATGCCCTGGTTATCCACCGGGACGCCGTCTATCACAATGAGCGGGTCGTTGCTGGCATTGAGCGACGAGCCGCCCCGGATGCGGATGGTGCTGACCTCGCCGGGGGCCCCGCCGCCCGACGTTATCTGCACGCCCGCCACCTTGCCCTGCACCAACTGCTCGGGCGAGGTTATCTGGCCCTTCACGAAGTCTTTGGTCGTTACGGTAGTTACCGAGCCGGTTACGTCCTGGCGGCTCTGGGTGCCGTAGCCTACCACCACGGCTTCCTGCAGGGCGGTAGCGTTTTCTTGCAACGCCACCTGCACGCTACTATTCCGCCCGGCGACACTGGTAAATGCCTGGCGCACGGTGGTGAAGCCCACAAAGGAAATGACCAGCGTATGTGGGCCGGCCGACACCCCGGTTATAGAAAAAGTACCATCTGCGTTGGTGCTGCTGCCAATAGTAGTTCCCTCTACTAGTACCGTTACGCCCGGCAGGCCCTGGCCTTTGGCATCCACAATGCGGCCACTGATAGTGCCATCAGCCACGCTATTTGCCTGCGTGGCGTAGTCGGCGAAAGCGGTGTTTCGGCGAGTAGGGCCGGCGGGTTCGCCGCCCGTTGCCGCCCGGAAAGCAGGGCCACGGCTAGCCAGCGCCGTACTGCCGGAAAGACCCAGGGCAACTAAGAAGAAGGCCCCAGAAGGATGCCGCAGCAACGGCAATAACGGTAGGGATACCGGCATGGGTGGGAAGGTTAGGTGGTAGTAGAAATCAGGGTAGTCCGGCCGGTGCCGGGTAATTGCAATCGATTCCAATTCCGTAGTAGGGGTTGGATACAGCAAAGGAAAAGGCATGATTTGCTAACTAAAACCTATCAAGCTCATATCAAGAAAATATTGTCTGGAATTTCGTATAACTAACTTAAAATAAATAAGTTGAGTAATAAATTTCTAGCTCTAAATCAAGGTTGTATTCAGTAAAATTTTGCCTGATGCCGGACAATTTTGCGGTGGTTTCCCCGGTATTTCCTTGTAAAAGCGTTTTTGAGATTTGGCGGTCCCTACCCAGAACTGAGCAGCAGTACAAATCAGCTGTGCTTTGTCTCGCCATGGACCTTCCTGAGTTAGCCCGGACATTGGTATAGCACCCGCCTCATTCGCTACCTAGGTGCTCAGGTGCTACCACCTCCTCAGCGTTTTCCAGGCAAGCCCGGCTTTATCAGGTAGCAGCAAAAACTATTTCGCTGCGCACAGGAAATTGGTCCTTGCGCAGGTATCGACTACCATTCGTATCCCCAGCTGACCTAAGGCGAAGGAAGGTAGCATAAAAGCCTTTCGCGAAGCCGGCCCCGTAGAAATAGCACCTTGATTGTCGCTTGCTAGTCATGGGCCTTACCGTTTGTTAATCAAGGTGATAGAAGGCATACTGAGCAATGATTTCTTGATTGCGGCTTGATAATTTCCGGGTGGGCAGCCAGTGATTTTACTTTGCCGCAATGCAGCTTGTAAAAATACAATTTTAGGCAGACGCTATTGCTCTTCCCGGTACCGTGCGCTAAATCTCCTTACCCACCCACTCAATGAAGAATTTTTATCCGCTTTTTATCGCCAGTCTCGGCGTCGGACTGCTGGCTGGCCACGCGGCACACGCGCAGCTGGGCGTTGGCTACCCAGGCACCACGGCCCCGCGCACCATGCTGGACGTGAACGGTGCCATTGCCGTAGCGGAGGCTACCGTTAGCGTGAGTGGCAACGCAGGCACCGTGCCCACTACGGCCGGCCAAGTGCGGTTGACGGGCGCAGCCACCGGCCCCATTACTCTGACCAGCGCGGCCACGCCCGCCCCCGTTGCCGGCCAGCGGGTGGTTATCTATAATGCTAGCACGTTCGCGGCCAGCTTTAATAGCCAAACCATTCTCGCTGGCCAGGCGGTGGAATTTTTCTACAGTACGCCCGCCAGCGGCTTTGTGGCCAGCGCTGGCACCGGTGCCGGCAGCTTCTGGGGCCTGAGCGGCAACGCGGGCACCAATCCGGGGCCGCAGTTTATCGGCACGACCGATGGGCAGGACTTCGTTACGAAAACCAATGGCGTAGAGCGGCTGCGGGTAGGCAGCAACGGCGACGTGGCGTTTTTGAACGGTGGGGTAGCAGTTGATGCAAACTTTCAGGGCGATGCGACCCTGGCCCACGGCCTGCATTTCGGCTATGTGACTTCGGGCGAGGGCATCGGCTCTAACCGCACCGATGGCACGGCAGGCCGCAACCAGTACGGCCTGGACTTTTATACGTCCGCCGCTAACCGGCTGGCCATCACGGGCAGCGGCAACGTGGGCATCGGCACCACTAGCCCCACTTCGATGCTGCAAGTAAACGGGGCCGAGTCGCTGCCCTACCTCAATTCGGGCGGCATCGCGGGCACTTTGGTGCTGGACAACTCGCACCACACCGTGCGCCGCTTCAACACCAGCACCATCGACCTGCCCAGCGCCAGCACCTGCTACGGCCGCATCTACACCCTTATTAACGGGGTGGGCCAGGGAGCTTTCACGCTAACCGTGAACGGCACGACCGGCGTGGTGTACGACGACCTGACGGGCGCTAATCTCGCGGCCGGCCCCAACGGCTTCCCGGCCAACACGCGCCTCACGATTCAGAGTGATGGCGGCGACTGGATTGTTATTAGCCGCTAATAGTGCCCACCATGACAACCCGCATCATTCGCTTATTACCGCGCTGGCTCTGGGCTGGGGCGGCGGCTCTGAGTTTGCTGGGCCCGGTCCAGCCCAGCCTGGCCCAGACCGGGCAGTTCAACACCGGCAGCTACACCAACGCCGGTAATACCTGCCACGTGGGTAGCTTCCGCAACAGCGGCACCGTTATCAATACCGGGGCTTCTGCCACTACAAACACGTTTACCGCCAGTGGCATTGCCTTTGCCAATACCGGTACGTATGCCTCGGCAATAGGAGGGAGCAGCCCCGTCATCGACCAGTTTACGGGCGCGGGAGCGCAGGAATTGGCCGGCAGCGTAGCCCCGCAGTTCTACAACTTGGTGCTGGCTAATGCCAGCAACACGGTTTTTAGTATCACCAACAACAGCGGCCTGGACGTGGCCAACGTGCTGCAGCTCACCAACGGCAAGACGACGACCAGCGGAGCTACCACGCCACCCACCGCGGCGGCCGAGGTGGCCGGCGCCATTCGGCTGGGCGCGGCGGCCACGGTGGGTGGCACGCCCGGCAGCACCACGTACATCGACGGCTTCGTGGGCAAGGCCGGCGGAGCCAGCTTCTCGTACCCGCTCGGGGCCACGCCGGCGGGCACGGTGGGGGCGGGCGGGGCCAGCCCTGCCAGCTCGCCCCTCTACTCGCCCCTTACGCTGAGCAACCCGGCCGGCACTGTGCTGCGCTACGTGGCCGGGGCCAGTGCCCCGCCCAGTACCACTTCCTTAGCCACCCAGGGCGGCGGCCTGCAGCTAACTAACGTGAGCAGCCAAGAGTATTACCCACTGTATGCCCCGGCTGGGGGTGGGCTGAATACCAGCATCACCCTCCCGTACACCAACTTTGGGCCGGCCGGCTACGTGGGCAGTCCCGCGCAGCTGACCATTGCCGGCTTCACTGGGGCGCAGTGGGTAAACCTGAGCGCCACCTCCGCTACTACGCTAGCCGCTGGCACCGTGACGGTGACCGTGCCGGCCGGTACCGACCTGAGCGCCTACCACGCCCTGGCGCTAGCCAGCACCAGCCCCCTCAACCCGCTGCCGGTGGAGCTTACCAGCTTCACGGTGGCCAAGGCCGACGCCGACGCGGCGCTACGCTGGACTACGGCCTCGGAGCTGCGGGTCGCCTACTTTGAAGTGCAGGCCAGCCTCGATGGGCAAGCCTGGCGGCCGCTGAGCCAGGTGCCGGCAGCGGGCACTAGCAGCACTATGCATAGCTACTCCTTCGTCGACAGAGCCATTGCCCACTACGGGGTCCCCGTGCTGTATTACCGCCTGCGGCAGGCCGACCAGGATGGCACGAGCCGGTTCTCGCCCGTGTGCACGCTCTCGCTCGATGCCCCGGCCTGGAAACTAACGGCTTACCCCAATCCGTACACCCAGGGTTTTAGCACCCAACTCACCAGTAGCGAGCTGGGTACGGTAGCGCTGACCTTGCTCGATGCTACCGGCCGCGTGGTGCTACAGCAGGAAGTAGGCGGCGTGCCTGGCACGCAGGTTATCGCCCTGCAGGAAGCCGCCCGCGTACCAAGTGGCGCTTATGTACTGGTAGTCAGGCAGAATGCGCACACGAGCGCTATTCGCGTGGTGCGCGAGTAGACGCTATGCCAGGCTGCAAAGACTATTTTTAGCAGTGGGCAGTTCGCTATTTTGAAGGCGCGTCTTGCTACTTGCCGGCTAAGCTATCTTCCATGTCCGACATCCCTATTCACCACTTTCACCCGGCAAACGGCCTCAAGTTGACGATTGCCCAGTTTGAGCCAGGGTACAGCTACCAAGGTGGCGACACCCTAGTGCACCGGGACGACCACTACCTCTTCTTCATTGTTGAGCAGGGCCACGCGCGGCTAGCCGTCGACTTCGAAGAAGTCCACCTCGGGGCGCCCAGCGCGTTCTACATCGCGCCCGGCCAAGTGCACGAATTTATCCGCAACCACGAGGCGCGCGGGTGGTACCTGGCGGCCG
>CAXTFI010000067.1:0-22295 GCA_964243255.1 uncultured Hymenobacter sp.
CGATAAAGTCGGCCGAGCCGAACTGGGCCAGCTTCTTGCGCACGTTTTTGATGTGTACGTCGATGTAGTTGGAGTCCGAATCGTCCTCCAGCACGTTGCCCCACAGGTGCTCGCCCAGCTGCAGGCGCGTGAGCACGCGGCCCCGGTGCAGCAGCAAATAGTGCAGCAGGTCAAACTCCTTTTTGGTGAGCGGCACCTCGGGGCCGGGCGCGTCGGGCTGGTTGCCGTAGCGCACGGTGCGGGCCGTCACGTCCAGCACAAAGGCATCGCCGAAGGCCAGCTCGGGCCGCTTCAGGCCAAACTTGCGGCGCGTGATGGCCTGCATCCGGCTCGTCAGCTCCAAGAGGGAGAAGGGTTTGGGCAGGTAGTCATCGGCGCCCAGGTCGAGGCCCTTAATGCGGTCGTCGAGCGCCCCGCGCGCCGTGAGAATGATGAACGACGCTTCCTGCTTTTCACTTTGGCGGGCATCGCGCAGCAAGTCCAGGCCATCGCCGCCGGGCAGGCCCAGGTCGAGCAGCACGAAGTCGTAGGAGTTGACGTACAGCTTCTCCGATGCCTCGGCGTAGGTATACGCCGAATCGACCAGGTACTGGGCCTGCGTCAGAAACTGGCGTACCTCCTGGTGGAGGCTTTTTTCGTCTTCAACGAGCAGAACGTGCATGTGCGGGAGGGGTGAAGGGGAAACGATACTGCAACATACGGGCGCAGGTCATTAAATGAAGATGAAGAACTGGTGTGCATTTGATGAAGATGAAGAAATAAATAGCGCAGGCTCTACGCTGGGTTAAGGGGTTGGTGAGGCGCCCCGGCCCCACCCGCTGCGGCTCGCCATACCCACGCAGCAGCGGGTGCGCCGGCTTTTAGCAAGCGATAAGCGCGGCCGACCCGCCGCCGCAAAAGCGGACTGCCGCAAGGAGCAGCCCGCTTTTTTGCGTTTATCTTTGGCCAAATCTCTCACGGAGTTTTATTCTGCGTAGTATGCTAAAAGCCAGTCTGTTACGTATGCTGTTGATTGTGGGTCCATTGCTGGCGGCCCTGGGCCCGGCCGGGGCCAAGCCGCCCGTCACAACCATCTACCTGGTGCGCCACGCCGAAAAGGACCTCACGCCCGGCCTCCTCGACCCGCCCCTCACGCCCGCCGGCGAGGCCCGTGCCCAGCTGCTGGGCAAGCGCCTGGCCCGCCGCCACCCGGCCGCCCTCTTCACCACCGACACGCGCCGCACCCGTGCCACGCTGGCTCCCCTGGCCCAGGCCACCGGCCTGGTGCCGCTGGTGTATAACGCGCAGGACCCCAATGGCTTAGCCATCCGGCTCTATAAGGAGTACGCGGGCCGCACGGTGGTAGTGGTAGGCCACTCCAACACCCTGCTGCCCCTGCTAACGGCCTTGAGCGTGACCGCGCCCATGCAGGAGATAAAGGAGGACGAGTTCGATTACCTCTTCAAGGTAGAGCTGCGCCCCGGCCAGCCGGCCCGGCTGACAGTGAGCCACTACGGGGTGGCGGCCGCCCAGGCGGTAACTGCGGGCAGTATGCGGTAAATCGCGCTGGCCTGGTACTTTTGGCCGGTTACGCGGTCCGCCGCCTTATTTCTCTTCTATGCGTTCGCTTTCCTCTCTGTTGCTGACTGGCCTGCTGGCGAGCAGTATTGCCCCGGTCACCGCCCAAACTGCCCCCAAGGCCGACTCGCTCAACATCCGCCGCATTTATGACGAGGCGCTGCTGCGCGGCCAGAGCTACGACAACCTGCGCTACCTCTGCCAGCGCATCGGCGGGCGGCTCTCGGGCTCGCCGCAGGCCGCCCTGGCCGTAGAGTGGGGCAAGCTGACGATGGAAAAAGCCAACTGCTTTGATAAAGTCTACTTGCAAGAGTGTATGGTGCCGCACTGGGTGCGCGGGGCTAAAGAAAAGGGCCAGATAGTGGGCAACAGGGGCAAAAGCATTCCGGCGGCCGTGTGCGCGCTGGGCGGCTCGGTGGCCACGCCCGGCAACAAGCCCCTGCGCGCCGGCGTGGTGGAAGTCAAGAGCTTAGCCGAGCTAAAGGCGCTGCCCGACGCAGCCGTAAAAGGCAAGTTCATCTTCTTCAACCGGCCCTTCAATGATGCCTTGGTGGACCCAGGCGCGGCCTACGGCGCGGCCGGCGACCAGCGCCGCAGCGGCCCCGCCGAGGCCGGCCGGCGCGGGGCGGTGGGCGCGCTCGTGCGCTCGCTCACCGCTGCCCAGGACAACAACCCCCACACGGGCACCACCAGCTACGCCGACACGCCCACCAAGGTACCCGGCGCCGCCCTCAGTACCCAGGCCGCCGACCAGCTCAGCCAGCTGCTGGCCGGCGACCCCAAGCTGGAGTTTGAGCTGCAAATGAGCTGCGAAACCCTGCCCGACGAGAAGAGCTACAGCGTGATAGGAGAGGTGCGCGGCACCAAATACCCCGAGCAGATTATCACCGTGGGCGGCCACCTCGACTCGTGGGACCTCGCCCAGGGGGCCCACGACGACGGCACCGGCGTGGTGCAAAGCATGGAGGCCCTGCGCCTGCTCAAGGCCGCCGGCCTCAAGCCCGAGCGTACCGTGCGCGCCGTGCTCTTTATGAATGAGGAAAACGGCACCCGCGGCGGCAACAAGTACGCCGAGCAGGCCCAGCAAAACCACGAAAGCCACCTCGCCGCCATCGAAAGCGACGGCGGCGGCTTCACCCCGCGCGGCTTCAACGTGGAAGCCCCGCCCGCCGTGTTCCAAAAGGTAGCCGCCTGGAAGCCGCTCCTGGCTCCGTACCTGGCCGGCCAGCTCACCGTCGGCCACGCCGGCACCGATATCGAGCCCCTGGTGGCCGCCGTGAAGCCCGTCGCCTTGTTCGGTTACGACTGCGACTCGCAGCGCTACTTCGACCTGCACCACACCGCCCTCGATACCTTCGACAAGGTAAATAAGCGCGAACTGGAGCTGGGCGCCGCCGCCATGGCTTCGCTTATCTACCTGCTAGGTAAGTACGGCCTCTAATCGCAGATTTTGCAGATTGAGCGGATTTCGCTGATTCGGACGGCTCGTTCTTTTGGTTTTGGGAGGGCGGGCCGTTTTTGGTTATTTAGCGGGTTGGTGCTTTGCTATGCGAGTGGCTTTTTCGTCTTTACAAAGCGTTTGTAGTGTAAACTTTCCTGACCAAAATTTAAGAGCAAGCCCACTTCTAACCGATAAGCGTTCAAGTAGTTGATAATTTGAGCGTGATGGAGTGGGGTAAGGTCGGTAGTAGCTTTTAGTTCTAATAGGATGACTTTTTCAACCAAGAAGTCGACGCGTCGACTTCCAACCGATTCCTCCCGGTAATAAAGTGGCAGATGTACCTCGGCTTCAAAAGCCAGTCTGGTATGCCGCAGTTCTATTGCCAGGCAGCGCTGATATATTACCTCAGGAAACCCAGCACCTAGCTCAGCATGCACTCGCATGGCACAGCCAATAATTTTACCAGTATATTCTTTATACTTATAGTCCTCCATCCAACAAATAAACGGCCCGCTCTCCTAAAAAGCAGCAGAACGAGCCGTCCGAATCAGCGAAATCCGCTCAATCTGCAAAATCTGCGATTTTAGTTTGTATTCAATATCGAAAACAACTCATCCAGCTTCGGCGTCAGGATGATGTCGGTGCGGCGGTTAATGGCTTTGTTCTGAGGGGTATCGTTGGCGGCTACAGGTAGGTATTGCCCTCGGCCCGAAGGAGTTATCTGCGTGGGGTCGATGCCGGCGGCGGTGAGCAGGCGCGTGATTTCGGTGGCGCGCAGCACGCTCAGGTCCCAGTTGTCCTTGGCCCCGTTGACCACACCCTTGATAGGCACGTTGTCGGTGTGGCCCTCCACCAGGATATTGATATCCTTATTGCCAGTCAGGGCGTTAGCTAATTTAACGAGCGCATCCTGGCCGGCCGGGTCCACCTTGGTAGCGCCCGATTTAAACAGCAGCTGCTCGGAGAGCGATACGTAGACCTTGCCGTTTTTCACGTTCACCTGCAAATCTTGCGAGTTGAAGCCCAGCAGGGCATCGCTCACTTTCTGGCGTAGGGCTTTGGTGGCCGCATCCTTCTCATCCAGAATGCGTTGCATCTCGGCCACGCGGGCGTTTTTGCCGGCCAGGTCCTGCTCGGTGGTGCCCAGCGTTTGGTTGAGCTGGCTCACCTGGGTGCTTTTGTTGAGCAGGTCGGCGTTGAGGTTGGCTTGGGTGCGGCTGCTGGCTTGTTGCAGGGCCATTTTCTCGGCCTGCAGCTGGTCGCGCGACTTGGTGAGGTCGGAGTTTTGCTGCTGCAAGGCGGCAATTTCCTTCTGGTTGCAGCTGGGCAGGGCCAGCAGCGAGGCGGCCAGCAGCAAGGCTGGCACAGTGCCCAGCAGCGGCTTCGTGGAGAAAGGCATGGCAAAAGAGCGAAAAGCACTAACGAAAAGCCCCGCCTTCCGGCCGGGGACCCGCAACTAAACGGCTGAGCTAAAGCGTAGGTTGTCTGGCCCCGCCTGGTGGGCCGCGCCGGGCTACTTTTACGCCCCGGCCGAGCCGGAGCTACGTTCTATTATGCGCATCATTGTATTACTGAGTATGGGCCTGGCGCTGCTGGCTGGCCGCAGCCAGGCGCAGGCCGGCGGCGCGGCGGCCGTGCCCGGCCGGTACTGGGTTAGCTTTCAAGACAAGCGCGGGGTATCGTTCGACGCGGCGCGCTACTTCAGCCCGGCCGCGCAGGCGCGCCGCCAGCGCCAGGGCCTGCCCGCCGCCGATGCCACCGACCGCCCCGTGCGGCCCGACTACGTAGCCGCCGTGCGGGCCCGCGTCGATACCCTCACGCTGGTCAGCCGCTGGTTTAATGCCGTGGCCTGCCGCGCCACGCCTGCCCAGGCGGCGGCCCTGCGCCAGCTGCCCGGCGTGGCGGCCGTGGTGGCGTGGCCGGTGGTCGGCCGGCTGCGGCCGGCTAGGTATAGTGTTGATAATAATAAGGTTATGGAATCAGCCAGCGCGGCCGCCGTGTCGCCGGCCGACTACCTGCTGGCCCGCCAGCAAACGGCGGCCCTGGGCCGCACCGATTTTAGCCGGGCGGGGCTGCTGGGGCAGGGCGTGCGCATTGCCGTGTTCGACGTGGGCTTTCGGGGCACCAACCGCCACCCGGCGTTTCGGGCGCTGCGGCGCGAGGGGCGCATTGCGGCCACCTACGACTTCCTCAAAAACCGGCCCGGCGTGTTTGGCGGCGGCGCGCACGGCACCGAAGTGCTGGGCTGCCTGGCCGGCCGCCTGCCCGGCCCCGCGGGTGCGGGCGATACGCTGCGCTTCGGCCCGGCGCTGGGCCTGGCCCCGGCCGCCACCTACCTGCTGGCCCGCACCGAGGGCCTGGCCAGCGAGCGCTACGCCGAAGAAGAAGCCTGGCTGCGCGCCGCCGAGTGGGCCGACCAGCAGGGGGCCGACATAATCAGCTCCTCCTTAGCCTATACCGAGCAGCGCTACTTCCCCGAGGAGATGGATGGCCGCCACTCGCTCGTGGGGCGGGCGGCCACGCTGGCGGCCCGCAAGGGCATACTGGTGGTGAGCGCCGCCGGCAACGACGGCGACGACGACTGGGTGCGCATCGGCACGCCCGCCGACGCCGACTCGGTGCTGGCCGTGGGGGGGCTCGACCCGGCCACCGGGCTGCACCTGGCCTTTAGCTCGGTGGGCCCCAGCGCCGACCGCCGCATCAAGCCCGACGTGTCGGCCTTTGGTATCGTGCTCACTACCACGGCCAATGGCGGCTACGAGCGCGTGGAGGGCACCTCGTTTGCCGCGCCGCTGGTGGCGGGCCTGGCGGCCTGCGCCCAGCAAGCCAACGGCGGCAAGTCGTCGGCGATGGCCTTGTTTCGGCAGGTGCGCGAGGCCGGCGAGCTGTATCCGTATTATGACTACGCCCACGGCTTTGGCCGGCCCGAGGCGGGCCGCCTGCTGGCGCGCCTCAAAGGCCCGCTGCCGCCCCCGGAGCCCACCTTCGACTTTGTGGTGCACGACTCGCTGGTGGCCGTGGTGCTGCGGCCCGCCGCCACCGTGCCCACTGCCCGCCCGCTGCCCCTAGTGGCTGAAAGTGATGAACTTGCCCCCGGCGCCACCGACTGGCTGACGCTGCCCACGCCCGCCCGCCCGCCCGGCTCGCCCACGCTCACTGCCCCCAACGTGGCCCCCGTGGGCAAGGAGCAGGCGGCCCCCGCCGGGGCCGCGCCCGCCCTGCCGCCCTACCCCGCCTACCCGCCGCACCTCTACTGGCACCTGGCCAACGCGCGCGGCGTGCTGCACCGCTACGAGGTGCGCGCCACTACCCAGCGCCTGGTGGTGCAGGTGCCGCGCCGCCTGACGCGGGGCGGTAATGTGCTACGGGTTCATTACCAAGGTTATACGGGGCAGTACACAGAATAACAGTAGCGCGGCCCACGCATGGGCTGGCGCGCCGTGTGCCAAGATGGGCAGATGCCTCAGATTTATATATGCCTGCTAATCAAGCAAAGACGTTTCTGCTCTTTCTGGCGCTGCTGGCGGCCGGCCCGGCGGCCCGCGCCCAGCAGGTGCTGCTGCAAACCGACGTGGCCAACGACACCCTGCCCGCCCGCACGGGCCCCAACCGGCGCTACTTCGGGCACCTCTACGCGGGCTACGCGCTGGCAACGGGCCCGAGCGCGCTGGGCGTTAAGTACGGGCTGTCGTCGTCTGAATTGCAGCTGGGCGGCCGGCTCAAGCGGCGGCTGGGCTCTTTTTTGGCCCTCAATACCGACCTGCGCTACGCTTACCTGCGCTACGGCTTAGACCCCCAAGTGGCCCGGCCCGCGCCGCTCGGCGCGGGCTTTGATAACCAGTTTTTCAGCTACCACCAGCTGCAGGGCGAAGCTAGCCTGCGCCTCACCCCTGGCCGCCGCCGGGGCAACACCGTGGGCCGCTACCTCGACCTGCTGGCCTACGGCGGCCGGGCACTGGCCACTACCTACGCCACCCAGGGCCCCGCGCCCGGCGGCGGTCAGCTCGAAGTAGTGGCCCACGAGCCGCCCTACCTGGCGCGCTGGCTGGGCGGGGTGGGCGCGCGCGTGGGCAGCAACTCGGTGGCCCTGGTGGGTCGCTACCGCCTTAGCAACGCCTTGATGGGCAGCGGCTTGCCCGAGCCGCCGCGCCTGGTGCTGGGCATCGAGGTGGGCTGGTTTTAAACCTTCGCCCGCAGGCGCTGCGTACACGGACCCTGGCTGCCTTACCCGTTTGCTGCCCCTCTGCTTTTGCTTTTTATGTCGATTTCTTTTCGCGCGCTGGGCCCGGTGGCCGCCCTGCTGCTGGCCGCCACCTCCTGCGTCAACACCGAGCGCGACATTGTGGCCTCGCCGGTTTCCCGCACCGAATTTACGCCGCCCAGGGGCCGGGGCGAGCGCGTGGGCGGCGCCACGGTGCTCAATACCGTGCGCACTACTCACCCGTTTTCTGACCCCAACTCGGTCGATATGTTCATCTTGCAGCTGCGCGGCCCGCGCATCCTCAGCGGCCGCCTGCACCTGGTGGTGCTGAGCAGCCAGGGCGACACCCTGCGCCACGAGGTGCTGCCGCCCACCGCCCTCATCGACGACCCCACCCTGCGCGACAACCAATCGGCTTCGGTGCGCGACCGCGAAATCAGCATTTTGCGCGGGATGAACGGGTTTTTTGACCCCAAGCACTTTGTGCAGCCCGCCGTGTCGGCCACCGCTACGCAGCCCGCCGAGCTGGACACCCAAGCCTGGGCCAGCCTCCGCAACGACACCCGCGCCGTGGGTTTCGACTACCCCAGCGGCCGCGGCGACAGCCGGCTCACCTATTCGCGCCAGCTAGGTAAGGTGTTGGTAATCAAAGGCGATAAATAAAAAGCTGAGTGCCTGCCAGTTGGTAAGCTTGAGTAGAGGCTGCTGAGGTTGCTTGGACGCCATGCCGACCGCAGGGAAGTAGCTCGCTCGCAGCGTTCAACGATGAAGTTAGCGCGGCTAACGATTGAGTTGGAACGCTTCTCCGCCCCGTACCCTGACTGGAGAACCGCGCCAGTGTTGCACGCGCGCTGCTTGCCTGCGGTCAGCATGACGTTCTAAAGCGCATTTCCTGCTTTCTAAACGGCTTATTAGTAAGCTAGTTAACCCAAGTTGGGGCGTATCACGGGCCGGTCGGCCGGCGCGCGCGCCGGCCGACCGGGGGAAGGACCCACCCGACAAGTTTGTAGGGCGGTGCAATTCACCCCGACTTGGGTTAGTTAGCAATAATCACCTAGCAAAATCTACTACATGCGTGTCCAGCCCTGCTGGCCGGCGGGGCCACGCAGTAGGCTGTAGCCCGCGCTTTCGCCCAGCACCGCCACCGGCGTGTGCAGGGGCCAGGCGGCCAGCAGCGGCGCGGCGGGCGTGGGCTGGGCCTGAATTTCGTGGGCCACCGCCAAGCGCAGCCGGCGCAGCGGCTGGGCAAACGCCACCGCGCCAGTAGCCACGTAGCGGCGCTGGCCATCGGGCAGCTCCACGCGTAGCCAATTGGCCCGCTGGCCCAATACCAACAGGGGCAGCGTAGTGGGCAGCTGCCGGCTGGCGGCGCGGGCGCGCACCCACTCGCCGCGGCGGTCGGGGCCGGCCAGGGCGGCGGGCACGGCATCGGCGCGGTGCAGGAAAGGCCAGGGGTCCACGGCCCCGCGCCCGGCCTGGTAGATGCCGAAGTGCAGGTGCGGCGCGGTGGTGCGGGCGTTGCCGGTGTTGCCCACCAGACCCAGCGTGTCGCCGGCCCGCACGCGCTGGCCGGGCTGCACCAGCTGCTGGTCGAGGTGCGCGTAGTAGAGGTGCTGGCCCTGGGCGTCGGCCAGCCACACCACGCGGCCACCCAGCGTGCTTTCGCCGGTGCGGGTGATGGTGCCATCGGTGGCCGCCACGGCGGGCGTGCCGCGCGGCGCAAAAATATCGACGCCCTCGTGGCGGCGCGCCCCGTTATCGCGCGCATTGCCCCAAAAGCTGCCGATGGCCTGGTCGGTGCGGCCCTTCACCGGAAACAAGCCCAGGCCCGGCCCGCGCCACAGGCGCAGCGTGTAGCGGCCGGCCGCCAGCAGCTCGGGCTGCACGCGCAGCAGGTGCTGGGCATCGTTGGTGGCCTGGTAGCTGAAGTCGTAGCTGCCGGCGGCCGTGGTGTCGGTGGCACTCCACTTCAGCGGCTCGGGCGCGCGGCCGGAGGCCAGGGCAAAGGCATCGACAAACACGCGCGGGGCCAGCACCGGGCCGGGGGCCAGCGTGAGGCGCACGTGCACCAGCTCGCCGGCCCGCACGGCGTAGCGGTAGCTGGCGGCCGCCGGCTGCTCGGGCCGGAAGTAGCCGGTTTCGAGCACCGGCAGGGTCACCGTTAGTGAGTCGCGCAGGGCCTGGGCGGCGGCTTGCTGCCACTGCCGGCCCAGGGCCGCCTCGTGCAGGCCGGCCCGGTCGAGGGCGCGGGCGTAGTCGTCGTGCGGGGTGGTTTTTTGGAATAAAGCCGCCAGCGTCTGGGGCTTGCTGCAGCCGGCCAGCAGCAGGAGCGAGGCCAGCCAAATACCCCCGGCCTGCCGCCTGCCAGAGGTTGAGAAGAACGAAAAAAGCATGCCTTCCCAACGCCCACGCAGCCCGGCAAGTTCGGCGCGCAGTAGCGTGGACTCTGCGAGTCCGCGCGTGAACGAAACCCGAACGACTCCAACCGGACCCACGCGCGGACTCGCAGAGTCCGCGCTACTGCGCTTTACCTTCGCGCCATGCCCACCCGACCCGTCGTTCTGACTGAGTGCCCCCGCGATGCCATGCAGGGCCTGCCCGAGTTTATCCCCACTGCCACCAAAACGGCCTACCTCCAGCAGCTGCTGGCCGTGGGCTTCGACGTGCTCGACTTCGGCTCGTTTGTGTCGCCCAAGGCCATTCCGCAGCTGCGCGATACGGCCGCGGTGCTGGCCGGCCTCGACCTAAGCCGCACGCGCACCAAGCTGCTGGCCATCGTGGCCAACCTGCGCGGGGCCGAACAGGCCGTTAACTACCAAGAAATTACTTATATAGGCTTCCCGCTCTCGGTGAGCGAAACCTTCCAGCGGCGCAACACCAACCAGACCATCGCCGAGGCCCTGGCCGACGTGGCCGCCATGCACGCGCTGTGCGAGCGCCGCGGCAAAACGCTCCTTGTTTACCTGTCAATGGGCTTTGGCAACCCCTACGGCGACCCCTACAGCCCCGCCGTGGTGGCCGAGTTCACCCAAAAGCTGGCCGCGCTGGGCGTGCGCGTCGTGGCCCTCTCCGACACCATTGGCGTAAGCACGCCGGCCCTTATCACGCCCTTATTCCAGGAGTTGATTCCGGCCTTCCCGCACATCGAGTTCGGCGCGCACCTGCACACCACGCCCACCACCTGGCTCGAAAAGGTGCAGGCTGCCTACCAGGCCGGCTGCCGCCGCTTCGACGGGGCGCTCGGTGGCATCGGCGGCTGCCCCATGGCCACCGACGTGCTCACCGGCAACATGGCTACTGAGAATCTGGTGGCGTTTTTGGTAGGAGCAGGGGAGGAGCTGGGGTTGGATATGACGGCATTTGAACAAGTCCGGCAAACGGCTACGCACTTAATGGTTAGCTAGCCATGCTAAAGAGGCGCAAACCTTACAATAAGGGGCTCTTGCTAACGGCGCTGATAATGACGCTATTTCTCTGGGGAACGTGCGCCTATTTACTAAAACAATCTGCCAAGCAGCTAACCGATTTAACAAAAATTTCAGGAACGCTAAGCTCAATAAGTGTTGAGCAAAGCTCAGGGCGTGCGCACCCCTATTACGTCGTATTTAATCTAAAGCGAAGTAATGAGCACCCAGGAATTTATTTTGGTCAGGCTGAAGAGGCAGCGCGTAAGTTCGCCCTGCAATTTGATATTGATGATGAAGTAGTTATCTACTATAACGCAGGTGGTATCAAGGCTGAGAGAACTATCAACCTACACGTTTATCAAGTTCAAAAAGAGGGGAGCGTTATTTACACATTAACCGAAGCTCAACGCGCTTTTAAAAATGGCGCATGGTGGGCTGGCGGCTTTGCATTATTGTTTACAGTACTATTGCTAGCAGTTTTTTATAGGGAAGCAGTGAGGAAGGCAAGAGTGCATAAAGAAATAGCAAAATTGTAGATAAGATTTAGCTCATGATGGCCACTCCCCAAGTCGATATTTTCATTCCCTGCTTTGTCGACCAGCTTTACCCGCACACCGCCCTCAACATGGTGAAGGTGCTGGAAAAAGCCGGCTGCCAGGTGCACTACAACCCGGCCCAAACCTGCTGCGGCCAGCCGGCCTACAACGCTGGCTACCAGGCTGAAAGCCGCGATATTGCCCGCAAGTTTATCACCGACTTCACCCCGCATTCCAACGAGCCGCGCTACGTGGTGAGTCCGTCGGCCTCGTGCGTGGGCATGGTGCGCAACGCCTACGTGCACCTGTTTGCCGGCGCGCCCGAGGCGGCGCGCTGCCAGGGCGTGCAGCGCCGCACCTACGAGTTAACCGAGTTCCTGACTGACGTGCTGAATATCAGCGCGGTACCCGGCGCGGCGCTGGCCGGCACCTACACCTACCACGACTCCTGCTCGGCCCTGCGTGAGTGCGGCATCCGGGAGGCCCCGCGCCGGCTGCTCGACGGCGTGGCCGGCCTCCGCCGCCTCGAAATGGCCGAAACCACCACCTGCTGCGGCTTCGGCGGCACGTTTGCGGTCAAGTTTGAAGCTATTTCGGTGGCCATGGCCCAGCAAAAAGTAGAGCACGCCCTGGCCACCGGGGCCGACTACATCGTGAGCACCGACGTGAGCTGCCTGATGCACCTGGAGGCCTATATTCGCCGCGAGAAGCTGGCTATCAAGACGATGCACATTGCCGATGTGCTGGCCAGCGGCTGGTAGCCGGCCCGGTGCAGGGCCTTGGCCGGGCCGGCTTTTTGGCGGGATACTTCACTCAGTTACGTAAGCTTATATGCGCTCCAGAACCACTTACCGCTTTTTTGGAGCCGCGTTGCTGGCGCTGGCCGCGCTGGGCTGCCAGCCCACCCCGCACACCGAGGCCACGGCTACGCCAGCCCAAGCTGATTGGGCGCTGCTGGACTTCACCAAAGCGGATAGCATCAACCCTATTATGGGGCCCAGCCCGGTCGGGCGCTTTCAGGACCCCATCCTAAAACAGCCGGTGCGGTGGGAGGAAAAAGACGTGTTTAACCCGGCCGTAACGATAAAAGATGGCCAGGTGTGGATGCTGTACCGGGCCGAAAACCTGGTGGGTAAATTCGCCAAGGCTTCGCGTATCGGGCTGGCTACCAGCGCCGACGGTGTTCACTTTGCCCGGCAGCCGGAGCCCGTGCTCTTCCCCGGCCCCGACGCCCAGCGGCCCTACGAGTGGCCCGGCGGCACCGAAGACCCGCGCCTGGTAGAAGGCCCCAACCACCTGTATTACCTCACCTACACGGCCTACGACGGCCACCTGGCCCGCCTGCACGTGGCCTCCTCGCCCGACCTGCGGCACTGGACCAAGTACGGCAACGCGTTTGCGCAGGCCTACGGCGGCAAGTACCTCGATAAATGGGCCAAGTCGGGCTCCATCGTTTCGCGCTACGAGGCCGATGGCCGCATAGTGGCCGCCAAAATCAGGGGCAAGTACTGGATGTATTGGGGCGACACCCAAATCTGGCTGGCCACCTCCGACGACCTCCTTCACTGGACGCCCCTGGAAATGGCGGCCGGCGAGCGGCCCCCCGTGCCGCTGCGCAGCACTGCCGCCACCGTGCCCGACCTGAAGGTGGTGCTGCCCACCCGCGCCGGCAAGTTCGACAGCGACCTGGTAGAGTCGGGGCCGCCCGCCATGCTCACCGACCAGGGCATCCGGCTGCTTTACAACGGCCGCAACGAGCCCGCCTTCGGCGACAAGGCCCTGCCGGCGGGCACTTACGCGGCCGGGCAGGCCCTGTTTGACCGCCAAGACCCGACCCGGCTGCTCCAGCGCACCGCCACGTATTTTCTGCGCCCCGAGCGCCCCTACGAAACCACGGGCCAGGTAAACCAGGTGGTTTTTATAGAGGGCTTAGTGCGCTTCAAAAATCGCTGGCTACTGTACTACGGCACGGCCGATTCTAAAATAGCCGTGGCCACCCGGCCGGTGGAGGAGGGGGCCGCCGGCCCTGGGCCCGCTCATTAGTGCTCGGTGCGGTACATCACATCCGAGCGCAGCACGTACTTCACGCCCTGCGTCACTTCGCTGCCCTCGTGGTAGAGGCTGTGCAGGAAAATAACCGCCATGCCTTGCCGGGGCCGGATGCGCACGCCCCGAAACGTGGTGTCGCCGCCCTCAAAATTATCGTTCAGGTACACCATGAAGGTGAAGTAGCTGGCTTCCTGCTCGTTGCGAATGTAGCTCTCATCGTAGTGCCCCTTAAACTTGTTCCCGCGCTGGTAGCGGTAAAAGCGAAACAGCTCGTTGAGGCCGCAGGCGGTGCTGTTGCCCAGCTGCGCGGGCGCGAAGGGCCGTAGCTTGGCCCACAGCGTTTCGGCCAGCTCTTCGCTGGTAAAAAACGCCCGGCTGTTGTTGCGCACGGCCGTTTTGACCTTGGCGCCGCCGGCCGTGTTTACCTGGGCCAGTTCGTAGCCAACTTCCTCACTGCGAACAATATACTGCAAGCACTCGGCGCGGGTGAGAAAATCCTCGACGGTGAAAATAGAGTCGGTTACTTTGGTGAGTTTCATTAGCTAAGTCGGGTTAGAGTAGTAGCTTAATCCTTTCCAGTAGCCCCGCGCTGGCGGCCACCAGCGGCAGGCGCACGGCGGGCTCGCACACCCCTTGCAGGGCCAGGGCCGCCTTCACGCCCACGGGGTTGCCTTCTTCATACAGCAGCGGGTTGAGGGGCACCAAACCAAATAGTAGCTGCTGGGCGCGGGCAAAGTCGCCGGCCAGCGCGGCGCGGGTCATGTCGCTAAATTTACGCGGTAACGCATTGGCCATTACCGAGATAATGCCCTGGCCCCCGCAGGCAATGAGTGGCAGCGTAAGCATATCGTCGCCGCTCAAAAATAAGAAATCGGCCGGCTTATTGGCTAATATAGCCAGGCACTGCTCCATATTACCGCTGGCTTCCTTAATACCCATGATGTTGGGGTGCTGGGCCAGCCGCAGCGTAGTTTCCGGGCTGAGGTTGGAGCCCGTGCGGCCGGGCACGTTGTAGAGCAGCAGGGGCAGGGGCGCGGCATCGGCCAGGTGCTGGTAATGAGCCACTAAGCCCGCCTGGCTGGGCTTGTTGTAGGCCGGGCTGGCCGACAGGATGGCCACCACGCCGGTGAGGTCCGTGTCGCGCAGCTGCTGGGCCACGGCGGCCGTGTCATTGCCGCCAATGCCGTACACGAGCGGCACGCGGCCGGCCACGTACTCGCGCGCAATGCGCAGTAAATCAGTCTTTTCTGAGGAAGTAACGGTGGGCGACTCGCCCGTGGTGCCATTAATAACCAGGTACTCTACGCCGCCGGCAATCGTGAAGTCGAGCAGGCGCTGCCAGGCGGCCGTATCGACCGCACCGGTGGAGGTAAAGGGCGTTACCAGGGCCACGCCGGTACCGTGTAGTTTGTTCATCCGCTGTGGGGGTTGTTGCTTTGTGCAAAAGTACGCTTCTCGTCCGCCGTCGCGCCCCGCCGGCATTTTTTCTGTTTTCTTGAAAACCCTGTTCTCTGCCACCAGCCTGCTGGCCGCTACCCTGGCCCTGACGGCCTGCGACACCAAAACCGCCACCACCGGCGAAGCCAAAACCCCTTCCACCGCCGAGGGTATGGGCAAAACCGACTCGGCCAAAATCGACGAGGCTGCGCCCACCTCGGGCACCGCCGCCGTGGCCGCCGACGAAGCCAATGCCAAGCCCGGCCCCGACCCCAGCACCATCCCGGCCGCCAAGGCCGGCGACGCGGCCGCCATCTACGCCCGGCCGCAGGTGCCGATTTTGTGCTACCACCAGATTCGCGACTGGACCGCCCGCGACTCGAAAGGCGCCAAGGACTACATCGTGCCCATCGCCGCCTTCAAGGCTCAGATTAAAATGCTGGCCGACAGCGGCTACCACACCATTCAGCCCGACCAGCTGTATGCCTACCTCACCACCGGGGCCAAGCTGCCCAGCAAGCCGGTGATGCTCACCTTTGACGACACGGACCTCGACCAGTTTACCATTGCCCGGCCCACGCTCAGCCAGTACGGCTACAAGGGCGTGTACTTTGTGATGACCGTGAGCCTGGGCCGCCCGCACTACATGAGCAAGGACATGGTGCGGCAGCTCTCGGCCGAGGGCAACCAGATTGGCTCGCACACCTGGGACCACCACAACGTGAAAAAATACCAGGGCCAGGACTGGGTGACGCAGATCGACAAGCCCACCAAAACCCTGGAAGACATCACGGGCAAGAAAATCAACTACTTCGCCTACCCCTTCGGCCTTTGGAACGAGCAGGCTTTCCCGGAATTGAAAAAGCGCGGTTTCGTGGCGGCTTTTTCACTGGCCGAAAAGCGCGACCAGCAGGACCCGCTTTTCACCATCCGGCGCATCATCGCCAGCGGCTACTGGAGCCCGCGCACGCTGCATAATAACATCGTGCAGAGCTTTTAGCGGGAGGGATATCGGCTATCGAATGGGGTAGCCACACAAGAAGAACGTCATGCTGAACGCAGGGAAGCATGACGTTCTTTTTAGATTACGGGGTACCTATTATTTCTGCTCCACATTCTCTTGTAGCTAAATAGCCAGCTGAAACCCCTCGCCCTTCCCTTTCAGCGACGACTGCCGGATAATCAACTCGCTGGCTACCACGCAGGTGCGGGGCTGAAAGCGCTCTTGCAGCTGCACCTGCTCCAGAAACAGGCGGGCCGCCTGCTGGCCGATGCGGTAGGGGTGCAGGTCGACGGTGGTGAGGCCGGGCTCGATGAGGCTGGCCAGAAACTCGTCGCCAAAGCCCACGATGGCCATGTCCTCGGGCACGCGCAGGCCCCGGTTTTTCAGCGCCAGTATCAGGTCGAAGGCATTGGTGTAGTTGATGGCAAAAATGGCGTCGGGCGGGTTGGGCAGGGCCAGCCAGGCGTCGAGGCAAGCCACGGCCGAGGCCGGCCGGAAATTGATGTGCGCAATTAATTCAGCCAGCACCGGCAGGCCGTGTTTGCGCAGCGCGCCCTGGTAGCCCGCCTGCCGCTGCTGGCTGATGAGCAGCGACGCCGGCCCCGCCAAAATAGCAATGCGCCGGCAGCCTTCGAGCACCAGGTGCTCGGTCACGGCAAAGGCCCCGCTCCAGTCGTCTATCATCACCCGCGACACGTTTTGCTGGTTGTACACCCGGTCGAAGTGCACGATGGGGATATCGCGGCAGGCCTTGGAACTCATGTGGTCAAAATTCTCGGTTTCGCGCGAGTGGCAGATGAGCAGGCCGTCGACCTGGCTGGCCACCAGCGCCTGCACGTTGCTCACCTCCGTGGCATACGATTCCTTCGACTGGCAAATCATGACCCGGTAGCCCGCCTCGGTGGCCACCTGCTGAATACCGCTGACGGCAGTGGCAAAAAACGGCCGCTCCAGGTCCGGGATTACCACGCCGATGGTGTTGGTGGCGCGGTTTTTCAGGCTCTGGGCCAGTAGGTTGGGCTGGTAGTCGAGCTGCCGGGCCGCGTCCAGGATGGCCTGCCGCGTGAGGGAGCTGATGTCGGAGTGGCCATTGAGCGCCCGCGACACCGTGGAGGGGGCCACGCCCACCTGCCGGGCCACGTCGGCGATGGTGGCGTGGTGGCGCTTGCGGCTGGGCGTACCGGCCGGCTTATCGGCCGTGAAATGGTATTCGCAGGCCTTGCAAAAATAACGCTGCCGCCCCCGCACAAAGCCCGCCTTCAGCACGTCGTCGGCCAGGCCGCACTTCACACATTTAACCATAGTACCAGGGTAGGATGAAAGTTAGATAAAGCGAAGGTCGGTGGTGGGCTGCAAAGTAGCCTGCCGAATGTAATACCTAAAAAAATATTTTGCAAAAATTACCTATCGGCAACGTTTGCGAAAACGTTGCCGATAGTTTTTGATAGAATTTTGCCTGATTTTAAGCGTTTTAGGTTTTAAGAACTGCTAACACTGCCTTTACATTTGATTCAGATTCCACCCCAACCTGCTGCGGGCGGCCTGCTTACCGATAGGTGAGCCAGCGTGCTGTGGCAGGTAAGAAATTGCACTATTCTACTAACGCTGCCATGCTGCACACTATGCGCTGGTTTGGGCCGGCCGACCCGGTTTCCCTCTTCGACCTCCGGCAGGCGGGCTGCACGGGCGTGGTGTCGGCCCTGCACCAGCTGCCCGTGGGCGCGGTGTGGCCGGTGGCCGAAATCCAGGCCCGGCAGCAGCTCATTGAGGCCGCCAACCACACCCATTCGGCCCTGCATTGGGCAGTAGTGGAGAGTTTGCCCGTGCACGAGGACATCAAAAAGGGCCGGCCCAGCCGCGACGAATACCTTGCCAATTACCAGCAGTCGCTACGCAATTTGGCGGCCTGCGGCATTCGCACGGTGTGCTACAATTTTATGCCCGTGCTCGACTGGTCGCGCACCGATTTGAGCTACGAAATGCCCGATGGCTCGCGGGCGCTGCGCTTTGTGTGGCAGGACTTTGCCGTGTTTGACTTGTGCATTCTCAAGCGCCCCGGTGCCGAGGCCGACTACGAGCTCGCCGTGGCCGAGGCTGCCCGGCGGCAGTTTGCCGGCATGAGCGCCGCCGCCGTGGCCCAGCTCACCAACACCACGCTGCTGGGTTTGCCCGGTTCGGAGGAAGCCTTTGAGCTTAGCAGCTTCCAGGCCTACCTGGATGACTACCAGGCGGTTGATGCCGCTGCCCTTACGGCCAACCTGCACTACTTCATTCGGCAGGTGGCCCCGGTGGCCGAGGAAGTGGGCATTGGGCTGGGCATTCACCCCGACGACCCGCCCTTTCCGCTGCTGGGCCTGCCCCGCGTGGTGAGCACCGAGGCCGACCTGGCTAACCTGCTGGCTGCCTGCGAGGTGCGCGCCAATGGCCTCACGCTCTGCACCGGCTCGCTGGGCGTGCGGCCCGACAACGACCTGCCCGGCATGGCCGAGCGCTTTGGCGCGCGCATCCACTTCGTGCACCTGCGCAGCACCAAGCGCGAAGCCAACCCGCGCAACTTTTACGAGGCCGACCACCTGGCCGGCGACGTGGACATGTACGCCGTGGTGCGGGCGCTGGTGGCGGAGGAGCTGCGCCGCACGGCTGCGGGTGAAGAAACCACCGCCCTGCCCATGCGCCCCGACCACGGCCACCAGATGCTCGACGACCTAAGCACCGCCAAACGAACCTACCCCGGCTACTCAGCCATCGGCCGCCTGCGCGGCCTGGCCGAGCTGCGCGGCCTCGAATACGGCCTGCGCCGCAGCCTCACCGCGGCTGCGGTGCCCGCCGAGGCGGCTTACGCGGCCCGCTAGACTACGCGGTTACCGGCTGCCTTCTTTTCTGTCATTCCCCACCCACTTTGCCATGTTGCTGCGCAGCGCGTTTTTGCTTTTGCTACTCGTGGTAGCCGCCGCGCCCAGCCGGGCCGACGACGGCTACCGGCTGTGGCTGAAGTACGACCGGATTGCTAATGCAACTGAGCGCCAGCAATATGCGCGGGCGGCGCAATTCGTGGCCAGCCCCGGCACGTCGGCGGTGCTGCGGGCGGCCAGCGCCGAGCTGCGGCGCGGGCTGGGCGGGCTGCTGGGCCAGCCCGTGCCGGTAGTGGCCGCCGCGGGCGGCCGCACGGGGGGCGTCGTGCTGCGCGTAGCTGCCCAGGCCAGCGCCCAGGGCCAGCCGCTAAAGCCCGAGGGCTACCGTATTTTCTCCGAAAAGAATAACCTCGTTATTACGGGCCGCACCGACCGGGCGGTGCTCTACGGGGCGTTTGCGCTGCTACGGCAGGTGCAAACGCGCCAGCCGCTGGCCGGCCTCGACCTGCGCAGCAACCCGCGCATCAATCTGCGGCTGCTCAATCACTGGGACAACCCCAATGGCACCGTGGAGCGCGGCTACGCGGGCTCCAGCATCTGGCAGTGGTACGAGCTGCCCGAGCGCCTCGACCCGCGCTACACCGACTACGCCCGTGCCAATGCCTCGGTGGGTATTAACGGGGTGGTACTCAACAATGTAAATGCCAGCGCCCGCTACCTCTCGGCCGAGTACCTGGCCAAGGTGGCGGCCCTGGCGGGCGTGCTGCGGCCCTACGGCATCCGGGTGTATTTGTCGGTGCTGTGGGCCGCGCCCAAGGTAGTGGGCGGGCTGGCTACCGCCGACCCCCTCGACCCCGGCGTGCGGCAGTGGTGGGCCGCCAAATCGAATGAGATTTACCGGGCTATTCCCGATTTCGGGGGTTTTTTGGTGAAGGCCAACTCGGAGGGCGAGCCCGGCCCGCAGGACTACCAGCGCACCCACGCCGATGGGGCCAACATGCTGGCCCAGAGCCTGGGCCGCCACGATGGCGTGGTGATGTGGCGCGCGTTTGTGTACAAGGCCGGCAGCGGCGACCGCTTTGCGCAGGCCTACGAGGACTTTCAGCCCCTCGACGGCAGGTTTGACCCCAAGGTGCTGGTGCAGGTGAAAAACGGGCCGATTGATTTTCAGGCCCGCGAGCCGTTTCACCCGCTGTTTGGGGCCATGCCGCGCACGCCGCTGCTGCTGGAGGTGCAGCTCACCCAGGAGTACCTGGGCTTTGCCACCCACCTCGTGTATCTGGGGCCGCTCATCAAAGAAGTGCTGGCGGCCGACACCTACGCCCACGGCCCCGGCTCGACGGTGGCTAAGGTGGTGGATGGCACCGCCGACCACCACGCGCTGAGCGGCCTGGCGGGCGTGGCCAACATCGGGGCCGACCGCAACTGGACCGGCCACCCCGTGGGCCAGGCCAACTGGTACGCCTTCGGCCGCCTGGCCTGGGACCACACCCTGAGCCCCGCCGCCATTGCCCAGGAATGGACCCGCATGACGCTGACCACCGAGCCCGCCGCCGTGCGCACGCTGGCCACTATGCTGGGGCAGTCGCGCAGCATTTACGTGCGCTACACCACGCCGCTGGGCTTGCACCACATTATGGGCGAGAGCCTGCACTACGGCCCGCAGCCCTGGCTGGCCACCGCCGGCCGGCCCGACTGGACGGCCGTGTACTACCACCGGGCCGACTCGCTGGGCCTGGGCTTCGACCGCACGGCGCGGGGCAGCAATGCGCTGGCGCTGTACAAGCCCGAGGTGCAGCAGGAGTGGGGCGACGCCCGCACCTGCCCGCTCAACTACCTGCTCTGGTTTCACCACGTGCCGTGGGCGCAGCCGCTGCGCACCGGCCGCACCCTCTGGAACGAGCTGTGCGTGCGCTACTACACCGGGGCCGACTCGGTGCTGTGGCTGCAGCAGCAGTGGGCCGCCGCCCGCCCCGCCCTCGACCCCGCCCTGTATGCCGACGTGGCGGCCCGCCTCCAAACCCAGCACAGGGAGGCCCTGTGGTGGCGCGATGCCTGCGTGCTCTACTTCCAAACGCTAGCGCACCAGCCCCTGCCGGCCCCGCTGGTGCCGCCCACCCGCTCGCTGGCCGAGGTAAAGCAGCTGGTGCAGCTGTATCAGCTTAAGTAGCTGAGGGTTAGGTAAATAATTATTCAAACTGTTATGATTTTCTTATGGATGCTTCCGTACTCTCGGCCAACGGCCACGCTGCTACCCTTGCCGCGCCCCAGCCCAACGTGTTTTCGCTGGCCGGGCGGGTGGCGCTCGTCACGGGGGGCGGCACGGGCATCGGCCTCGAAATAGCCCGCTGCATGGTGGCGGCCGGGGCCACGGTCATCATCACGGGCCGCCGGGAAGCGGTGCTCCAGGCCTCGGCCCGCGCGCTGGGCGCGCGCGCCCATTACTTGGTCAACGACATCAGCGACCTGGCCACGCTTGATGGCCTGGTGGCCGGGCTGGAGGCCACCCACGGCCCCCTCGATATTTTGGTCAACAACGCCGGCATCAACCTGAAGAAGCCCGCGCTCGAAGTCACCGACGACGAGTTCAGCCGCATTATTCACACCAACCTGAGCGCCGTGTTTGCGCTGACCCGCGCCGCCGCCCGGCGCATGCTGCCCCGGCGCAGCGGCAGTATTCTCATGATTTCGTCGATGGCCGCCTACTACGGCATCGACCGGGTGGTGGCCTACGCGGCCTCCAAGGCGGCCCTGGAGGGCATGGTGCGGGTGCTGGCTTCCGAATTTTCAACCCAGGGCGTGCGCGTAAACGCCATTGCCCCCGGCTTTATCGAAACCGAGATGAGCCGCACCGCTATGGGCTCGGACCCCGAGCGCCGCGCCCGCGCCCTGCGCCGCACCCCCATGGGCGAGTTTGGCCGGCCCGAGGACATTGGCCACGCGGCCGTGTTCCTGGCCTCCGAGGCGGCGCGCTACATCACGGGCGTGTCGCTGCCCGTGGACGGGGGCAATTCCATAGGATTCTGATTGTCAGCATGTTGCATAGGTAATGCTGCTCGCCGGCCTGTTCGCGTAATCGCTTGTTAATCTGTTAGTTATGCTTGCTCAGCTTGCCAGGTGGTGGCTGGGTTCTGCCAAGTCTTTTCACTTTTCAAGTTTCCCAACCCATGAACACACGCATACCCTTGTCTGGCTCGTATCGGGGCTGGAAGTGGTCGCGGCTGGTGTCGCTGCTGCTGCTCACGGGCAGCCTGGCCCCCGCCGCCGCCCTGGCCCAAGCGCCCGTAGCCACCACCGGCCCCCACCCCGTAACCGGCCGCATCACCTCCGACAGCGGCGAGGGCCTGCCCGGCGTGACGGTGATTGTGAAAGGCACCACCACGGGCGGCACCACCGACGTGGACGGCAACTACACCGTGACGGTGCCCGATAACAGTAGTATACTGGTTATCAGCTCGGTAGGCTATGCTAAAAAGGAAGTGGCCGTGGGCCAGCGCACCTCCCTGAGCGAGCAGCTGGTGCCCGAAACCCAGGCCCTCAACGAGGTGCAGGTGGTGGGCTACGGCACCCAAAAGAAAAGCCAGGTAACGGGCGCCATCTCCACGGTGAGCGACGAGCAGCTGCGCGACGTGCCGGTGGCCAACGTGGGCCAGGCCCTGCAGGGCCGCGCGGCGGGCATCACGGTGTCGAGCTCCAGCACCACGCCGGGCCAGGCGCCGGTTATCCGCATCCGGGGCAACCGCTCGCTCTCGGGCTCCAACGACCCGCTGCTGGTGGTGGATGGCGTGCCCTACGACGGCAGCCTCAACGAC
>CAXTFI010000068.1:0-22222 GCA_964243255.1 uncultured Hymenobacter sp.
GGCTCACGCCCAGGATGGCGTTGGCGCCGAGGTTGCCCTTGTTGGGGGTGCCGTCGAGCTCGCGCATGATTTTGTCAAGCAGGCTCTGCTCGTACACCGAGAAGCCCACCAACTCTTCGGCGATGGTGGTGTTCACGTTTTCGACGGCCTTCAGCACGCCCTTGCCCTGGTAAATGGCCTTGTCGCCATCGCGCAGCTCCACGGCTTCGTGCACGCCGGTGCTGGCGCCGCTGGGCACGGCCGCGCGGCCCACGGTGCCCGAGTCGGTAGTTACGTCAACTTCGATGGTTGGATTGCCGCGCGAGTCCAGAATCTGGCGGGCGTGGATGGCTGCGATGTAGCTCATGGGTTGAAAGAAGAGAGGAGGAGTTGCAAATGTAGGGCTGTGCGGTAAGCTTTAGCTGGCACCGCAGGGCCGTTTTGTAAACTGCATTCACCCGACTCACGGCCCTGCGGTGCCAGCTAAAGCTTACCGCACATCGTTCAATACCTCGGCCAGGCGGGCAAACAGCACCTCGTTGCCGGCCTGCGCATAACTCGCCAGCGCCGCCTCAAACTGCGGCAACTCAGCCAAAAAAGCCTGCACATTAGCCGCGGTAATTTCCTCAAAGCGCCGCCCGTAGCCCAGCTTCTCAATCTCGGCCGCGTTCAGCCACTGCTCAAACTGCGCCGGAATGGGCACCGCGCACACCGGCTTGTGCAGGTACACGGCCTCCGAAATCAGCGAGAAGCCACCGTTGGTGAGCACCGCCCGGCAGCCCGCCAGCTCGGCAATGAAGCCCGCCTCGGAGAAGGGCCGCAGCCGCACGTTGCCATGCGCCTCGTCTTTGTTGAAGCCATAAACCCGGAATTCCTGCCCCGGCAGCTGCTGCAGAATCTCGACCAGGTTGGTTTGGTTGGTGGCCGTTTGGTACACCAGCACGTAGTCGCCTTTGCTGGGCTGGGCAGCCTGAATTTCGGGCCGGATAATGCTGGGCACCAGCGTAGTGCGCTCGGCGTAGCGCAGGCGCAGCGGCAGCTCAAAAAACGTGGTAATGAGGTAGTGCCGGGCGCGGGGCAGCTTGGCCCGCACCAGGTAGCGCGCCACGTTGTAGGGCTCGCGCTCGGCGGCGGGCACCGTTACGTTGAGGTGGGCGCGGCTGATAATCTGCATGTTATCGATGCTGATAACCGGCACCCGCAAGAGCTTGGCAAAGAAATAGCTGAACGACTCGAAATCAGAAATCACCACCTCGGGCCGAAAGCCGTGCAGCAGCTGCCGGTACTGCCGGAAGTTGGTTTGCAGTGCCTCGGGCGCGCTGCGCAGCGTGAGGCCGATGGTGCGCGACTTCGACACCGCCAGCTCCTTGTAGGCGATGTGGAAGCCCTTGATTTCGAGCACCCGGCCCGGAAACGTTTTATCAAGCAGCGCAAAGGCCCGCGAGCTGCTGACCACGCGCACATCGTGCCCCTGGGCTAACAGCCAGGCAATGAGAACTTTGCTGCGGGTGGCGTGGCCGAGGCCTTCGCCTGGCACGCCGTAGAGGATGGTCATGAGAAGAGGGAGAGGAGGCGGAACAGGCGGCAAGTAAGCCCCCAGAGCGGTTTTGCAGCCAGTGCACAGTAGCGCGGACTTTCAGTCCGTGAGTTGAGTAGGCTGGGTATTCGCGGACTAAAAGTCCGCGCTACCTCACTGCTTGGGTCGATGCCTGCGCGGCGTTGGCCGATTAAAAAACAATTTGGGTTGGCGGCCGGGCGTTTCTTGCGGCCTGGTTGGGGTGGTTGGCCCGGTTTTCGTTTTGACCCCCTCATCGCAGTTTAATCCCGTTTCTTATGCTGATTTCTGTTCTTTCTGCGGCGCGCCGGCGTCGGTTGCTGGCTGGCCTGGGGGCGCTGGCCCTGCTGGCCGCCACGGCCTGCACGGCCCCGCGCAACATCACGACCTCGGGCAAGGTGACGCCCCAGGGCGAGTTTCGGCTGGCTTACAACCAGGGGTTCAACGTGGGCTCGACGCCCATCAGCAAGGCGGGCTCGGCGGTGAAAAGCGCGGCGGGGCAGCTCGGCAGCCAGGCCGCCCGCGGCGATACCGTGCGCTACTCGGGCACCGTAAGTAGCCTGCAAACGGCTGCCCTGGCTTACCTGCTCGACCCCCTGCAGCCCACCGCCGACCTCAGCATCCGCTACGGCGTGGTGCCGCGTCTCGACGTGGGCTACAAGTACGCCTTCGGCTCGCACGTGTTTGATACGCAGTACCAATTGCTGGGCCCCACCGGCTCGATTGAAAACCCCGAGCGGGGCGCGGCCAGCGGCACCACCTACGCCAGCATCGGCCTGCAATACGCCATTCAGCGGGCTGCTTTGCCCAATATCTCCTTCCTCAGCGACCTCAACAACCTGCTGGGGTTGTCGGCTTCGCGTCACGACGTGCTTATTCCGCTCACCGTCAGCCAGTCGTTTGGGCCCGAAGAGAGCATTGGGGCCATCAGCTACGGGGCCGTGTACGCGCACTCGTGGGTGAGCTACGGCTTCACACCCAGCAACTTATACAACCGCACGGGCGGCAGCAAGCTGCCCGACCTGCCCCGCCAGAGCCGCAATTTCTCGTCCTACGGCCTGTTTCTCAACCTCAAGCTGGGCTACAAATACGTGTACGTGGTGCCCGCCGTCAGCGTCTACTACCAGAATTACGGCGACTACACCTTGCTCGATGGCAGCACGGCTTCGCTGAGCGGCGTCACGTTCATTCCGTCGCTGGGGGTGCAGTTCCGCATCCCTAATCTGTCGCGCTAAGTATGAATAAAAACAGAACGTTCTGCTTATCTGGCGTTCGCTTGCCGAAGCAGGACGTTCTGTTTTTAACTCATTGACTATTCGAAAATTATCCTTGCAGCGGCTCCTCCAGCTCGGCGGTGGTGAGGCTGTGCTGGCTGGCGGTTTCGCCCAGCAGCTGGCGCTGCCAGGGGCGCAGGGCGGCCAGGCTACCCTGCTCTACCACGTCGCCGATGAGGCGGTTGCTGAGCACCGTGTTGGCCAGCACGGGGCTGTAGTCGGCGGCCAGGTAGTTTTTGAGGGTGGTGAGCAGCGTTTCGCGGGCCTCGGCCTTGGCGGCGATGGGGCCCCCAAAGCGGCGCTTGAAAGGCGCGGGCCGGCGCTGGTCGGGAGGTAGGGGGCCGTCGGCGGCGAGGTCGGCGGTAGCCAGGGCCAGCAGCTCGTCGGCGTAGGGCGCGCGCTTGAGCTCGGGGTGCAGGCCGCCGGCGGCGCGCAGCTCATTAGGCGTGCCGATGGGCTGGTGCGTGATTTCAGCCAGCCGGTCGTTGCTGAGCACCATGTAGCTGGGGCGGTCGAGCTGCCGCGCCAGGCGGTCGCGCAGCGCGTACAGCTCGCGAAACAGCGGCAGCTCGGCCGGGGCGATGCGAAACTTGCCGGCCAGGCGCAGGTGCGGGCGCAGCTCATCGCGGCCGTAGCGCACGGCTTCGAGGGCGTGGTTTTCTTCCTGGGCCCATTGGGCGCGGCCCTGCTCCTGCAGGCGCAGGGTGAGGCGGTCGGTGAGCTCAAACAGGTAAAGCACGTCGTTGGCGGCGTACTCCTTCTGGGCCTCGGTGAGGGGACGCTTAAGCCAGTTCGACTTCTGCTCACCCTTGTCCACCTCAAAGCCTAACTCGCTCTGAATGAGGCGGCCGAGCGAAATATTATTATCCTCCAAAGCCAGCAGCGTAAACTGCACGCTGGTATCGACGATGGTGCGGCACGTAACGCCAAACAGCTCGTCGAGCAGCAGAATATCCGACTTGCACGAGTGAAACACCTTGGCCACGGCGGGGTCGCGCAGCACGGCAAACAGCGGGGCCAGCCCGGCGGCCATCTCGGGTTCCAGCGGCAGCGGGTCGATAAGGTAAACCTCATCGCCGTCAAATACCTGAATTAAAGCCAGATGCCGACCGTAGCGGTAGCGGTTATCATCAAATTCGAGGTCGATGCCGATGCGCGGCAGCGTGGCAAAATGGGCGGCCGCGTCGGCCACCTGGGCCGCCGTGGTAAGGTAGTGAATAATTGGCTTCATGCGTGGCGGCAAAGGTACGGGGTGGCCGGTAGTAGCGGCGCATAGCTACCCACTTTGCTTACGGTTACTAACGCTACAAAGATAATTTTCATTTTTTAGGGGACACCCCCTTTATCTACTAGGGTAATTTGAAACAAATACTCATTTTTAACTCTAGTTGGGGTAAATTTTTTAGGTACTTTCTTTCGCAAATTATATTTTTTCTGCTTATACCCCCTTTATTTGCAACACCTCCCTATACCCACCCTGGTTTTTTCTAAGCCTTCTTTATATCACCCTTTTTACCAGTTACTGTATGCGGAACATTTTTACCCCATTACTCGTGGTGGCGGCCCTACCGGCCCTGGCCCAGACCCAGGCCGTGGGCGGCCGGGTGCTGGGCACCGACGGCAGCCCGGTGCCGGGGGCCACGGTAGTTGAGCGCGGCACCACCAACGGCGTGAGCAGCAACGCCGACGGCAGCTTTACGCTGGTTGCCCAGCCGGGCGCCACGCTGGTTATCAGCTCGGTAGGCTACGCCACCCAAACGGTGGCCGTGGGCGGCCGCAGCACGGTAACCGTGACGCTGGCCGCCAATGCCACCGACCTGGCCGAGGCCGTGGTGGTGGGCTACGGCACCCAGAGCAAGGCCGACCTCACGGGCTCGGTGGTGCAGCTGACGAGCAAGGACGTGGGCAACCAGCCGGTGCAGTCGTTTGAGCAGGCCATTCAGGGCCGGGCGGCGGGCGTGTTTATCCAGAGCAGCAGTGGCAAGCTGGGCCAGGGCATTCAGGTGCGGGTGCGGGGCGTGTCGAGCATCAGCGGCGACGCGCAGCCGCTGTACGTGGTGGATGGCATTCCGGTGCTGGCCGACAACCTCTCGTCGACTTCGGCGGCCACCAACCCCATTGGCGACATCAACCCCAATGATATTGAGAGCATTAGCGTGCTGAAGGACGCGTCGGCGTCGGCCATCTACGGCTCGCGGGCCACCAACGGCGTGGTTATCGTGACCACTAAACGCGGCAAAGCTGGTGCCACGCGCTTCACGCTGGGCTACCAAACCGGCCTGAGCTCGCCCACCCACAAGCGCGATTTTCTGAACAACCAGGAGTACGTGGGCCTGCTCACCGAGGCGCTCGTAAACTCGGGCCGCACGGTGGCCGCCAATACTACCCGCCTCACCACCTACGCCGCCGGCCAGGCCGACCCGCTTACCTATAATACGGACTGGCAAAACCAGGCCTTTCAGCGGGCCCCGTTTTCGCAGTACGACCTGAATGCCAGCGGTGGCACCGAGAAAACGCGGTTTTTCGTCTCGGGCCAGTACAGCGACCAGAACGGTATTCTGGTGGGCAATAAGTACCAGCGCATCAACGTGCGCTTCAACATCGACCAGCAGGCCACCGAGCGGCTGTCGTTTGGGGTGAACACGGCCGTGTCGCGCACCGTGAACAACCGCCTGCCCAACGACAACGCCTTTAGCTCGCCGATGCAGATTGTGGCGCTGGCCCCCATCACGCCGCTCACCGACCCGCGCACGGGCCTGCTCAGCGGCTCGCTCGACCCCGCCACGGGCGTGCCCAACACCACGTTTCCATTCTACTACAACCCGCTGCTCAGCATTAAGGGCGGCTCGTACACCACCACCGCCTACCGGCTGCTGGGCAACGTGTACGGCCAGTTTAAGCTGACCAAGGACCTGCTGTTTCGCTCGGAGCTGGGCGTGGACGTTATCAACCAGACCGAAAACCAGGTGCTGGGCCGCCTTACCGCGCGCAACAGCGGGCCTACCAACGGCTCGGTGTTCAATGCGGCCACCACCAACGGCAAAGTGGTGGTTAATAACTACTTATCGTACAAGAAAACCTTTGGTGACCTCCACGCCCTCGACCTGACCCTGGGCACGAGCTATGAGGAAGGCCGCCTGACCGGCAACAGCGTGACGGGCACGCAGTTTGCCTCCGATGCCTACAAAACGATTGACAACGCTTCGCAAATCACGGCGGGCACCTCGTACAGCACCGGCAACACGCTGGTTTCGTACTTCGCACGGGGCTCCTACGCCTTTGCCGGCAAGTACCTGGTGGGCGGCAGTGCCCGCGTCGATGGCTCGTCACGCTTCGGGCCCAATAAGCGCTACGGCGTGTTCCCGGCCGCCTCGGTGGGCTGGCTGGTCACGGAAGAAAGCTTCCTGAAAGACAACCCGGTGCTGAGCACCCTGAAGCTGCGTGCCAGCATTGGCAAGGCGGGCAACCAAAATATTGGTAACTCGGTGTACCAGACGCTGTTTACCTCCATCGGCTCTAGCTACGTGGGGGCGTCGGGCCAGCGGCCCTCGCAGCTCGGCAACCCCGACCTGAGCTGGGAATCGACGACGCAGGTGGATGGCGGCCTGGAATACGGCTTCCTCGACAACCGCATCAGCGGCGAAATCGACATTTACCGCAAGCGCACTACGGGCCTGGCACTTTCGCAATCGGTGCCGAGTACCACGGGCTTCACCAGCCAGTTTGGCAACGTGGGTAGTTTGGAGAATAAAGGCATCGAATTCGTGCTCACTACCCGCAACTTCATCGGGGCCTTCACCTGGACCACGAGCTTCAACGCGGCCCTCAACAAGAATAAAATCCTGGACCTGGCCGGGCCTGACATCCTGGGCAGCTTTCTCAACCGGGCGCAGGTGGGCCAGCCGCTGGGCGAGTTCATCGGGCCCGAATACGCGGGCGTGGACCCCGCCAACGGCAACGCGCTCTACTATCTAAATAAGACCAACGCCGACGGCACCCTGGACCGCGGCACCACCCCCGACATCAACGCCGCCACCTACGTGCCGGTGGGCAACCCCAACCCCACCTGGTCGGGCGGTTTCACCAACACCTTCTCGCTCAAGGGGTTTGACTTGTCAGCGACCATTGTGGGCGTGTTCGGCAACCAGATTTACGACGGCGGCGCACAGTTCTACTCGGTGGGCTTCAACAACGGGCCCGACAACCAGACCCGCGACCAGCTCAGCCGCTGGCAAAAGCCCGGCGACCTCACCAACGTGCCCAAGGCCAGCTACCTCAGCGGCAACGGCACCGGCCAGTCATCACGCTTTGTGCGCAACGGCGACTACGGGCGCCTGCGCACCGTGCTGCTGGGCTACAACCTGCCCAGCGCCCTGGCGCAGCGCGGCTTCCTGCAATCGGCCCGCGTGTTTGTGCAGGCCCTCAACCTGCTGACCTTCACCAAGTACGCTGGCTGGGACCCCGAGGTAAGCACCGACTACCTCACCGGTGGCGGCACCCTGGTAACCGGCGCGGGCAACCGCACCCAGAGCAACATCAACCAGGGCATCGACTTCTACACCGCGCCCCAGCCCCGCACCTACACGGTGGGCGTCAACCTGGGCTTTTAAGCCACTGGCTACATCTTCTTGCTAATCAATTATTTATGAAAAATATAGTACTCGGGCTCCTGGCTGTCAGCTTGCTCACGGGTGGCCTGGCTGGCTGCAACAGCAAGCTGGACGTGCAGCCCGTCAGCTCCATCGACGCGGGCGCCGCACTTACCACCTCTACCGACGTGCAGGCCGCCCTCATTGGCTGCTATGCCAGCCTGCAAAGCGCCCAGGGCTACGCCGGCTACCTGCAAATGACCTCCGACCTGCTGGCCGACAACGGCGACGAGCAGTTTGTGGGCACCTTCAGCGACCCGCAGCAGGCCCAGCGCAAAAACCTGCTCATTACCAACGGCACGGTGTCGGGGGTGTGGATAAGCGGCTACGACCTCATCAACCGCGCCAACAACGTGCTGGCCAACCTCGACAAGCTCGACACGCCCGCCAAAAAGGCCAGCGGCGAAGGCGAAGCCCGTTTCCTGCGGGCGCTGATGTACTTCGACCTGGTGCGCCTCTACGCCAAGGCCTGGAACGACGGCACGCCCAGCGCCAACCCCGGCGTGCCGCTGGTGCTCACGCCCACCACCACCGTTTCGGATGCCAGCAAGGTGAGCCGCAACACCGTGGCCGAAGTGTACACGCAGGTTATCAGCGACTTGGTGGCCGCCGAGGCGGCCCTGCCGGTGAGCAACGGCGTGTATGCCACGCGCGCCGCAGCCGCGGGCCTGCTGGCGCGGGTGTATTTGCAACAAGGTGACTTTGCGAATGCGGCCAGCGCGGCCAACCGCGTCATCGCCTCGGGCAAGTACTCGCTGAACGCTAACTACGCCGACAACTTCGTGTCAACCACCACCACCCTGGGCAACTCGGCGGAGGACGTCTTCGCGGTGCAGTTTTCCTCGCAAAGCGGCACCAACCAGCTAAACGTGTTTTACTCGGTAACGCGCCGGGCCGATGTTAACGTGCTGCCCCAGTTTGTGCAGCGGTTTGAGGCGGGCGACACCCGCCGCAACCTGCTCACTACCAACACCACGGCCACGTACACCAACAAGTACGACGTGCTTTATGGCAACATCAAGCTCCTGCGCCTGGCCGAGATGTACCTGACCCGCGCCGAGGCCAACTTCCGGGCCGGCACCACCGTGGGGGCCGCGCCCCTGGCCGATATCAACGCCATTCGCACTCGGGCCAAACTGCCCGTGCTCACGGCGCTCACGCTGCCGGCCATCCTCAAGGAGCGCCGCCTGGAGCTGGCTTTCGAAGGCTTCCGCCTCGGCGACCTCAAGCGCAACCAGGAGTCGGCTTTCGACCCGCTGGCCAACACCACTTTCGCCTGGAACTCGCCCAAGCTGGTGTTTCCCATTCCGCTGCGCGAAATCAATGCCAACCCCAACCTGACCCAAAACGCCGGCTACTAGGCTATTAATCATTCTAGAAAGCCCCCTACTGAAAAAGGCCCGCGACACAAGTCGCGGGCCTTTTTCAGTAGGGGGCTTTCTACTGGTTAGCAGCGCGCAAGTGCTGCTTTTGTTGCGTAATGCTTAGCAGGCATTCGGCCTAAAAAACTGCCTTTCGGTGCTGGCACCAGCTATATTAACCCCCAGCCACCCGCAGACAGCGCTATTTTTTACGTAGTAATTCGTATTTTAAAGGTGATTTTAACTGATATGCACTTTATTTGCAGCCAGCTATTTTGCCTGGGTATTAGCAAATAGCAAAACCGCTTAGCTACGCTTCTCACTGTCACTTTTTTTACCTTTTCCTTACCTATGAGAAATTTTTTAACGCCAATTTTGGTGGTGGCGGCCCTGCCGGCGCTGGCGCAGACCCAGGTGGTCAGCGGCCGCGTGGTGGGGGCCGACGGCAACGCCATTCCGGGCGCCACCGTGGTGGAGCGCGGCACCACCAACGGGGTCAGCAGCGGGGCCGACGGCAACTTCTCGCTATCGGTTAAGCCCCAGGCTACGCTTATCGTGAGCTCCATCGGCTACACCACCCAGACCGTGGTAGTGGGCAGCCGCAGCACCGTGAACGTGACGCTGGCCACCAGCGCCACCGCGCTAAACGAAGCTATAGTTGTAGGTTACGGGTCACAGACTAAAGCCGATATTACTGGCTCGGTAACTCAACTATCCGGCAGCGTAGTGCAAAACCAGCCGGTGCAGTCGTTCGAGCAGTCCATTCAGGGTCGCACGCCGGGAGTAGTCATCAACCAAGGCAGCGGCAAGCTGGGCCAGGGGCTCAATATCCAAGTGCGTGGCACCTCTTCGGTATCAGCGTCTAACCAGCCGCTATATGTCATCGATGGCATCCCGGTAACTTCGCAAGACCAGTCGCAGGCCAGCACCGAGCCGCTAAACCCGCTAGCCGACCTCAACCCCAATGACATCGAAAGCATTAGCATCCTAAAAGATGCTTCGGCCTCGGCAATCTATGGCTCGCGGGCTTCCAACGGCGTCATTATCATTACAACCCGCAAGGGCAAGCAAGGCCAGACTAAAGTAACGGCGGGCTACTACTACGGTATTAGCGCGCCTACTCGCAAGCGGCAGTTTCTGAATGCCTCGCAGTACAACGAGTTATTAGGCGAATCGCTCATCAATGGAGGCTATGCTACGCAGGCCAGCCTGCCCCGTGCGTTCACCAACTTTTTCGGACTCGATTATAATTCGCCCTACGATACTAACTGGAGCGACCAGGCTTTTCGCAACCAAGGTAAATATAAGCTATTTGGCGGCGGGGCCAACGTGGCGCAGTACGATTTTAGCGTAAGCGGCGGCGACGCCAAGACGCGCTTCTACCTCAGCGGCACCTTCAATGACCAGAAAGGCATCATTGTGGGCAACCGTTTTCGGCGGGGTAGCCTCCGGGTCAACCTCGACCATAGCATCTTAGACAACCTGCGGGTGGGCATCAATACTTCGCTCGCTCGCACGGTAAACGACCGGGTAGCGGGCGACAATGATTTCTCAAACCCCCTACAACTCAATGCATTGGCTCCTACCCAGCCCGTGTACGACCCCACTACGGGCTTGCTCAACGCCCAAACCATTTATTACAACGCCTTGATTGACCAAGCGTTGGGTAGCAACCGCGCTGGCACTTACCGCTCGTTCAGCTCGGCGTATCTCAATTTTGTACCCGTAAAGGGATTAACGTTGCGCACGGAAGTCGGTGGCGATTTTCTAAATCTAAACGAAGACCTGGTGCGCAGTGCGGGTACCCAAACTGGAGCTGCCACGGGCTATGCCCTTAGTTCCCAAACGCAGGTAGTTAATTACACCAACAACAACACGGCTACCTACGCCCGCGACTTTAGCAGCGACCACCACCTCGACGTGCTGGTAGGTGAGTCCTATCAGCGCTCCGATACGCGGGTAACCTCGGCCGAGGGCCGGGGCTTCCCCACCAGCGACTTCACACGTATTAATAGCGCAGCCGTGAAGACCGGCGGCTCGGGCTCGTCGGGCACCGGCTACTCGATACTCTCCTACTTTGCACGAGCCAACTACACCTTCCAAGGAAAGTATCTGGTGGGTGGTAGCGCCCGTCTCGATGGCTCGTCGCGCTTCGGCACCGAGCGCCGCTACGGCACTTTCGGCGCTGCTTCGGTAGGTTATTTAATTTCGGAAGAAAGCTTTCTGAAGGGTAATGCCATCATTAATTTCCTGAAGCTGCGGGCCAGCTACGGCCTCACCGGCAATGCGGAGATTGGCAACTTCTCGTCGCGTAGCCTGGTGTCGGCCCTTCCCTATGCCGACCAGTCGGGCACCTTTATCGGGGCCGCCCTAGGTGACCAGACGCTGACTTGGGAAAACACCAAGCAAACCGACTTGGGTGTGGAGTTTGGTTTCCTGCAAAACCGTATTACTGGTGAGGTAGACCTCTACCAAAAGAACACTGATAAGCTGCTTCTCAATCGCCAGTTGCAATTGGCCACTGGCTTCAGCAACGCTACCCAGAATGTGGGCTCGCTACGCAACCGTGGTCTAGAAATCGCCCTGAATAGCCGCATCCTGGATGGTGACTTTAAGTGGAGCGTAGGCGGCAATATGTCGTTCAACCGCAACCTGATTACTTCGCTCGCCACTCCCATCATTCCGGGCGGCGGTGTTGTCAGCCGCGTGACGCAGGGCGAGCCGCTGGGTGTGTTTTACACCAAGCGCTATGCGGGTGTAGACCCCGCCACTGGCGATGCCTTGTATACCCAGGCCGACGGCTCGGCTAGCAAAGACTACGCCGCCGCCCCCGATATGAAAGTGGGTAATCCTAATCCCAAATTTACGGGTGGTGCTACCACCACGGCTAGCTTCAAAGGCTTCGACCTGAGTGCATTAGGGCAGTTTAGCTACGGAAACGATATCTATAATGCGGCCGGCACTTATCAGTCTACTGGCTTTAATAATTACCTCGACAACCAGACGATAGACCAGCTCAACCGCTGGCAAAAGCCGGGCGACATCACCGATGTACCCAGTGCAAGTTTCGGCTCGGGTAATGGCATTGGCAACTCGTCGCGCTTCGTGCAAGATGGCTCATTCTTTCGTATCAAAAACGTAACGCTGGGCTATACCCTACCCGTGGACCTTGTGAAGCGCGGCTACCTACAATCAGTGCGCATCTACCTCACGGCGCAAAACTTGGCCACCTTCACTAAGTACACGGGCTACGACCCGGAGGTAAACACATTCGGCTTGGGCAATGGCATTGGCGCAACAAGTAGTGGCAACATCGCGTTGGGCCACGACTTCTACACCCCGCCGCTGCCGAAGACCTTTCTGGTGGGTGTGAACATGGGCTTTTAATCGTTTGTCTTATTGATTAATATGAAAAATGTACTAGTTAAATCAGCGCTAGTGCTGACGCTCGGTTTAAGCTTGGCGGCATGCAAAGACGCGCTCGACATTGAGCCGCAACAAAGCATCGACCTCTCTACGGCATTCAATACGTCGCAGAAAGTAGGAGCGGCTGTGGTTGGCTGCTACGCGCAGCTCGACAACTCAAGCCTCTACGGTACCGACCTCATCCTGGTACCTGAGCTAATGGCCGGCGACGGTTATATCACTTGGCGGGGCTCATTTCAGAACTATGCGCAGTTGGGCAACCACATTCAGAACTCGCGCATCTCTAATGCGTTGGAAATTTGGCGGGCAGCTTACGCTAATATCAACCAAACTAACCTAGTGCTGGCCAACCTGAGTGTGGTGAGCGATAGTTCTCAACGCCAGCAGTTTCGGGGTGAGATGCACTTCATTCGGGCGGCCATGTATTTCGAGTTGGTGCGCCTCTACGCGCAGCAGTACCAGCGGGGCGGCAACAATACCCAGGATGGCGTGCCCCTCAACCTAAGCGCCAATAACAGTATCGGGCAAGCTGATACCAAGTTGCCCCGCGCCACCGTTGAGCAGGTGTATACGCAGGTAGTAAGCGATTTGCAAGCTGCCATCAAAGGCCTGCCTGCACTCAACGTCACCCGTGCTTCTTCTTATTCAGCCGAGGCACTGCTGGCGCGCGTGTACTTGCAGCAAGGCAACTATACTGCGGCCCGCGCCACCGCCAACGATGTGATTGCCAACAGCGGGGCTTCGCTGGCGGGTACCCTAGCCGCCGTGTTCGCTAACCGCAATAGCGCGGAGAGCTTATTCGAGATTCAGCAAAACGACCAGAACAACGCGGGTACTGCCAATAGCGGCTTGGCCACTTTTTTCGCGGGCTATAGCCCCACCGGTGACCAAGGCATCCTGTATGGCCGTAGCGATGTGGAAGTGGACAGCACTTTCGCAGCCCTATATGGTCCACCATCTGGCCCTGATGTGCGTGGCACCGATTATCTACCGATTCTGCAAACCAAGAAGCTCATCTACTTGAGTGATGGGAATAACCGGGCCGGCCAGCTACGCACCATTAAATGGCGCACGTATGGCCAGAACATTCCACTCATTCGCCTAGCCGAAATGTATCTTGTTCGTGCTGAGTGTGATATCCGGGCCGGCCAATCTGGTGATGCTGATATCAACCGGGTGCGCCAGCGCTCGGGAGCTATTGCGCTCACAAAAGCTACGCTTAGCGACGTCTTGCTAGAGAGGCAGTTAGAGTTAGCTTTCGAGGGCGTTCGCCTCTACGACTTGAAACGAACTGATGGTACTGTAGCACCTGCCGACCCGGCTAATAACATCCCGGCTATTAAGGCCAACGACCCCCTTGAGATTCTTCCGATTCCTTATCAGGAGATTAATAATAACTCGAACCTGAAGCAAAACCCCGGCTACTAGTCGCTCCAATACAGATTTGTATATCATCAAAAAGACCCGTGACAATTGTCACGGGTCTTTTTGATGATATACTATCATAGTATAGAAGACCTTTCTAAATCGAAAATTTAAATGCTTTACTATTCAAAACACAACGTTAGCGGCAAAAGTTTTAACGATAAAAATTGGCGGCCGACCACTAACAGGAGTATTAGGCTCGACATTGAAGGAAACTCGAACGGTAACCTGGCCGTCCCTATGACCTTTATACACAGTTGAGGCATAATGTGTTGTAACGGGATTTCCCGAGTAGCCAACATGGCTACCTATTACTTCCCGTCTTCCATCAGCATCCCAATTTGAAGGCAAATCAAGCACTAATACTTCTGCATTGAAATTAGTTATGTGCGCTCCTGTAGGGTCTGTATTAATAACATTCAGATTCTTTTGTAGCGAATTCTGAATTGCATTTACATCTACCGTGTAAGTATAGTAAAAATCGTTCAGTTGATTGCTATGAGGGACGCCATCGCCACTATAGTCTCCCTGTACGATGGGCCTTGCAGGCAAGTTGAATAAGCCGAGCGAATAGTTCACTAACGGTGCTATGCCATTCGTACCAGGGGTGGTCTGACCAGGGAACCGCAAGGAATTTGCTTCATATATCTGACCAGTTGTACCGGTGCCTGTGGTTGTTATAGTAGAATTCATAGTCAAGTCCACCGTCTGCGTATTAGCAGAGTTACCTCCGAAAATACCATTAAGCAACCCAGAGACGCTACCTGATAAACCACCTTGCGCAGCTTGTTGGAGCGCTGTAAATCCCCCAGTTGCTGCGGCACCCCCAGGGATACCACCAAGGAACACTTCTGCTACGCCTAGCCCAGCGTTCACTGTTGCATTTACCCAGTTAAAATCAGGTTGCGGCGTAGTAATCGTTCCTTTTGTCGTGCCTACTTCGGTACCATTGAGATTTATTTGCGTGACGCTTGTTGAGTAAGTGTCCCACTTAAATCCTAGGTTCGGGTAAGAAGTACTAGCAAAGGCTGGGTCATAGGCAATTTGGTACTGCATAGCGTACCATCCTCCGGTAGTTGGAACGCCGTCTTTATTAGTTTTAGTAAAACCGGCTGTATTATTAGTTGGATTTACAATTTCTCCGCTTTCAAAGTTGAGCATTTTGGAAGTAGTGCCATTAGCTGAGTAAATCTGCAAGCCATGTTCAAGCTGAGTACTACTGCCAAATAAACCAGGGGGGATGTACATATAATAGCGCAGAATACCCCTGTACCGATTATACAGAGCAAAGTACAGGCCACCACTTGGTTGTCCACCGGATGTAGCTTGAGCACCTCTATCGCCATTATTTGGAAAATTATCGGGTGCAAAGCTGTTAAACACTAAGTCCCAGCCATCGGCTTTATGATAGTCGTTCACAATACCTGGGTCTAAAGGTGTACCACCTTGACTCTGCCAGGGCACATACACTACTGGTGAATTGGCTGCCACTGGCATAGTAGTAGTGCTTTCCCAATCAAAGGGGTAGTTAGCCGCGATATCTTGGCTAACGGGCTTGCCAACTGTCAGGCTACTTGGCAAAACGCTGACCTCTTTTTGACAGCTTAGCAAGCTAGTTGCTAATAGGGCAGTAATCAAGATTTTTTTGGAAATGGACTTTCTCATACTTGTGGAAAAAAGGATTTAGAACGAGCACAAAAGAACAAGCAGTTTATATCACTCAAAAGGAAGAAAGTAATTAATTTGTGACATGAAGACATAATGAATACTATTTTGATAATTATAAGAATTATTTGAAGTGGACTACAAAAGAGGCTCAGTTCATTGTAATGACTTATAAGTCGTTACAGCGATGGGTGTTAATGTGACATTTGAACGGGTAATTTAAATAATTTATAAGCAAAATACTTAGGATTAATTGGCCAACCTGCAAAGTATTGACGCAGCCATCCCATACAGTTACATAGCAAAAAGTAGATGCCGCCGTGGTGGGTGCCTATGCCCGCCTCGACAACCCGCGCCTCTACGGCACCGACCTGATTCTGGTGCCCGAGCTGCTGGGCGGCGATGGCTACCTCAACTGGGACGGCTCGTTTCAGAACTACCGCCAAATTCGGGCGCATACCCAGATTGCTACGCTCTCAAACGCCGAGGGCATCTGGACGCAGGCCTACGACGCCATCAACCAGTGCAACCTGGTGCTCGACAACCTGGGCTCGGTGACGGATGCCGGCCAAAAAAGCCAGTATGAGGGCGAAGTCTCGTTTGTTCGGGGCACCATGTACTTTGAGTTGGTGCGTCTCTACGCCCAGCAGTACCAGCCCGGCACTACCAATACCCAGCCCGGCGTGCCCATCAACCTGGTGCCCGTAACTACCACCGAGCAGGCTGATACGAAGCTGGCTCGCAGCACCGTAGAGCAAGTGTACGCGCAGGTTATCAAAGACTTGCAAAATGCCATTGCTAAGCTGCCCGCTCAAAATATTTCCCGTGCTTCTAAGTACTCGGCCGAGGCCATGCTGGCGCGGGTATACCTGCAGCAGGGCAACTACGCCGCCGCCCGCACGGCTGCCAACGACGTTATTACCAACAGCGGCGCCAGCCTCATCGGCTCGGTAGCGGCCGTGTTTGCCAACCGCAACAGCGCCGAAAGCCTGTTTGAGATTCAGCAAAACGACCAGAACAACGCCGGTACCAGCAACGACGGCCTGGCCACGTACTTTGCCGGCTACAGCCCCAATGGCGACCAAACCGTGCTCTACGGGCGCGGCGACGTGCGGGTACTGCCCGCCTTCTCGGGCTTATATGAGGCTAGCGACGTGCGCGGTACCGACTCACTGTCGGCCATCACCACCAAAAAGCTGATTTACCTCAGCGATGGCAACAACAAAGCCAACCGCCTGCGCACGCTGAAATGGCGCACCTACGGCCAGAATATCCCCATCATTCGCCTGGCCGAGATGTATCTTATTCGGGCTGAAGGTGCCGTGCGGGCGGGCAACGCTACTGCTGCTGCCCAGGACGTTAACCTGGTGCGGGCGCGCTCGGGTGCCTCGACCAAAGCTACCGTCACCATCGCCGACGTTTTGCTCGAGCGCCAGCTGGAGCTGGCCTTTGAAGGCTTCCGCATTCATGATTTACGGCGCACCGGCCGCCCGGTGGGGGCCCTGGCCTCCAGCAGCCCGCTGCTCGTGTTGCCAATTCCGCAGCGCGAAATCAACAATAACTCATTGCTCACGCAGAATTCCGGCTACTAATTCTCGCCGGACACTATCATTGAAAAAGGCTGCCCCAGTAACTAGGGCGGCCTTTTTTATTCGTCGTGGTCGTCTTCGTTGCGGGTTTCAAAGTCCAGCTCGCGGGCCAGGTCTACGGCCTCGTATTCTACCTGGGCCAACAGGTCGGGCGCGTCGGCATCGAGGGTGCGGGCGAAGAGGTCGAGCAGCGCCTCCCCTTCGTCGTTGACGTAGAGATTGGTATAAATCTGCTCGAACAGCTTGTTCTCCTTGCCAATCTGCTTGTCGATATCCTGCGGCGACTGGGCCGTGTTGAGGGCGCGGTGCAGCACGTCGGCGGCGCGGCGCGCCTCGTCGTGGTCGCCGAGGTCGGCCAGCAGGCGCAATAAAATAGTGGCCACGCCCAGCCGCCACTGCTCAAAGCGAAAGGGCTGCTCGCGGGCCGTAGCTTGCTCAAAGCCGGCGTGCGCGCCCAGCGTGGCCGGCGTGAGGTAGCTTGCCTGCTCCAGGGGCGTGCGGAAGGCAAGGCGAAGCAGCGTTTCGTAAGAATTCATTAATCGCAGATTTGCGCTGATTGAGTGGATTTCGCTGATTCGCCTGGCACGTATCAGTGGGAGAGATAGGCGGATTTAGAGTTATTTAATTTCCTTAACTAATTATTAGTCAAATAGTCAAGAAAATAGTTGCCATACGAAGAGCGAGGCGACGTAGGCCAGGCCGGTCATGTACACGAGCTGGCCCAAAGGCCAGCGCCAGCTTTTGGTTTCGCGGTACGTGACGGCCAGCGTGCTCATGCACTGCATGGCGAATACGTAGAATACGAGCAGCGACAGCGCCCGCACCGGCGTGAAGAATGGCTGGCCCTGCGCGTCTTTTTCGCTGGCCAGCTTTTGCTGCACCGTGCCGAGGTCGGCATCCTGGCCCACACTGTAAATGGTGCTCATGGTGCCCACAAACACTTCGCGCGCCGCGAAGGAGGTGAGCAGCGCGATACCAATTTTCCAGTCGAAGCCCAGCGGCCGGATGGCCGGCTCGATGACGTGGCCGAAGGTGCCGGCGTAGGAAGTTTCGAGGCGGGCCGAGGCCACGCGGCGCTCGGTTTCGGCGGCGGCCCAGCGCTGGGCCGTGGCTTGCTGCTGCACCTGCGCTTCGGCCTGGGCCTGGCGCTGGCCGGGGCCGTAGCTGGCTAACACCCACAGCAGCACCGAGATAGCAATAATAACCTTACCCGCCTGCGTTACAAAAGCCTTCACCTTCTCCACGATGGTCAGGCCCACGTTTTTCCAGCGCGGCCAGCGGTACACCGGAAACTCCATGATAAAATAGCTGCGCTCGCGGGCCTTGAGCACCGCCTTCAGCACCAGCGCCGAGAGCAGCGCCGAGCCCAGGCCGAGCAGATAAAGGCCCATCAGCACCAGCCCGCGCATGTTGAAAATGCCCAGCCACGCCGCATCGGGCACCACCAGCGCCACCAGCACCGTGTAGACCGGAATGCGCGCCGAGCACGACATCAGCGGCGTGACAAATATGGTCAGCATCCGGTCCTTCCAGCTCTCGATGGTGCGCGCCCCCATGATGGCCGGCACGGCGCAAGCCAGCCCCGAAATAAGCGGCACCACGCTCTTGCCGCTCAGCCCAAAAGGCCGCATCAGCTTGTCCATGAGGAAGGTAACGCGGGCCATATAACCCGTTTCCTCCAGCACCGCCAAAAAGGCGAAGAGCAAGGCAATTTGCGGAATGAAGATGAGCACGCCGCCCAGGCCGGCAATAACGCCCTCGGTGAGCAGGCGCACCAGCGGCCCGTGAAACCGCGCCTGAATAGCCGCGCTCAGTGCCGAAATGCCTTGGTCAATCCAGTTCATGGGGTACTGCGCCCAGGCAAAAATGGCCTGAAACAGCAAGAACAGAATAGCCAGGAAAATGAGGTAACCAAACACGCGGTGCGTCAGCACTTTATCAATGCGGTTGGAGGCCGGCTCGCGGCGCTCGGTGCGCGTCACGGTCACTACCTCCAGCAGCAGCTCGTTGATGTGGGCGTAGCGGCCCACGGTTTCGGCCGCCTGCTCGGCAGTCGAGTCAAAATTATACTGCTCAGTAAGTTGCGTCAGGTATTCCCGGTCGGCCTCGCCCAAAAAGTGCAGCTGCCGAAACTGGTGCGCATAGTGCAGGGCCAGGTAATCGTTGGGCAAGTCGAAGTGCCGACGAATGCTGGCCAGCAGCGGCCGCAGGTGCGGCGTGGGCTGCCAAAAGCGGCCGGCAGGCGGCGCGGCGGCCAGGCGGTCGGCCATCAATATGCGCAGCGCGGCCAGGCCCACGCCCTTGCGGGCGTTCATGGGCACCACGGGCACGCCTAGCTCGCGCTCCAGCGTGGCGGTGTCGAGCTGAATGCCACGGTCGGCGGCTACGTCGGTCATGTTCAGGGCCAGGATGGCGGGCAGGCCCAGGTCGGCGAGCTGCGAAAACAGCAGCAGGCTGCGGCGCAGGTTGCTGGCATCCACGGTCACCACCACAAAATCGGGGTAGTCGGCCGAGAGCGGGTTGTAGAGCAGGTCGGCAATCACGCGCTCATCGAGGCTCTTAGGGTAGAGCGAGTAGGTGCCGGGCAAATCCACGACCTCGGCCCGGCGCTGGCCACCCAGCTGGGCAATGCCCGTCTTGCGGTCCACCGTCACACCCGGAAAATTGCCCACTTTCTGGTTGAGCCCCGTGAGCTGGTTGAAGAGCGAGGTTTTGCCCGAGTTGGGGTTGCCGATGAGGGCCAGGCGGGGCAGGCGGTCGGCTACCGGCATGGCGCCTCCGGTTCCAGGCTGCGGCAAAGCCGGCCGCACATCCTGCTGAATAACGCCCGCCATAGGGTTGATAATTAGTCTTTTAACTGAATAGTGATAGCCTCACTCACGCGCAGCGACAACGTGTATTCCTCATCGCCCAGCACCAGCATCAGCGGGTCGCCGAGGGGGGCGCGGCCCGCCAGGCGCACCTGCGTGCCGGGTATGCAGCCCATTTCGAGCAGTTTCAGGGCCATCTGCGGGTCTTTGAGGCAGCAAACAGTGGCAGTTTCCCCGTTGCGCAGGTCGTTGGCGGTGCGGCGGGCTGATGCCGGCTGCGGGGCAGCCAAGGCGGCGGAACGACGAAAAAGAGCCACGAGCGAAGGGGTTTGGTTATTTAGACTTAATTCAAACAAAGATACAGACGTTTGGTTGGCGGGGCCAGTTCCCGCGGTTTTTTTTGAGCAGTGAGCAAGGGGAAGAGCACAATCTGAAGCGTTGGCGGGCTACGTAGTTGCCGCCGTTGCGATTAGCCGGGCTTACCTGCATAAATAGTCAGTTTTTCACCCCTATTTTTGCACTAACTACGCCTTTTTCTACTAACAAATGTTCCAACGTTTATTTTATTTTGCACTATTCGTGTGTGCTATTGGCGTAAATGCCCAGGCACAGACCACCGCTCCGTCGGCGCCGGCACTGCTGGCCGGCAAAATCATCGACAAGGCGACCAAAGAACCGTTGCCCTTCACCTCACTCAGCCTTAAGGAAGACCAGACGGGCGCGCTGAGCAACGAGTTTGGGGTGTTTCAGCTGCCGGGGCCGCTGAAAAACGAAACGGACTCGCTTATCGTGATGGCGCTGGGCTACGAGCACCTGGCCATTGCCGTGCAGCGCGGCAAGCCCATTGCCAATATGGTGCTCGAAGTGAGCCGCCGCGCCATTGCCCTGAAGGAAGTGACGGTGAAAGGTGGCAAAGTAAAAAACCTGGGCCTGGGGGCCAGCACCAACCGCCCCGGCGATGGCTTGCTGCAAGGCCAGCCCGGCGGCCAGTACGCCTTTTTTGTGAAAAACGACAAGAACAAGCGCCTGGGCAACATCCGCTCGGTGTCGTTCTACATTGGCGAAAATGGCTTCCCGCGCGAGCCGTTCCGGGTGCGGCTGTATAAGCCCGATGGCAACTACAGCTCGCCCAACACGGACATCCTGACCGACAACGTGGTGGTATCGGCCCCCAAGGGCGGCCAGTGGTACACCGTAGACCTCACGCCCTACAACGTGACGGCTCCCGAGGAAGGCTTCTTTGTAGCAATGGAGTGGATTGTGAGCGGCGATAAGTTCTTCAACACCAACTTCATGGACGATAGCTACACGCCCTACGGTCAGATTATGCGCCCCACCTTCGAATTCAAGGAAAGCCGCACCTGGACCTACAGCATCGCCAAAGGCTGGACGCTGCTGACGATGGCCACCGCCGCCGGCCAGCACTACAACGCCATGATTAAGGCCGAAGTAGACATGATTAAGTAGAATTAGCGTGGTGCTGTAACTACTTGAGGGGCAATTTATTAAGTGCTACCGAATTACTTAATGAATTGCCCCTCAAGTAGTTACTATTTTCAACTGGGCTACTGGCCGGTGCTTTCTACTAGTTATGACACAGAAGGCTAGCCTTGTGTTACCAGGTAAGCCGTATAAAAAACCAATTTACGCGTTGGTGCTAAGCGAGCGGCCCAGCCTTTTTTATCCTGCCTTCATGCAGTTAACTAGCAGTAAAATCCCATCGCCGCCCGCTACCGGCACACTCAGAAAGTCCTAATTTCTGGCCTGGTAAATTTGGTGTAAATTTTTATGTTTGACCTGCCCAACATCGACCCGGTAGAGATTAAATTTGTGGGCTAGGTTCTTGTTCATTTTCTTTTTTCTGTTATGATTAAGCGTTTACTATTCTTCCTGTTTATGGGTGGCCTGCTGCCTGCGCTGGGCTGGGCGCAGCAAGAAGGCCGCATTACGGGCCGCGTCGTGGATGAAAAAACGCAGGACCCAATTCCATTTGCGTCCATTAACCTGCGTGAGGAGCAAACCGGCGCGCTCACCAACGAGTACGGCTACTTCCAGCTGGCCATGCCGACCAAGGTGACCGAAGACTCGGTGATTGTGATGGCGCTGGGCTACAAGCGCACGGCGCTGTTTGTGAAGCGCGGCACTAACATGGAGGAAATTATTATCCAGCTGCCCAAGCAGGCCATTGCGCTGGCCAACGTAGACGTAACGACCAAAGGCTTGAAACCCACTATGTTGGGTGCCCGCTCCAACTCGCCGGGCGCGGGCATGATTCAGGGCATGCCGGGCAGCCAATACGCGTTTATGTGCAAAAACGAAAAGGCTAAGAAGCTGGGCATTATCCGCACGGTATCGTTCTACATTGGCGAGAATGGCTTTCCGCGCGAGCCGTTTCGGGTGCGCATCTACAAGGCCAATGGCAACTACAACGCGCCCAACGAAGACATGCTCACGGAGAGCGTGATTGTGTCGGCGGCGCGCGGCGGCGA
>CAXTFI010000069.1:0-22130 GCA_964243255.1 uncultured Hymenobacter sp.
GGCGGGCGCGGCGCGGCAGCTACGGGCAACTGCGGCCGGGGCGCGTGGCGCGCGGCGGCTACCGGCGCGGCTTGGGCGGGCGGCGCGGCGGCCAGCGTTTCGACGGGCAGCTTGCCTTCGGTGAAGATGCGGACCGGCAGGCTTTCGTTGTGCAGGCGGTCGACGGCGGTGAGGTAGTAGGCGTAGGCCACGCCGGGCTGGGCGGTGGTATCGGCAAAGGCGGCGGGCTGGGCCAGCCCACCGGGCCGGACGATGGCCAGGATGCGGCGCGGGTCGTTGGGGCCCATCACCTGGCCGCGCTCGAAGCGATAGAGCACGTAGTACGTGGCCAGGTCGCCATCGGCGGCGGGCACCAGGCTGGGCTGCCAGGTGAGGCGGGCGGTGTGGCCCTGGCGGTTGAGCACCAGCTCGCGCACCGGGCGCGGGGCCAGGCTGTCGAGCCAGGGCATCACGGGCACCAGGGCCGGGGCGCGGTAGGCATCCTGGCGCAGCGAGTCGGTGGTATGCAACGGGTTGGTAGCCACTGACTTAGCCGAAAAGAACACGCTGCCCTGCACCTCGCCGGGGTAGTCGCGGTTGAGGCGCACCTGGCGCAGCAGCTCGCGCGGGTTGCGCCAGGCGGTGTCGGAGCGGGTGCTTTCGAGCATCCGGTAGGTGCCGTGCCCAATGTAGAGGTGGCGGCTGAAGTGGTTGCGCGTCCACCATTCCAGCAGCGTGGCGTAGGGCACGAGCCGGAACTTGGTGCTCCAATAGAGCTGCGGCAAAATGTAATCGACCCAGCCCTGCTGCAGCCACAGGCGCGAGTCGGCGTAGAGGTTGGAGTAGCTGGGCTGGCCGGCGCGGGTGTCGGAGCCGAGCGGGTCGGTGCTCTTGTTCATCCACACGCCGAAGGGCGAAATGCCGAATTTTACCCAGCGCTTGGCCGACTGAATACTGTCGTGCAGGTCGCGGATGAGCACGTTCACGTTCTGCCGCCGCCAGTCGGCCAGGGCCAGGTTATCAGGGTTTTGGCTCTGAAAGGCCTGCTCGTCGTGAAAGACCTGGCCCGGCTCAGGGTACGGGTAAAAGTAATCGTCAAAATGCACGCCATCAATATCATAGCGCCGCACTACGTCCATTATCACCCGCCGGATGTGGTCGCGCACCGCCGGCAGGCCGGGGTTGTAGAGGTACTGGCTAGCGTACTTGATAAACCACTCAGGATGACGCTTATACGGGTGCAGCGGGGCCAGCGTGCGCGTTACCGTGTCCATGGTGGCCCGGTAGGGGTTAAACCAGGCGTGGAACTCCATATTGTGGCGGTGCGCCTCCGCGATGAGGAACAGCAGCGGGTCGTCGCCCTCGCCGGGGGCCTTGCCCTGGCGGCCGGTGAGGTACTTGCTCCAGGGCTCCAGGTCAGACTTATAGAAGGCATCCGAGGCGGGCCTGATTTGCACAAACACGGCGTTGAGGCCCGCGCGCTGGCCCGCGTCGAGCAGGCGGCGGTACTCGCGCCGGTAGTGCTCGGGGGCCTCGCCGCGCTGGTTGGGCCAGTCGATGTTGGCCACCGTGGCCACCCAAAAGCCGCGCAGCTCGCGCTTGGGCGGGGCGGGGCGCAGGTCCTCGGCGCCCGCAATGGCGCCGATGCTGGGCGGCACCTGCGCGCGCAGAACTAGCGGCAGCAGGCAAAGGAGGGAGCAGAAAAAGCGGCGGGGGCAGGAAAACCAAAGACTCAACACAAGCGCAAAGTACGGGCCGGGCGGGGCTTCGTTATGGCCCGCAGCTGCTGTAAACCAGCCCGCGGCGGCTAGCCACAACGGTAGCGCGCCGCCCGGCCGGGCTGGCGCGGCCGGGCTGGCAAAATAAAAAGCGCTCAATTGGCCCCGTTACGACCTCGCTTATGAACTGTTATTTTTTTATTTATAGAGCAACAAAATGCTCATTTTCAAGGAAGTAAAAAAATGATACATTTGCGATTTCTTTCTGCCCGGCGAAGCCGGCGGCCCATGACTGCCCGCACTCCCTTCCCCTTTTCCCCGGAAAGCTATGACTTATCCCATCCCGTCGGTTTTGGTAGCCGCCCGCCCCACGCTGCTGCGGCACGGCCTGGTAACTTTGTTGCGTCAGCGGTGGCCGCGGCTGCTGCTCACCCTCACGGCGGCCGTGAGCCAGGTAGCGGAGCTAGTGGCGCGGCGCCCGTTTCAGGCGGTGGTGCTCGACGAGGCGCTGCCGGGGCGGGCGCTGCCCGAGCTGCTAACGGCGCTGCACCGGGCGCGGCCCACCCAGCGCATTGTCCGGCTGCTGCGGGCCACGCAACCCAGGGAGCAAGCCGCCGCTACGCCACTGCCCTGGCCCAATACCCACCTGCTGCTGCCCCACCACGTGCCCCCGCCGGTGCTGCTGCAAGCCCTGGCGCCCTGGCTCGACCCGGTGGCCGCCGCCCCCAACCCCAACGGCCGGCCGGGAACGCTCGCGGGGGACCGCACCTTTAGCTCGCGCGAGCTGGAAATACTGCACCTCGTGGCGGGTGACTTTTGCAACCAGGAAATTGCCGACCGCCTGTGCCTGAGCGTGCGCACCGTAGAAAGCCATCGGCGCACGCTGCTGCACAAAGCCGGGGCCCACACCGCGGTGGGGCTGGCCGTGCAGGCCATGCGCGAGGGCTGGATAAGCTGAAAGCTCAGTGCTGACACTGATGCTACTACCTACTAGTATGGCCGTGCTTCGCAGCTCGTTTTTTTCAGACAGCCATGCCAACTTCAGCCGGAGGTGCCGACACCCGCAGGCTTGTGCAGGAGCTGCATACTGGTAACGTACTCAACCTGGTTGCCCTAGCTAGCGGGCCGCGGCGGCGGGCACGGGGCACCATTCGCAATGGCCCAGCCCAAAGTAGCTGTTGGCCAAATCCTTATGCTCGACTTTATTGTGGATACTACCCGGCTGGCCAAGCCGCTGCTGCCCACGCTGGTCACCATCGGCCTGGCTTGCAACGGGGTGGCCCTGTGGCCGGCGCACCGGCTCATTCTGGGCTACCACCCCACGGCTATTGTGGAGCGGGGGCTGTCGGCCGACGACGGGGACGAAGCCCTGCTGCGCAGCGTCGAGGAGCAGGGGTTTCTGACGCTTTACCGGCTGCTAGCCGCTGATTCGGAACCTGCGCCCGCCGTGCAGCGGCATCATTCCTGATGTTTTGCGGGTCGGAGGCTTCACCGCTTTTTGAAGCCTTACCATGTCAGCGCGGTAGCATTGGCACGGGGTTTTGGGGTATTTAGCGCAGTTTCCGCTTCGGTGCAGAGTGCTGTTTGGGCGGGCTGTCCGCTCCCCGTATGCGTCGCGTGCTGCCGACGAGCGGACAGCTGGCCAAAAAGCCGGCAGCCCGCTCAACCGATTCTATACCTAAGAAGGGAAACTGCTTTAGGAAGCACTAGAAATGCCAAAACGTTATGCCGGCCGCAGGGAAGCATAACGCTCGCCTCGTTAGCTGAAGCGTGCGAGATGCTTCCTGTGGGTCGGCATAACGTTTAATTTATTTTGACAACAAACTGATTTTTTGATAATTACCGACTAAATCAACTTGCTGGTGTCGGCAGCCTTGTCCTGCCACCGAGCCACGCTGCGCTAGTCTGCCTGGCTGGCGTTGGTGGGGTTCTGGTCGGCGCGGTCGGGGCCGGCATCGGTAGCGGCTTCGGCACCGCCTTCGAGGCCGTTGGTTTGCTCGGCGTCGCCGTAGTCGCCGCGAATGCCCGCGCCGTCGCTCTGCACCAGGTCTTCCTGGGTCGCGGTTTCGGGGTTGCCGCTGGCGTACTGGTCGCCATCAGCATCGGGGTTGGTGATGGGGCCGGCGGTGCTGGGCTGCGGGCCATCTTCCAGCTCGGAAGGGCGGCCGGAATCGGGAGAAATATTCGGGGTTGTCATGAGCTATTCAATTAATAATTAAAGGGTTACCTCCCCAATGCTGCCGCCACTCACGCCGGTGCCGCTGCTCACGCCGGGGCCAGAGATGGCGCTGTCGTCGTTCGCGGTATCGTCGGCAATTTTGGCGCTTTTCTTATCCTGCGGGCTGCTGGAGGGGTGGGCATTGCCGCCGCTGCCCGAGTTGTCGTCGGCGTTGCCGCCGTAGAGGGCGTCGGAGTTGGTGGGCGCTTCCTGGCGGCCGAGGGGCTGGTAGTCGTCGGACTGCACGGGCTGGGTGGCCTGGTCTTTTTCGGGGCGGGTGGTAGCCATAGAATACGGGAAAAGGATGTAGGTGCTGTACGCAGCCGGGCGCGGCTGGTTAGCCGCGGCATTTGAAGATTTACCCGCATCTTAACGGCGCCAAGTGCCAACCGGCCACCTTGCTCCCTTTTTTTATGACCTCTGCCCCCGATGTGCTGCGCGCCAAAACCGACGCGGAGCTGCAATTCTTTGTCGATAACCCCAGCCTTTACCAACCCGACCTCGTGGCAATGGCCCGCCAAGAGCTGCGCCGCCGGGGCGTGGCACCGGTAGCCACGCCTACCGCGCCTTATCTTACTGATTATGAAGAAGTAAGCGCGCCCTCCAAGCGGCCGCTGCTTTTGCTGGCCGTGGCGCTGGGGGCAGCGGGGGCCGGCTACTGGTGGACCGCCCACCGCCCGGCCGCCGCCCCCGACAACACCCGTCCGCCCCACGACCTGTCGGCCCAGTCACTGAAACTGGAATCGGTAGAAACCCAGCAGTTGCCGGCCTTCGACACCGAGGCCCTGGTAACGGCCCAGCTGGCCCGCATTCCGGCAACCGAAAAGCATGAAACCCAGGCGTTGCGGCAGTTTCGGGAGTTGAGCCGGCGCTTTTGGGCGGCCGAAACCCAGACCGAATACCTGACCAACCAGGCCGAGGCCGGCAAGGCCGGGCCGCTCTTTACCGACCAAACGCTGCTGGTGCGCGAAAACTGGCGGGCCTGGAACAAAGCGGTGGTGTACAGCTACCACTTCGGGCCTAAGATGCAGGGCCAGTTCGACCTAATGAGCCAAGTGGCTAGCAGCCAGCAGCATATCCTTAGCAACCTGCCCGGCTTGCTGCCCAACCGGGCTTTCGCCACCGATAAAGAGCTGGTGGCCCGCGGGGCCGACGTGCAGGACTGGCTATCCGGCATCCGGCAGGTTTCGCCGGTTACCGGCAAGGCTTATAAAGCTACCGTGCTGGAAATCAAGCTATAAAGGCTTACGTAAGCGGCACCCCGCCGGCCCTGCAAAACCCAACCGGCCCGCTCGGCGGTTAAGCACCCAATGGACGTTTCCACCCCCGAGGCGGCCGCCGCGCACTTTGCCCAGCGCCCCGACGCCGAGCTGCTTTACCTGGCCCGCCACGCCAGCCGCTACCCGCCCGCCGTGGGGGCCGCCGCCGTGGCCGAGCTGCAACGCCGGGGCCTGGTGCCCACGCCGCCCCCTGCCCCACTTCCCGCTCTGGCCGCCCCCACCCCCGCCACCGAAGAAACCTGGGCGCAACTGCTGCTGCCCATGCTGCGCAGCCTGTTTTGGCCTACCCGGCAGAGCTGGGCCGTGCCCCTGCTGCTCAACCTCAACCTACTAGTGTGGCTGGCCATGACGCTGAGCGGCGTGTCGGCCACCGCGCCCACCGGCCACGAGCTGGCCCGCTGGGGCTCCAACGTGTCGGGCCTCACGTGGCCAGGGCAGCCCTGGCGGCTAGTTACCAGCCTGTTTGTGCACGGCGGCCTCACCCATTTGCTGCTCAACATGGCTAGCCTGTGGCTGCTAGGCGTGCTGCTGGAGGCGCGCACCGGCGGCGCACGCCTGCTGGCCACCTACCTGGCCAGCGGCGTGGCGGCCTCGGGGGCCACGCTCTGGTACCACAGCGGCGGCATCAACTCGACGGGGGCCAGCGGGGCCATTTTCGGGCTGTATGGCTTGCTGCTGGTGCTCTTGCTTAGCAAGAAGCTGGTGCTCGACAAGTGGGACCGGCGCGGCATGCTAGGGCTGGTTTTATACTTGGTGCTCAGTAATTTAATTTCCGGGCTCACCGGCAATATTGACAATATTGCCCACCTCGGCGGCCTGCTCATGGGCCTGCTGGTGGCTGGCCCGCTGGTAGCTGCTTCGTTGCAGAAGACGGATTAAGCAATGGGGAATACAAGAACGTCATGCAGACCGCAGGGAAGCATCTCGCTCGCCTCGTTGGATTACTAACCCAATGGCGCGAGCGAGATGCTTCGGCAAGCGGACGCCAGATGAGCAGGACGTTCTTTTACTCCCTCACTGCTCATTACTCACTGCTCATTACTCACTGCTCATTGCTCACTGAAAAAATGCTTGCTCTCCAACTAGATGCCCCGCACCAGCCCGCCATTGCGCGGGATATTCCCACGCCGCAACCCGCTGCTGGCGAAGTGCTTATAAAGCTGCGCGCCGCCGCGCTCAACCACCGCGACGTCTGGATTCAGAAAGGTCAGTACGCCGGCATCAAGCTGCCCTGCACGCTGGGGGCCGACGGCAGCGGCGAGATTGCGGCCCTCGGCGCCGGCGTTGAGGGCTGGGCCGTAGGCGCGCCAGTCATCGTATACCCCGGTGTAGAATGGGGTGATGCGCAGCGCGCCCAAGGCCGCGACTTTCGGGTGCTGGGCATGCCCGACCCCGGCACCTTCGCCGAATACATAGCAGTAGCTGCCCACTACGTGCGGCCCCGCCCCGCCCACCTGAGCTGGGAGCAAGCCGCCGCGCTGCCGCTGGCAGGCCTCACGGCCTACCGCGCCGCCTTTGGGCGGGCGCAGGTACAGCCCGGCGAGCGCGTGCTGGTGACGGGCGTGGGCGGCGGCGTGGCCCAGGTAGCCGCGCAGCTGTGCGCCGCCGCGGGGGCCGAGGTCTGGGTAACATCGGGCGACGAGCAGAAGCTGGCCCGCGCCCTGGCCCTGCCGCTGGGCCTGCGCGGCGGCATCAGCTACCGCACCGAGGGCTGGGGCCGCGCGCTCACCAAGCAGGCCGGCGGCGCGTTTGATGTTATCATCGACAGCGCGGGCGGCGAGGCCTTCGGCACCCTGCTCGACGTGGCCGCGCCGGGCGGGCGCATCGTGTTCTTCGGCGCTACGCTGGGCAATATGCCGGCGCTGCCGATGGCCAAGGTATTCTGGAAGCAGCTCAGCATGCTGGGCTCTTCCATGGGCTCAGAACAAGATTTTGACGCTATGCTGGCCCTGGTCAACGAGCGGCAGCTCGTGCCCGTGGTCGATAAAGTATTTGCCCTGGCGGAGGGTGAAGCTGCCCTGCGCTACCTGGAGGCCGGCCAGCAGCTTGGCAAAGTGGTGCTTACCTGCTGGCAATAACGCACAGTAGCGCGAAGCGTCGGCTTCGTGCGCGAGCGTAGCGAGCATCTCGCGCTGGGATTCATCCGGCCCCGCCTGCTCGCTGCGCTCGCGCACGAAGCCGGCGCTTCGCGCTACTCCAAAAAAAGGGCCTTGCTGATTGCCAGCAAGGCCCTTTGTAGCTGTCAATCAACCGCTTACTTCTTGCGGTATTCGCTGTTGAGGTAAGCCAATACGGGCGAGGTAATATCCAGGCCCTTTTCGCCGTAGGCGATGGTGCCGCTGGGGGCCGCGATGAGTATCATCTTGTAGCCGTGGGCTTTACCGTAGGCTTCGACTTTCTTGTTCACGCTTTCGAGCACGGTCTGGGTCAGCTTGCCTTCGGCTTCCTGGGCCTGGGCCTGAATCTTTTGCTGCTCCACGGCGCCTTGCTGCTGCTTTTGCTGCAGCTGCTGCTCGGCGGCGGCGCGCTGGTCGGGGGTGAGCGTGGGGGCCGATTTCTGGTACGCCTCCACGGCCGTGCGGAAGCTGCTCACGAGCGCCTGGTTCTGGCGCTCCCAGCCCTTGGCCTTGCCTTCAAATGAGCGGCGGGCGTCCTTCATACCCTGGTAGCCATCGAGCAGCTTGGCCGACTCGACGTACACGATAGCCCCGGCCGCGGGGGCCGGGCCGGCCGGCGCAGCGGGTACCGCCGCCGTAGTAGGCACGGGCTCAGCGGCGGTAGGCGTAGCTGCTACGGTAGCAGTATCGGCCGCCGGGGCCGCGGCTTCGGTGGCGGCTACCGGGGCCCCGGCCGGCGCAGCCGGCGGGCGCTGGTTGAAATGCAAAAAATAAAGCACGGCCACCGCTAATAACAGCACGGCATTAAACGCTAATTGGGCAGGATTTTTCATATTCGCAAAGGTAGTTTTTGGCAGTGAGCAATGAACAGTGAGCAATGAACAATTTGGGCTATCTAGCAAATTGTTCATTGCTCACTGTTCATTGCTAATTGAGTTAAACGGGTACGGCCAGGTGCAGCAGGGCATCGCCCTGGTTGACGACGGGCATGTGGTTGAGCCCGATGACGTAGCCGCTGAGGGTCGACTCCAGGCGCACGGCCTGCTCGCCGTAGGGGTCGGCGATGGAGCCGTAAATCTGGCCCTCCTCCACGTAGTCGCCCAGCGCCACGTGCGCCCGAAACAAACCTGCGTAGCGCGCCCGCAGCCAGCGGTGGCGGCGGCACACCACGTTGGGCCGGGCCGGCGCGGGGCCGGCCGGGCCCATGCCCAAGTGGTGCAGCACGCGCAGGGTGCCCGCAATGGCTTCCTCAATGCCGGGCTCGTCGAAGCGCAGGCTCTCGCCGGTTTCGTACACGATAATGGGCTTGCCCAGGGCGTGGGCCGTGGCGCGCAGCGAGCCGGTGCGCAGGCGCGAATGCAGCGTAAACGGCGCGCCAAAGGCCGCCGCCAGCGCCTCAATGGCCGGCTCCTCGCCCAGCAGGCAGCGCAGCTGCGGGTGGTTGGCGCGGGCCTGGCCGCCGGTGTGAAAATCAATGCCGTAGTCGACGAGCGGCATAATCTCGCGCATGAAGCGGTGCGCCACCCGGCTGGCCAGCGAGCCGCGCGGGTGCCCCGGAAACGACCGGTTAACATCCTTGCCATCCGGCACTTCGCGGCTGAAATTGAGAAAGCCGTAGATATTGAGAATCGGAATGGCGATGACCGTGCCGCACGTAGGATGGAGCAGGTTGCGCCGGATGAGCCGCCGGATGGTTTCGATGCCGTTCACTTCGTCGCCGTGCATGCCGGCCATCAGCAGCAGCACCGGGCCGGGCTCGGTAGAGCGCACCACGTGCACCGGCACGTCGATGACCGTGCCCGAGGGCAGCCGCGAAATCACGAGCCGCGTGAGCACCCGTTCGCCGGGCTCAATTCGCAACCCATTCAGGTTCAGATAATTATCAATTGCCATGGCAAAAGCAAGCGGCGCACCGCCCGTGGCCCGCCGTGAGATACGAGGAAGAAAGCGGGGCGCAGCTCAAGAATCCGGCCAAGCCGGACAATGGGGGCGGCCCGGCGCTATTCGTCGGCCGCCGCGTCGGGGGCGGCTTTCGTGCGCTTGGGCTTCGGCTTGGCCTTGCCGCCGCGCTTGCGCAGCGTGAGGGCGGCCGTGTAGTCGATGATGCGGCCCGCAATGTCGAGGCCGGTGGCTTTCTCAATGCCTTCGAGGCCGGGCGACGAATTAACCTCCAGCACCAGCGGGCCGCGCTTGCTTTGCAGCATATCGACGCCCGCCACGCCCAGGCCCAGCGCCTTGGTAGCCAGCAGGGCAGCGGCCTTTTCGGCCCGGCTCAGCTTCACGAGCGTGCCGGTGCCGCCGCGGTGCAGGTTGGAACGAAACTCGCCCTCCTTGCCCTGGCGGCGCATGGCCCCCACCACCTCGCCATCCACCACGAAGGCGCGCACGTCGGCGCCCTTCGCTTCGCCGATAAACTCCTGCACCAGGATGCGGGCCTTGAGGTTGTGAAACGCCTCAATCACCGACTGCGCGGCCTTGGCGCTTTCGGCCAGCACCACGCCCAGGCCCTGGGTGCCTTCCAAGAGCTTGATAATCACGGGCGCGCCGCCCACGTGCTCGATGAGGGCGGGCAGCTCATCGGTGTCGTTGGTGAAGGCCGTTTTGGGCATACCCACGCCGGCGCGGCTGAGTATCTGCATTGAGCGCAGCTTGTCGCGCGAGCGCACAATGGCCTGGCTTTCCACGGCGGTGCGCACTTTCATCATCTCAAACTGCCGCACCACGGCCGTGCCGTAGAACGTGACCGAGGCCCCGATGCGCGGAATAATGGCGTCGGGCCGCGCCAGGGGCTGGCCGCGGTAGAGAATGCTGGGCTGGCCTTTTTCGAGCACCAGGTTGCAGCGCAGGTGGTCTACTACCTGGGCTTCGTGGCCGCGCTCAGTGGCCGCCGCCACCAGCCGCTTGGTGGAGTACGACTGCGGTTCGCGCGAGAGAATGACCAATTTCATAACGTGTGGATAGGCTGAAAGGGGCGGCGTGCGGAGGCAAAATAGCGGTAGCAGCTAGCTAAAACCAAGCTCGACCGTGACGGCTGCTAACCCGTATTTTCGGCTGATTTCTGCCTGAATTTCGCCGCCAAACTACGCCTGAACCGGCCCATCGGGCGCGGCCTGGGTTAGCCGCCTTTTCTCAGCGGCCCGGCACTCAGCCTTATACGACAGTTCGCGGCGCGCCACATCGACCACGAAGCGGCCCTGCCGCAGCAGCGCCCGGCCCAGCAGCACGGGGTGCTTGAGGTCGGAGCGGTCGGCAAGCGAAAACTCCGTTTCGTAGGGCTTGCCGTAGAGCTGCACCACCGTGCGAATGACGTAGCGCGCCTGCACTTCGCCGTTGGAGGAGCGGATGTCGCGCCGCCCAAACGCGCGAAACGCCAGCGGCTGGCCGTCGATGGCGGGGTGCTCGGGGTCGAGCAGGCGCACGTGCAGCACGGGCTGGCCGGTGGCCGGGTCGGCGGCCAGGTGCACGTCGGTGCAGTGAATGGCGCTGGTGTAGGCCCCGGTATCGACTTTGGCCACTACGCCTTGCAGGCCCAGGGCGGGCAGGTCAATCAGCTCGCGGCGGCCGAGCAGGCGTTTGGCGGGGCGCTTTTTCATGTAGCTTAAGTAACAAAAATCGTTTGTCCTTGCGAGCGCAGCGAAGTGGAGCGCGGCAATCTTTCCTTCGGTTAGTAGTGCCTGCCTACTGACCAGCACTTGTTACACTAACGACAAAGGAAAGATTGCTACGCTCCACTTCGCTGCGCTCGCAAGGACAAACTGCTTTCTAATTTTCCTCGGCCAGCAGGCGCTCGTACGCGCGCTGGGTGCGCTCGCCGACGTTGAGGCGGCTGTAGGCAGCCAGGCCCTGCGACACTACACCCGCTCCCCAAAATACCGTGGACCAGATGGGCCAGGGCAAGTAATCGTGGTGCCGGGACTCAAACGGCTGGGTGGTAAAGGCCCACAACAGCCACAGCCCGGCATTGACGAGCAGGTATATTACCAGGTGGCTCTGAAACTTAGTACGGGCCTTGGCTATCTGCCAGAGGCGCTGGTCGCGAGTGGCATCGGCGGCGGTGGCGGGGCGGCGGGGCTGCATGACGGGTAAGGGTTAGGGGTGATTGGAAGCGATGGTCAAATGTATATTTTTGCCCGGCCCCTTCGCAAGCTGCCCTTGCCCAAGCGGTAATTTTCCGGCCCCAAACGGCAAAAACACAGTCCTAAGCGCGGCGGATGCGCGGCTTTTTCGCTTATGCCCAGCTCCACTCCTCCCCGCCTGCGCGTTGTGCAGGGCGACATTACCAAGCTTACCACCACGGCCATCGTCAACGCCGCCAACTCGTCGCTGCTCGGCGGCGGGGGCGTCGATGGGGCCATTCACCGGGCCGCCGGCCCCGCGCTGCTCGCCGCCTGCCAGCAGGTGCGGGCCCGCCAGGGCGGCGGCCAAACGGGCGAGGCCGTTATCACCCCGGCAGGGCGGCTGCCCGCGGCGCACGTCATTCACACCGTGGGGCCCGTCTGGAACGGCGGCCACCGGGGCGAACCCGAATTACTGGCCAACTGCTACCGCCTGGTTGGCGCATCGGCTGCGGCACCAGTTTCGAGGCGAACCCGAATTACTGGCCAACTGCTACCGCAACAGCCTGCGCCTGGCGGCCGCTAACCAGCTGGAATCCATTGCGTTCCCCGGCATTAGCACCGGCATCTACGGCTACCCCAAAGCGGAGGCCGCGGCCCTGGCCGTGCGCGAGGTGCAGCAGTGGCTGGCGGCGCACGAGTGGCCCCGCGAAGTGGTGCTGGTGGCGTTTGATGCCGAAAACAAGCGGCTCTACGAGCAGGAAGTAGCGGCTGTTCGATGACTGTGAACGACGATGCCCCGGTGGCGCAGGTAGTTGCAGAGGGTGACCTTGGAAATGCGCAGGCGCAGGGCAATCTCCTTCACGCCAGGTTGCTGCTCGCGATAGAACGTCTCGGCTACGATGGCCGGGCGCCCGGCTTTGTCGGACAGCCCCTGGTAGGGCCGGCCCTACCAGGGGCTGATGCCCGTCTCCGGCGCGTTGTCGTTGCTGAAGAACTGACCGGTTAGGCCTTCTGGTCCTAATAGCGCGGCTTTTACCAGGCGGGCGGCAGCATCGGACACCTGACCGTTGCCGCGGTGGTTGTTAAAATCGGTGGCCGTAAAGCCAGGGTCCACGGCGTTGACTTCGAACGGCGTGGCGCGCAGCTCATAGGCAGGCTAGCATCACGGTGTAGGCGTTCAGGGCCGTTTTGGACGTGTGGTAGGCCGCCCCCTTCACCGCGTAATACTTCCAGGACGGGTTGTTATGCAGTTATGCAGCGTCAGCGAGGCCAGCCCCGAGGTCATGTGACGATGCGGGGGGCGGCCGACTACCGCAGCAGGTCGATGAAGGCCCGCAGCGTCTCAATCACCCCGAACAGGTTGGCCGCATAAACCTGCTTAATCACGCCAACGTCGGTGCCGAGAGCTGGCTGCGGCATCCCGCCGCTGATGCCGGCGTTGTTGATGAGCACATCGAAAACGTCCGTTTCTTGACCGATTGCCTCGCGGGCGGCCTGTATCGAGGCGCTGTCGGCCACGTCAAGCTGAAGGGGCTCCACGTTCGGGAAACCTTCGGCGTGGAGCTGCGCCACGGCGCGCTGGCCGTTTTCCGGGCTACGGCTGCCCAGGTACACGTAGTAGCCGTGCTGGAGCAGCTGGCGGGCCGTTTCAAAGCCACTGCTTTTGTTGGCGCCGGTGATAAGCGCGCATTGCATGAGGGAGGGGGTAGGGTACTGAGTAAAAAGCGGGGGCAACGGCCAGGGCGAAGTCGGCCACCTGGGCCGGGCCCATCGGGTGGGGCCGGCGGCGGTCGTCGTCCGGCCCGCCGAAAACAAGTTAATCGGGCAGCTCCGCACAATGGAGCCCGTGGGCGGCCAGCAGCGCCATAATCCGCGGCCCGTTGCCGGCGCTGGTTTCCACGCGCAGGATATGGTCGCAGTCCTGGAGGTCGAAGTTCCAGCGCCCCAGCGCCGCCAGGCCCCGCCGGAGCGGCGTGATTTGCGCGGGATGGGTCACGGAAGTGCTGAACACCAGCACTTCCGTGACCTGCGGGGCGATAACCGCCGAACGGACGCGAACGGCGCTACGCATGGCTATCCATTTGGCGGCGCCGCTTCGCTTCGGCCCGGTAGCACAGCAGCAGCCCGAGGATGGTGGCGTCCATGTGCAGCTGGGTGAAGGCGAAGCCAAACAGGTAGTCGGGCGCCCGGCCGCCCAGTTCGGGGTCGGAGAACGTGGTGCCGGGGTAGAGGATGGCCGGCGCCATCACCAGCCAGTAAAAGGCGGCGAACAGGCACGCGACCTTCAGGTTTTCCAGGGCCGAGCCCGTCGATTTGCCCCACAAAAAGTACCGCGACAACAGCCCACACAGCAGGCCCGTGGTCATGGTCTGCCCGTTGTGAAAGCGGGCGTGGCCCGGCCAGGCCGCGTTATAGACGTGCGTCGAATTGAAATCGGCCAGAAACGGGCTAATGGCCGTGAACAAGGCCACGAAGCTGATGAGGCCGGTGCTCCAGGTGAGGGTGCGAGTCATGAGAAGGCGAATAAAAGCGGGCGTTGGCCGTCGGGGGTGGGTCGTGCGTTGGGAAACCAGGCGGGCCGGAGCGGCGGCTAGGCGTGCATTCCAATTTTCGCAAACAGCTGCCGCAGCTCCGGCGGCGAGAGGTTCATGCCCAGGCCGGGCGGGGGCAGCTCGAAGCGGGTGGCGGGAATGCCGGCGTGGATAATCACCTGCTCGAAACCGGCCGGGGTGTAGGAGTTGAGCAGCGTGGCCGTGGGCGAGTCGACTTTAAACGCATGCACGGTGCCGCGCGGAATCCAGACAAAGGAGCCGGTCGTGGCGACCAGGGTTTCGTCGCCGGCCTGGTAGGTTATCTGCCCGTCGAGCACGTAAAAGCCCTCGTCCTGGTCGTGGTAGTGAGGCCCCGGCCCCGAGCCTTGGGGGCAGAGCTGCCACATGAGCGAGTGGCTGCCGTCGGTGGTGTTGCCTTCGGCCAGCACGACCCACAAAATATCGACCATCCAATAGGGCTTGCCCGCGCGGATGTTGAGTGCAAAAGGGTTGCTCATAGTAGTAAAATGAAAGGGTGAGCACTTGGCCACGCGGCGGCCCGGCGGGCCGCCCGCGTGGCGAAAGCTGGGGGAAAGAAAGGGGGCTACTTGCCGGCCAGCACGGCGTGGGCGCTGGTCCAGGTCAGGTCCGGGTAGCGGGCGTTGTCAAGCGGCTCGTTCTGCACGCTAAACATGCTGAGCATGTACTGCATCTGCTGCCAGTTGGCGTACAGCTCCTGCTCGCCGGCGGGGTTGGCCGCCCGCACCTGCTCCATCCGCGCCGCCAGCTCGGCCCTGGTGCCCAGGCGCACCAACGGGAAGGGTTTGTGCTTGGCTGCTTCGGCCCCGGCCGAGATTTCGCGGGGGCTAAGCTGGAAGGAGGCAATGCGCAGCAGGCGGGGCGTCGTCTGGTCCAGGGCGGCGGCGGCCGTGTAGGCGGCCGTGTCGTCCATCGTGGTAAAGTCGATGCGCCAGTCGGCATCTTCCCAGTAGCCCACCTGCTGCTGCTTGAAGTCGAGCAGGGGGATGTTGTAGCCCAGAATTTCGCCGAAGGCCCCGTTCAGAATCGAGGTGGCCGCAATGGGAGCCTGGTCCAGAATCGCTTGGAACTCGCGGCGCAGGTCGAAATTGCGGTTCTGGCCGGCGGGCAGCCGGGTGTAGTCGCTGGCAAAGTCGGAGGGGATGAAGCGGGGCACGCCCGCCGCCACGGCCGCGGCCAGCAGCTGGGACTGCGTATCCACGATAACGTCGCGCAACCCGGCCAGGGTTGAGACCACGCAGCTCGCCCCAGCGCAGGCCTGCTGCAAGGCGGCGGCATCGGCGAAGTCCACGCGCACCACTTCGACGCCGCGCTGGGCCAGAGCATCGGTTTTGGCGGGGTCGGTGCCGGGGCGCACCAGGGCCCGGACGGTGGCCCCGCGGGCCAGCAGGGCGTTGATGATGCGGCCGCCGAGGTCGCCCGTGGCGCCGGCAATGACAATTAGAGAATTCATGAGGAGGGGGTTATTAGGGAACGGAAGCGAAAACCACTTCCTTCTGCCTGATACAAAGGTCCGGCCCCATCCCCCGCCGCTACCCCCAATTCCTGCCCTTTCGCTTGTCAATTCTTGCGCTTTTTACTGGCCCCCGCTCCATTGGTACTCCCGTGGGGTCTGGCCCACCACGCGCTTGAAGGCGGCCGAGAAGTGGGCGGGGGTGGCAAAGCCCAGCGCGTCGCCGATGGCCGCCACCGGCGCGCTGCCGGCGCGCAGCAACTGCTGCGCCCGCCGGATTTTCCAGCCCAGCACGTACTGGTAGGGCGCAGTGCCGGTGGTGTGCTTGAAGCGCCGGGCGAAGTGAAACACGCTCAGGTTGGCCAGTCCGGCCAGCGTTTCCAGCGTGACGGGGCCGTCGGCGTGGGCCTCCAGGTAGGCGTCGATGCGCGCCAGCACCGGGGCCGGGAGGCGCGCGCCGCCCGTCGCCACGCGCCGCTCGTAGGTGGCGTGGTGCTGGATGAGGTGGTAGCTCAGGGTCGCGGTGAGGGACTCCACGTAGAGCCGGCCGAGGTCGTGCCGGGCACCGACGGCGCCCAGCAGCTGCCGGCCCACCTGGTCCAGCAGGGGGTCCACGAACCGGAATTGGTCGCGCAGCTCGAAGTGCGTCAGGTCCAGGCCCTGGCGGGCCAGGTTTTCCAGGCGCTGGTCGTCCAGGTAGAGGTGGATGGTATCGGTCGGCCCGTTCCAGGCCACGGTGCCATACTCGCCCCCCGGATGGAGGCCCACGTCGCCCAGGCTAAATACGGCCTCTTCGAAGCGGCTGCCCTGTTGGCGGCGGGTGGTCACGGGTGCCACCGGCTGGTGAAGTATCAGCAGGTGGTGCTGGTGGTAGTGGGCGGGCAGCTGCATCGCCCCGAGCTGGTGGCGCTCGACGCGCAGGCCGGGCCAGGCCTGGGGGGCGCTGGTCACCAGGGCGGGGCGGGCGTACAGCTCGGAGTCATATAGCATTCCTGGTAACCCCCCATTTCGCCAGAAGTTCGCAGGTAGCAGAAAATGGGCATTTTAGAACCTCCTGGCTACCCGAATGGGGCCGCGCTTTGCTGACTGTAATGGACTTACTGCCAACAGGCTGGGGCCCAGGCGGGCGCCCACGGCCGGGGTTACGGTTCGCTTATATGATGGCAAACCAGGTCCAAAGTGGGCTCGTCCTGCGGCCCACCAGCAGAACCCGGCAGCAAGTTGGCGCACTTTCTTGCCCCGCGGTCACGAGGCCCCCTGCTTTGCGTAATTTTATCCCCCGCTGCTCTAAAAGACCGAAACGCTCACCCGGCAAATTTCAACCCCTACGGCTCCCTTGCAGGCTTTAACGTACTATATATTTCATTTTATCGACGCTCCCCAAGTGCCGAAAATAAGCGGCTCGCCGAGCAGGAGCCAGCGGCGGGCGCCTAATAACTACCTAGTGCTCAGCGGTCAAGTGGCGCTCGTTGTAGGCACCCACCAGCGCCCCGAGCGTAGGATAGGCCCAGGTGCCGGCCGCCAGCCCAGCGGCCACGGCCGGGTCATCGGAGAAATAGGCAGCCAGCTGCTGGGCAAAGCTTTGCGGGGCTACCTCCGTCATTATTCCTTGCCGCCGCAGGTACCAGTGCTGCTTTTCGAGCTTGGGCACGTAGCCGATGCTGCGCCGCAGGCCCCCGCCCCCCATGTGAATGCGCTTGGTTTCGACGTAGCTGAAGAGCTCGACCGGGCCATTTACGGTGCGCACGGCTAGTATCGACTGCGGCCGGCCCGCCAGTACTACTGCCGCCAGGTAGGCATCGGTGGTGTGCACCGAGGCTACTCTGGCCACCGGAATGCTTTTGGGCTCGGCATCGGGGCGCTGCATGTCACTTTCCTGCTGAAACACGGGCAGCTCGTAGCTGAAGCCGTAGCGCGCCAGCGGCAGGTACACCGGGTACACCTTGCCAGCCACCGTTGTCAACTCGGCATAGCCAAAGTGGTAGGCAGCATTGGCAAACGCAGCGGCGGCCTTGGCGGCGGGCGGCAGCGCTACCTGGGCAGCGGCGGCGCGCGCACCCAGCAGCGCCCACAGCCCGGCAATCGGCAAGAAATTACTTATCTTCTTCAATTTCAACACGTTGGCAAGTAGTCGCTTTTGCTACACCGCCACCCCGATGCCCTCCACGCGGTCGGCCACCTGGCGCATCAGCCAGAGCGGCGTGCTGGTGGCCCCGCAAATGCCAACGGAGCTGGCGCCAACAAACCACGGCTCCTCTATTTCCTGCTCATTTTCAATAAAATAGCTGCGCGTGTTCACCGCGTTCACCACCGAAAACAACGCCTTGCCATTGGAGCTTTTGCGCCCGCTCACGAACAGAATAACGTCGTGCTCGCGGGCAAAATTGGCCAGCTGAGGCTCGCGGTTGCTCACCTGCCGGCAAATGCTGTCGTTGGCATCAAAGCTTTCCAGCGAGCCGCCGGCCGCCGCAATGCGGGCCTCTATCAGCGCCTTCATCTTGTAGAAGCCGGCCGTGCTCTTCGTGGTTTGGCTGAAGAGCGTGACGGGCCGCGCAAAGTCAATCTGGTCCAGGTCGGCCTCGTGCATCACAATGAGGGCCTGGTTGCGCGTTTGGCCGGTGAGGCCGATAACCTCGGCGTGGCCGGGCTGGCCGTAGAGCACAATCTGCCCGTTTTCGCGGGAGGTGGCGTCGAAGGCGTGCTTCACGCGGTTTTGGAGCTTGAGCACCACCGGGCAGCTGGCGTCAATCAGCTCCAGGTTGTTTTGCAGGGCCAGCTGGTAGGTTTCGGGCGGCTCGCCGTGGGCCCGAATAAGCACCTTGCAATCGTGCAGGGTGCCGAGCTGCTCGCGGTCAATCACGCGCAGGCCGCGCTGGTGCAGGCGCTCCACCTCCATGCGGTTGTGCACGATGTCGCCGAGGCAATACAGCGTGTGGTTGCCGCCGTGGCTCAGCTCATCTTCCGCCATCTGAATGGCAAATTCCACCCCAAAGCAATAGCCGGAGTTTTTATCGATGGTTACCTGCATAGTAGCTAGCAAACCCCCCGGTAAGCCCTGAGGTTCGCAGACTGCAAAGGTAGGCAGCCGGCAAGCGGCGGCGCACGGGCGCGGCCGGGCTTCGGCGCGGGGCTTTAGCCAGCAGCCAGGGGCCAGCATCGGGCTTTAGGCCGAACTTTACCGGCCCACGCCTGGCTCATGCTCTTTAACTCGCTCCATTTTCTTGTTTTCTTTCCGGTAGTTTTTGGGCTGTATTTTGCCCTGCCGGCGCGCTGGCGCGCGCCGCTGCTGCTGGCGGCCAGCTACTATTTCTACCTCAGCTGGAAGCCCGCCTACGGGCTGCTGCTGGCGGGCACCACGCTGCTCGACTACTTCAGCGGGGTGCGCATGAGCCGGCTGGCTACCCAGGCGCAGCGCCGGCCGTGGCTGTACCTGAGCCTGGCCAGCAACCTGGGTACCTTGTTCATTTTCAAGTACTTCAATTTTTTTGTGTCAGTGGCTGGTGAGGTGGCCACGCTGCTGCACGCGCCGTTTGCGGCCCCTGCGCTGGCGCTGATTTTGCCGGTGGGCGTGTCGTTCTACACGTTTCAGTCGGTGGCCTACACCGTGGATGTATACCAGGGCAAGCTGCCCGCCGAGCAAAATTTGGGGCAGTTTGCGCTGTTCGTGGCCTTTTGGCCGCAGCTGGTGGCCGGCCCCATTGAGCGGGGCGGGCAAATGCTGCCGCAGCTGCGCCAGCGCCACGGCTTCGACTACGGCCGGGTAGCCAGCGGGCTGCGCCTCATGGCCTGGGGCATGTTCAAAAAAGTCGTCCTTGCCGACCGCCTGGCGCTGCTTGCCAACCCGGTATTTGACCACCCGCACCGCTTCGGGGGGCCGCTGCTGCTGCTGGCCGTGGCCGCCTTCACAGGCCAGATTTACGCCGACTTTTCGGGCTACACCGACCTGGCGCGCGGCGCGGCGCGGGTGCTGGGCTACCAGCTGGTGCTCAATTTTCGGCAGCCCTACCTGGCTACTTCGGTGGGTGATTTTTGGCGGCGCTGGCACATGTCGCTCTCGGGCTGGTTTCGCGATTACGTCTACATTCCGCTGGGGGGCAGCCGGGCCGGCAAGGCCCGCACGCAGCTCAACGTGTTCACTGTCTTCCTATTAAGTGGCCTCTGGCACGGCGCCAGCTGGACATTTGTGCTCTGGGGGGCCCTGCACGGCTTTTACCTGGTAGCCGAAAGCCTCACGGCCCCCGCCCGCGCGGCCCTGGGCCAGCGGCTGGGCCTGCCCGCCCGCCCCCGCCTGCGGCGGGCCCTGAGTACCGGCGGCACGCTAGCGCTGGTGGCCTACGCCTGGATTTTCTTCCGCGCCAACAGCCTGCCCGATGCCTTCTACATTGCTACGCACCTGTTTCGGGGCTGGGGCCGGCTGCCCACGGCCCAGCTGCCGGCCGCCCTGGCCGGGCTGGGCCGGCACTTCGGGGCCGAGCTGCTGGTAGCCGCCGGGGCCGTGTTGCTGCTGATACTCAGCGACTACCGCGCCGAGCGCGGCTCGGTGGCCGCGTGGCTGGCGGCGTGGCCGGCGGCGGGGCGCTGGGCCGGCTACGCGGGGTTGCTGCTGGCCATGCTGTACTTCGGTATTTTTGGCAGCAGCCAGTTTATTTATTTTCAGTTTTAGGCGATGGTGGCTTTCCCCTGGGTTCGCAAGGTGCGCCCGCTGCTGGGCATAAGCAGCCTAAGCCTGCTGGCGGCCGGCTGCGGCAGCAGCCGGGCGGGCCAGCAAGCGGCGCGGCGCGCTCCCGACTGGGAGCACGTAGCCTTGCGCACCGACACCCTGCGGGTGGTTGATGCGGTCCATCAGCGACCCATTCCGCTGGCTACGTATGCGCCGCTGACCGGGCCCAGCTGCCCGCCTCAGCTTAAATTAGCCCTGTTCAGCCCCGGCTACGGTAACGCGAATACAGCTTATTCTTTCCTGGCCAAAAACCTGGTGGCGCATGGCTACTACGTGGCCAGCCTGCAGCAAGACCTGCCCAGCGACGCCCCCATGCCCACTACGGGCAACCCGGCCGAAGTACGCCGCCCCTACTGGGAGCGCGGCGTCCAAAACCTAGTAGCAGTGGTGCAGCAGCTCAGGCGCACGCACCCCGAGCTAGACTGCCGCCACGTGCTGCTACTAGGCCACTCAAACGGCGACATCAGCGCGCTTTTTACCCAAAAGTATCCGTTCCTGGTTCAGTACCTGATTACGCTCGACAACCGCCGGATGCCGCTGCCCCGCACCCGCCGGCCGCGCGTGCTCTCGCTCCGCTCAAGCGACCAGCCAGCCGATGCGGGCGTGCTGCCAACCCCGGCCGAGCAGGCGCAGCTCGGCATGACCCTAGTGCAGCTGCCCACCACGCGGCATAATGCTATGTGGGATGGGGCTGCCCTAACCCAGCAACAGGAAATCAACAGCTTGATTTCTAAGTTTTTAGCAAAATAAAAGGATGTTAAAGCTAGTGCTTCGTCTAGGATTATTGCTGGGGGCCGTGGGGCTGCTGGGCGGGCTGGGCCTGGCGGCCGGGCTGCGGCGCGGCTACGTCGATGCGTTTTACGCCCGGTTTGCCGCGCCGCCGGCGGGTTCGCTGGTGCTGGGCACCTCGCGGGCGGCGCAGGCCCTCAAGCCCGCCGTGCTGGCGGCGCAGTTGGGCGGGCACTACGCCGGGCCGTGGCTCAACTACGCCTTCACGCTGGCCGAATCGCCCTACGGGCCAGGTTATTTGAGCAGCATTGCGCGCAAGCTGGCCCCCGGCACGCGGCGCGGGCTATTTGTGCTGGCCGTAGACCCTTGGTCGCTGTCGCTGCCCAACAATGTGCCCTATCGCAACGCAGCACTCAAACGAATACCAACTCTCCAAACAGTCGTTTTTCCCGAAGAAAAGTCGATGGTCAGCCAAGTAGCCAGCGTCAGCCAGAGCCCCAACCTCGACTACCTGGCGCACTACCTGCACAAGCCCTTTTACCAGCTGCTACTCAACACCGACACCGCCCACGTAATTGAGCGCCTGCACCCCGATGGCTGGCTCGAAATAGCCCTGCCGCCCCCCACCGCCAACCTGCCGCTGCTGCGCCGCCGCACCGCCGAAAAGCTAGCCACCTACCGCGCCCTGGCCGCCAGCAGCTACCCGGCCGAAAGCCGTTTAGCTTATTTAAGAAAGACCATCGAGTACCTCCGGGCGCACGGCAGCGTGGTGCTGGTGCGGCTGCCCACCGGCCCGGCCATGGCCGACGTCGAAGTCCAGTATCAGCCTGATTTTGACCAGTCTATGAATCAATTGGCGCACTCGCTGGGCGTGCCTTACTTCAATTACCTGGCCCTGCCCTACCCCACCAACGACGGCAACCACCTTACCCGCGCCGCCGCCGGGCAGCTGAGCAAGCGCCTGGCCAATGACATTGCCCGGTTGCCAGCGCAGCCCTAGCTCACCCAAGTTGGGGCGTATCGCGAGCCGGTCCGCCGGCGCGAGCCGGCCGACCGGTTGTCGTTGCAAAACGCGAACCAAGCCCCGTCAACCGGCCGGCCGGCTCGTGATACGCCCCAACTTGGGTGAGCTAGGCTTGATTTACCTTGTGGGCGTAGGCCGCAAACAGCGCCGACGACACGTTATCGAGCACAAAATCAACCTGTTCGGTAATGGTGATGTGCGTGGTATCGAGCAGCACGGCGTCGGCGGCGCGGCGCAGGGGGCTTTCGGCGCGGGTCGAGTCGA
>CAXTFI010000070.1:0-22100 GCA_964243255.1 uncultured Hymenobacter sp.
CTACCGCCCCAGCCACGCCGACTACACCTACGACGCCAAGTATGGCCGCCGCGACCACCGGGGCGGCGGCCGCAGCTCGGCCCGCGAAACGGCGGCCCGCGTGGCCGCTGGTGCCGTGGCGGCCCAGCTGCTGGCGCACGTTGGGGTAGTAGTAAAAGCCTATGTATCAGCCGTGGGCGAAGTGGAAGTAGGCAAAAGCTACGAAGAGCTGGACCTCAGCCTTATCGATAGCAACCCCGTGCGCTGCCCCGACCCCGCCGCCGCTGCCCTGATGGAAACCCGCATTCGGACTGCTCAAACCGCCCAGGACACCGTGGGCGGCGTGGTAACCGGCGTGGCTACCGGCCTGCCGCCCGGCCTGGGCGAGCCCGTGTTCGACAAGCTGCCCGCCGTGTTGGGCCACGCCCTGCTCAGTATTAATGCGGTGAAAGGCTTTGAGTTTGGCTCTGGCTTTGAAGGAACCAAGCTGCCCGGCTCGCAGCACAACGACTTGTTTTACACCGATGAGGCCGGGCGCGTGCGCACCCGCACCAACCACAGCGGGGGCAGCCAGGGCGGTATCAGCAACGGCCAGGATGTCTTTTTTCGGGTGGCGTTCAAGCCGGTGGCTACCATCCTGCAAACCCAGCAAACCATCAACCAGGCCGGCGAGGCCGTGGCGCTGGCCGGCCGCGGCCGCCACGATGCCTGCGTGCTGCCCCGCGCCGTGCCCATTGTGGAGGCCATGACCCAGCTCGTGCTGGCCGACCTGCTGCTGCGCGCCCGCGCCAACCAATTATAGAACCTTGCGCCAGATTTCTTGTTCTTGGTTTCTAGTTTAGAATGAATCCAGAATGCCGGGTTTGCAGCAGTCGCCCGTAACGCTAATTTCTCACTCCTATGTCTACTGTCTCCATCTACGCCGAGGCGTCGCCCAACCCCGAGAGCATGAAATTCGTGCTCAACTCCACCCTGCTGCCCGATGGCGTGAGCGTGGACTATCCCAACGTAGAGGCGGCCCTCAACTCGCCTATTGCTCAGGAGCTGTTTGGCTTCGACTACGTGGGCCGGGTGTTCATTGCCCAAAACTTCGTGACCATCACCAAAACCCAGCCCGAGCTAGGCTGGACCAGCATCATCCCCGAGTTGCGCCAGTTTATTAAGAGCTACGTGGAAGCCGGCGGCCAGCTGTTTCTGGTAGACCCCGCCGCCGAGCAAAAGGCTGCCCAAGCCGCCAGCGCCGGCGACCCCACCCAGCAGGACGGCTTCACGAGCCAGAAAATTATTGACCTACTCGACAACTACGTGCGCCCCGCCGTGGAGCAAGACGGCGGCAATATCACCTTCAAGTCGTTTCACGACGGCATCGTGACCGTGAACCTGCAGGGCTCGTGCTCGGGCTGCCCCTCGGCCACAGTCACGCTCAAGTCGGGCATCGAAAACCTGCTCAAGCGCATGGTACCCGAGGTGAGAGAAGTAGTAGCTGAAGGTATTACGGTGTAAATGCGCTAGTTAAGTAAAAGGAAAGGCCGGGCATTGCCCGGCCTTTTTTGTGGACTTGTATTTTGGAGGCCCCAGGAAAAGCCGGAGCTGGGGTATTCGGAACCAGCTTTCGACCTGCTCACAACTCATAAAAACGCCCCGCTTTACACTAGGTAAAACGGGGCGTTTGCTCGTAGCACTCGCTACTGCGCAGCTAGTACACTAGCCAGCGGGAGCCTATTGGAAACCAGGGTTTTGGGGCAAGTGCCATACTGTAGCGTCGTTGAGCTCGATGGGCAACAGCGGAATGGGATTTACCACCCCCGTCGTAATGCTGTGCGTCATGGCGCGGGCGGCTACATCGGCCGGCAGCACCTTGAAGTAGCGACCCGTCCGAATCAAATCCCAGAAGCGCAGCGACTCTTCGCCAAACTCTACGCGGCGCTCGTGCCAGATGGCAGTCAGCAGGTCCTGGCCCGATAGGCCGGCCGCGATGTCGGGCAGAGTGCCAGCGGGCACGTTGGTGGGCGCGTAGGTGGTGGTGGCGCCTACCGTGGTGCCCGGTGGGCGAGTGGTCAGCGGGCTGCGGGCCCGGGCCCGCACCTGATTAACCAAGACTACTGCTTCGCTGGGCTTGTTAAGTTGAGCCGCTGCTTCAGCTTTCATAAGCAGGATATCGGCGTAGCGCATCTTGCGGATGTTTTGGGGGCCACCCTGGGGCGCAGCGGGCGGCACAATGGCCACTTTGCGGCTGAGGTAGCCCGTGTCGTTCTCCGTGAGGTCAATAACGTTTTTAACGCCCAGTACTACATCACCGTTTTGGATGATGGTGACCTCCTTGCGTGGGTCATTGGCCTCAAACTCGTTTACCAAGCTCTGCGTCGGGTTGTTGAAGCCGTAGCCGAAGGTTTTCCGGTTGTTCTGGAATACGTTGTTGGTCGTGGTAAGCGCAATCGGGCCATAGGTATCGCTCGACACGGCAAATTGAATCTCAAAAAGCGACTCGCTGCTATTCTCGCCCTCCGTCTGGTGAATGGCCGCGTAGTTGGGCAATAAGCTATACTTACCCGAGGTGATGACGGTGCTGGTAAGGTCGTAAACTTCCTGCCAGGTGTGCTTATTGGTGTTGTCGGTACCGAGCTGGTACATGATAGCACGGGCCAGGTAGCCATTGGCGGCACCCTTAGTAGCGCGGCCCAGGTCGCTGGCGCTGTATGCGTCTTTTTCGGGCAGTGCCGCAGCGGCGGCCTTCAGGTCTTTCTCGATGAACGCGTAGGTTTCAGCAATGCTGGAACGCGTGACGGTAGCAGCCTCCGTTGGCAGAATGGCTTTTTCAAACAGCGGCACTCCTCCAAACAGCTTCACAAGGTTGAAGTAGAAGTACCCCCGCAAGAACTGCGCTTCTGCCTTTAGACGGGTTTTCAGGGCTGGGTCGATGGTACCCGCGTCGATGTTGTTGATAACGGTGTTGGCGCGGGCAATACCCGTGAAGCTGTGCACCCACAGCGTGCTCAGCGGCCCATTGGAAGATGTCATGTTCCAAGCCTTTAGTTCAGCTAGGGGCTGGAAGTCGCTCGGGGTACTACCCTTGGCAGCATCATCGGTCATCACGTCACCAAACATCCACTCGTAGGTCTGCGGCACATAGTCGCCTACTCCAAACTTGGGGCCTTGGTCCCAGGAGGCAACGTCGTACACGGCATTTACGGCCTGAATGGCGTTGGTGCGGTCGTTAAACAGGTTTGCTTGTGTAGTAGCCCCTAGTGGGTCTTTATCCAGGAAGCTTTTGCAGCCGGGTGAAAACACCATCGTCGCCGTAAGAGCCGAAAGAGCTATGAAGCGAGTCGCTGCTTGTGCAGTTTTCATCTTATAGGTGGGTTATATCGTTAGAACTGAACGTTGAAGCCTAAGCGGTAAGTGCGAGGCTGGGGGTAGTTGCCAGCATCGACGCCGTAGGCCAGCGGGTTGTTGTAGTAGCCGGTGGCCGCAATTTCGGGGTCGTAGCCCCGGTATTTCGTCACGGTGAACACGTTGTCAACCGATGCAAATACCCGGAAGCCATTAACCTGGTAGCGCGACAAAAAGGTTTTGGTCAGGGTGTAGCCCAACTCCATGTTGCGGGCCCGCAGGAAGCTGGAGTTTTCCACAAAGCGGCTGCTGAATTTGTCGTTGTAGCCACCCGTAGTTTTTAACGTCAGGTCGCCGCTGTTATTGGTGTCGTTTGAAGTAACGCGGGGCTGGTTGCTGTTGGGGTTGCTGGGCGTCCAGCGGTCCATGCGGTCGGCGTAGAAGTTGGTCCACAAGCCGGCAAAGTTGCTCGACTTCGACAAATCGAAGGCGGCCGCGTTAACGGCTTCCGTGCCCTGCACCCCGTACAGCAGTATTTTGAAGTCAAAGTTGCTGTACGACAAGTTCAGCGAGGCGCCATACGTGAAGCTGGGGGTAGCACTGCCGATGTAGGTGTTATCCTTAGCATCAATTTTGCCATCGCCGTTCACGTCAGTGTACCGCACGTCGCCGGGCTGCGCACCGGGCTGCAGCAAGCCACCAGCGGCATTTTTGTAGGTATCCACATCAGCCTGCGTGTGGAAGATACCCGTGGCCTGCAAGCCGTAGAAGTAAGCAATTTCGCGGCCCACATCGGTGCGAGTCGTGTTGCCGATTTGCGAGATGATGTTGCCGCTCTGAAGGGGCGTAGCGCCCCCCAGGTCGGTTACCAGGTTGTTGATTTTGGTGAAGTTCACCCCAATATTGTATCCCAGCTTGCCTATCTCGTTGCGGTAGTTCAGGGCCAGCTCCAGGCCGCGGTTACGCAGCGAGGCTACGTTGGCGCTAGCCGGTGCCTGACCCACGAAGTCGGGCACTGGCAGCAGGGCAATCATGTGCTCGGTTTTCCGCACGAAGTAGTCGCCCGTGAAAGTCAGCTTGCTGTCGAGGAAAGCCAGGTCAAGACCAACGTCAGTAGTGAGGGCCGTTTCCCAGCGCAGCTCGGGGTTGTTGAGGTAGGCAACGGTCAGGCCGGGGTTCGACGTTTTGTTGAACGCGTAGTTCTGGTTGTTCGAGGCTACCGAGGCATAGCCGTAGTTAGGCGCTGCGTTCTGGTTGCCCACGGCCCCGTAGCTGGCCCGCACCTTGACTTGCGAAACCGCGCTGATATCCTTCATGAACTCTTCGTTCGAAACGTTCCAGGCCGCGCCTACCGATGGGAAAGTGCCCGTGCGGTTATCACCCAGGAAACGCGAAGTCTGGTCAAAGCGCAGGGTACCCGTCAGCAGGTAGCGGTCGCGGAAATTAAGGTTAACCCGGCCGAAGTAGGAAAGCAGGCTGCCGTCGTACTGCGAGCTGCGCGGGGCCGTGGGGGTGCCGCGGGCCGCCGACAGGTATTGCAGGTTGGGGTCGGCGGGCACGTCGTAGCCCGTGGCCGAAATGCCATTGCCGTAGCCGCGCTGCGCTTCCTGGCCCAAGGTAGCCGAAATGGAGCTGCCATTGCCCAGGTCCTGGTTGTAGTTGAAGTAGTTGGACCACACCCAGCCTACGCTCTGAATGCGTGATTCAATCAGCTGGCTTACAGCGCGCTGGTCGTTGGGGCCGAGGTAGTACTGGGGCAGGTACACCTTGGGTAGGCTGTTGTTGTAGTTGATGCCGAACGTGGAGCGGAAGCTCAGGTTCTTGAGAATCGAAACGTCGAGGTAAGCACTCGTAAACAGGGTGTTAAACTGCGACTTGTTCGTTTTCTGCTCGTCCAGGTAGCGCCCCAGGTTGGGGGTGAAGCTCGTGATGTTGTTGTAGGCGTACGAGCCGTCGGCGTTGTAGAGCGAGGCAATTGGGTTGGCTTGGGTAGCGTAGCGCAGCACCGAGCTGTACGTCGCGTTGCCCTGGCCATCGTTGGCGCCCGTCAGCTTCGAGTTGGTAAACGTAGCCGATACCCCCGCTTTAATGCGCTTGGTCAGCGTCACGTCGTCGTTCAGGCGGATAACGAACTTCTTCAAGCCCGAATTCTTGATAATACCGTCCTGCTGAAAGTAGTTGCCGCTGATAAGGAAGCGGTTCTGGTCGGTGCCTCCCGAGGCCGACAGGCTGTAGTTGGTAATCAGGCCTTTCTGGGTGGCGTAGTCCTGCAGGTTGGTGCCCGTAGCGCCGCCGGTCAGCGCACTGTTCAGGATGGCGACGTAGTCGGCGGGAATGGGCTTACCGTTGGGGTCAGTATATGCTTCGTTTACCAGCGTCGCGTACTGCTGCGCATTGGCCAGGTCCAGCTTGTGGCGAATTTCCTGGTAGCCGGTGTAGCCAAACAGGTTGAACTGAGTGGTGCCCACTTTGCCGTGCTTGGTGGTGATGAGCACTACCCCGTTGGCCCCGCGCGAGCCGTAAATGGCCGTAGCTGAGGCATCTTTCAGGATTTCGGTCGACTCAATGTCGGTGGGCAGCAGGAAGCTGATGTCGCCCGTTTGAATGCCGTCTACCACGTATAGTGGGTCGGCATTGTTGATGGTACCTACGCCGCGAACCCGAATGCGGGTGCCCGAGCCGGGCTGGCCACTGTTAGAAGTCACTTCTACGCCCGCCACGCGGCCCTGCAGGGCCTGCACGGGGTCGGAGGTAGCTACTTGCGTGAGTTGGGTACCGGTTACGGAGGCGACCGAGCCGGTGAGGTCACTCTTGCGGGCCGTGCCGTAGCCAATAACCACTACGTCATTCAGGGCCTGCTCAGAGCCCGCCAAAACCACGTTCAGGGTAGTGCGGCCGTTGAGCGGTATTTCCTGGGTGGTCATGCCCGTGAAGCTCACGATGAGCGTCTCATTGAGACTGGGCACCGGCAATTGAAAATTGCCATTGGCATCGACCGTGGTGCCGGCTGTGGTGCCTTTCAGGCGAACTGTTGCCCCAATAGAGGGTTCGCCTTTGTTGTCCTTGACTGTTCCCTGGACGGCTTGCGCCTGAGCTGCCGCGCCAAATGGCCGCATCAGAAGCGTAAGCACCAGGAAAGCCGCTAGTAAAACGGTTTTCATATGGTGGGTTGTTGAGTGGGAATACTACTGACAAATGTATTTTCCTACTACACAACCTATTAATACTATTTCTGCATTTGCTACCTCCGAAATTTTAGTTTAGGTGCCAGTTTAGCCAAAAGAGCGAAAAAACTACCATACTGGCAAAGTGATTAGCCGTTCGGAGCGCTTTTAGCGAGCCGGTGACTTAACGACGCTGGCAAGCTATTATCAAAGGAACAAGTCCAAAAAAGGCGCGGATTCGGCGGTCATTTCGAGATGAAAATGACCGCCGAATCCGCGCCCTGAAAATTAACTTAGTACTGGTTATATTTTGCGCCGCCGCTGTTTCACCGTGAAGTTACGGTTGATGTTGAAGCCAAAGTAAATGCCCCCATCAAACACCTTATTGCTCGTTTCGCCAATAAACTGCTTCTCAATCATACCCGGCGAATTAGTCAGGTTTAGCTGAAAGATGTGGCCGCCGGTTTCGATGTCCACGCCCAGCGCTACGGCATTGGTATAGTGGTCGGCCGTGTATTTACTTAGCACGTAATAATACTCGGCGTTGAGAGAAAAGCGCTTACTAAGCTTGTAGCGCCCGCCGCCGCCCAGGGCATAAATATCGTTGTTTTCACCCTCGTTCATTACCAGGTTGCGGTGAATGAGCGTGGGCATGAGTTGCAAGGACAAATTGGAGGTAAATTTGCGCGCTAGTAGTGCTTGGTAGGTATAGGCCGTGCGCAAAGGCAGTGTGTGGAGGAGGCCATCGTCGTAGCGCAGGGTAGTAACGGCCGCCGAGCTAAACAGCGTCACCGAAACCGGCATGGCATGCGCGCCCGTGCTCTGCTGAAGAGCTTTGTACTTAAGAAAGCCATCGACCACCTTATTCAAAGAAGAGCGTCCCACGCCCACTTCGAAGCGGTCGGTTACGGCGTACTCCAGCGCAATGCGCATGCGGGCCTGGTCGAGGCCAAAAAACTCGTACGCCCCGCTATTGAACGGCCCAATGCGGTGCGCAATAAGGAAGACGAGTGTGCCCTCGCCAGGCGTTTGCACGGTGTGACCGTTGATGAGGCGGGTGCTTTTGAAGGTAGCATCGACCAGTTCGGTGGGAGCATCCTTTTTAGCGTCCTGCTCTAGTTGACCCAGCAGGTCGGCCTGGGCGTGGGCGGCCGAAATGGCCCCCACCGCCAGCAACAAGCCCAGCTTTACCGCGCGGCCCCAGGTAGTAGCATTTTTTTTCATAATAGAAGCTTTAACTAAGAGGAAGAAATACGGCGTTTTAGGGCTGCGCCACAAGGGCGGGCGTCACCGCATCGCACGTGAGGTTGATGCGTACGCTCACCGATTTGGCAATGTGCTCGCGCACTAGCAGCGGAATATCGATGGAGAAGTCGGCGGGCGCAACGTTGAAGTAGGCAAATACTACTAGCTGGCCATCACGCAGCTGTAAGGTGCCGGTTACTATGGTTTTATGCGTCACGCCGTGCATCGTCAGGTTGCCCTCTACCTCCACGGTTTGGGTAGTTGTATGCACCTGCTTGAGCAGTTGAGCTGCGTTGAGTAGCTGACCGGTGAAGGTGGCTTTCGGGTACTTTTCCGATTCCATATAGTTCTCGTTAAAGTGCTCCTGCATGAGGGTGCGCTTAAACTGAAACTCGTGGACGGGTACCGAAAAAGCAATTTGGCCCGTGCCCAGGTCAAACACGGCCGCCACCTTATCGTTGCGGGCCTCAATATCCTCCATAATGGAGGCCGAGAAAAAGGAAATGTGGCCACCGCGGGTTATGTATTTACCCTGCGCCCAGGCTCGGCCGGGGCAAGCCAGCCCCAGTAGCAGCCCTAGCAGCAACCCACTCAGCCGCTTCCCGCAAAGTAGTAGTTTAGGCATAACCAGGGTAGTAATCTGAAAAAAAACAGGGTAGATAGTGGTGAGGGGGGATTAGTTATTCGGCGCACCAGCATCGACCCAGGCTTTGATAATGGCGATTTCGCAAACCTCAAGCTTGCCACCGTCGTAGGGCATGGCGATGAAGCCGGGGTCGTGCCGAATGCAGCCCACCAGGTAGCTCACGTTGTTGATGCCGGTTTTGGAGGAAGTCCATTTGCTAATGGAACTGAAACTTTCCATGTTCATGGCACCGGAGGAGCCGGCCGGTGCTGGAAGCTGGTAGTGCGCCGCGTCGTGGCAACGAAAGCAGTCTTCTTGAAAAATAGGCAGTACATCCACCTGATAGCTCACCGTGGCTGGCACGGTAGTGCAAGTAGCAGGTTCCGTGTATCCATTGGTATAGGAGCAGCCGGTGGCTAGGGCTAGCCCCAAAACGGCCACTAGTAGGCCACTTGCCCGCCAGGTAGCCCGAAAAGTTGGGATTTTCACAGAGGTAGAGAATTTGAAAATAAGATGAATTCTTGAGAAAGTTATGATAAAGCAAGATTTAAGCTACACCGTCGCCTAAGAAACGAAACAACTAGTCAAGGCTTCTGATGCTACCTTGGGAGTTAAAAAAGGAAGATTTCCGGGCTTAGTATTTGCGCGGTAAACTTCATATGGAGGATTTAATCTCAATCCTTTATGTGTAGTAACCTTTAGTGAGTGCAACCTACGCGGGGAGTCAAAATTAGGATTGAGCAGCACAATAAAAGTGCAATTTTCGCCCACCATACCTTTTTGCTGGGTAAACGGTTGGCTGCTGCCTGCCACAAGCAGCCGTTAGGCCACGGGGAGTAGCGGCCGGGTACCCTAAACAAAAAGCCCGGCTTGGAGCCGGGCTTTTTGAATGAGCAAAAGAATTAACGTTGTTACATGGTAGTAGTGCTCAGCTTAGGCACGTCGCCGGGCAGCGTGGTAATATTTTCGCCGGCCGCCTTGCGCTCGCGCTCTTCCTGCTTGCCATAGGTGTCAAGGATGATGGGCGTGGCAATAAACAGCGACGAGTACGTGCCGAAGATGATGCCAATAATCATGGCAAACGAGAACGAACGCAAGGTTTCGCCGCCGAAGATGTAGAGCACCAGCACCACCAAGAACACCGTGGTAAACGTAATCATGGTGCGCGAGAACGTCGAGTTCAGGGCCGGGTTCACCACCTGGGCAAACGTGAGCTTGGGGTCGTTGCGCAGGTACTCCCGAATACGGTCGTAGATGACCACCGTGTCATTCATCGAGAAGCCGATGATGGAGAGCACGGCCGCTACAAAAATCTGGTCCATCTCATAGTTCGCGCCGAACGCGCGGGCAATGGGGTAGGAGGCAATTACGAGTAGCGCATCGTGGAAGAGGGCAATAACGGCGGCCATCGAATACTGCCACTTATCGAAGCGGAACAGCACGTAGACGAAGATGCCGAGCAGCGTGAGCGCCAAGCTCAGGAACGACGTGCGCTTGATGTCATCGGCGATAGTGGCGCCTACTTTAGAAGTTGACTTGATGGCGGGAGCATCGGCGGCGTATTTGTTCAGGCCCTGGTTGAGGGCGTCGGCCACGGTTTTATCGGCGGTCTGGCTTTCATCCTCGGCCAGGTAGCTGGTGGTGATGCGCAGGCGGCTCGGGTCGCCGAACTGCTTTACTTCGAGGCCGGTATTTTTGAAGGAGGGCTCCAGCGCGGAGCGCACATCAGAGGCTACCATCGGCTTGTTGAAGTCAACTACGTAGGCGCGGCCACCCTGGAAGTCGACGCCCAGGTTGGGGCCGCCTTGCAGGTACATCAGCACGAAGCCCACCACAATGACGGTGGCCGAAAACGCGTAGGCGATTTTGCGTTTGCCCACGATGTCGAAGTTCAGGTTCTTAAACAGGTTGCGCGACAGGAAGGTCGAGAACGTGATGCTGCTCGTGGTCTTGCCCTTAATCAGGAACTCGATGATGAGGCGCGACACGTATACCGCCGACAGGAACGAGGTAAGTACCCCAATGCCCAGCGTAACGGCGAAGCTCTGCACCGGGCCCGTACCAAAGAAGCCCAGGATAATGGCGATGAGCATGGTGGTCACGTTCGAGTCGAAGATGGCCGAGAAGGCGCGGTTGTAACCCGCGTTCACGGCGTCGTGCAGCGACAGGCCGTGGTCCAGCTCTTCACGTATTCGCTCGAATATCAGCACGTTAGCGTCTACCGAGGAAGCGATAACCAGAATCAGGCCGGCGATGCCGGGCAGGGTGAGCGCGGTGCTGAACTGCGCCAACACACCTAAAATCAGGAACATGTTGAAGAGCAGGGCAGCGTCGGCCACCAGGCCGGCGCGGCCGTAGTACATAGCCATAAACACCATGATAATCAGCAGGCCCGCCAGCGACGAGTACAAGCCCTGGTTGATGGCTTCCTTGCCGAGCGAGGGGCCCACTACGGCTTCCTCCACAATGCGGGTGGGGGCGGGCAGCTTGCCGGCCTTCAGCACCTGGGCCAGGTCCTGGGCTTCGTCGATGGAGAAGTTGCCCGAGATGCTGGTGTTGCCACCCGAGATTTCGCTCTGCACCACGGGGTCCGAGTACACTACGTCGTCGAGCACCACGGCCACTTGCTTGCCGATGTTGGCGCCGGTCATTTTCTGCCACTTGCGGGCGCCGGTGGGGTTCATGCTCATGCTCACCTCGGGGCGGCCGGTCTGGTCGTAGTCCTGGCGGGCATCGCTCACTACCTCGCCGCTGATGGGCGCGGCAATGGTGCCGGTGCGGTCTTTTTTCACGGCCACGAGGCGCAGAAACTGCTGGCCGTTGGCATCAATCGCCTTGTTGAGGTATAGCAGCGCCATGTTGGGGGGCATGATGCTGCGGGCTTCCTCCGAGCGCAGCACCACGTTCATGCGGGCCGTGTCGGTCAGGTTTACGCCCAGCGAGCCGGGCATAGTGAGCAGGCGCGCCAGCACGCCACCCTTCTGGGCAGTGGCCGAATCCTTTTTGGCAGCCGTAGCCGGGGTTTTCTTGGCCAGCTGAGCAGCCAGCGAGGTCGTGTCGCCTTTGGCAGTAGCGGTGGCCGGGGTAGCGGCAGTAGCGGGGGTGGTGGCAGCTTTCTCCTTGGCCGTCAGCACCTGGTCGAGCTGGGCCAGGTAGGGCGTCACCTCATTCTGGGGCCATACTTCGTAAAACTCCAGCTTGGCCTGGCCTTGCAACAGCTTGCGCACGCGCTCGGGGTTGTCCACGCCGGGCAGCTCTACCTGGATGCGGCCGGTGCCCTTCACGCGCTGGATGTTGGGCTGATTTACACCAAACTTATCTACCCGCTTGCGCAGGATGTCAAACGAGCGGTCGATGGCGTCTTCCTCTTCTTTGTTGATGGCCGACAGCACTTTGCTATCCGAGCTGTTGAGGTCGATTTTGCGGTCCTTGTTTACCGAATTAGCAAAAATGCGGTTCATAGGCACGCCGGGGGCCGTTTCTTGGTAGGCCTGGTAAAACAGGGTAGTGAAGGCCGTGCCCGAATTAGTCTTCTGGCGCTGTTGCGCCAGGTCGATGGCCTTGTTGAAAGCGGGGTCCTTGGAGTTGCCGGCCATGGCCCGTACAATTTCCACTGGCGACACTTCCAGCGTCACATGCATGCCGCCCTTCAGGTCGAGGCCCAGGCCCAGCTCGCTCTGCTTCACATCGCGGTAGGTGTAAGAGCCGAACACGGGAGCGCGCCACACCGAATCGAGGTAGTGCTGGCGCTTGGTTTCGTTGAGTTGGCCATTGCGCGAGGCGTAGTTCACGGCCTTCTGCTGCACCCCGCGCGAAACGTAGGTGAAGAAGAGAAAGTACGCGCACAGCACCGAAACGATGACGGTGAGCGTGATAATGAGTCCTTTGTAACGCATCTTAAGTAGTTAATAATGAACAATGAGCAATGAACAGTCGGCCCTGGTAGGCCAGGCAGCGAGTTGAGAGCAATAGCCAGCGAGCCCGAACATTGGCGCTAACAACCACTTGTTCATTGCTCACTGCTACTTGCTCATTGAAAAACTAGGGTGCCTGCGGCGACAAAGCCGTGACCAGCAGCCGCTGGCGGCACTGCTGCGCCACAAAGGCGACCGGTGCACTTACCGAAGCCTGGGCCACGGCCCGGCGCACCAGGCGCGGCAGCCAGGCGGTGGGCAGCGTGCCCGGCAGCCAGCCCAGCACGAAGGCGGGGGCCACGTAGCTACCCAGCGGCGAGGCCGCTTCGAGCAGTACTTTCTGCTTGACCACCGTGGCGCGGGGAGCCGCGCTTAGCAGCGTACTTGCCGGGTGGGCGGGCCGCAATAGGCTCACGGTCCGGCCATTCAGGCCCAGCAATAGCAGTACTGGCAGGGCCACCAGGGCCACGCGCAACAACTGTTTGAACTGGGAAAGGGAATAGCGCATAACTCGGGCAGGGCCACAAATATAACGCAAAATGATGCACCGGGCGGTGCCGGATGCGTAGTTACTTTGCGGCTATGCGCTACTTAAAAGCTCTTTTGCTGTGGGTGTTACTGCCCGCTGGCCCAGCGGCAGCTCAGGCCACCCCGCCGGTTTCGCCCGGCCCGGCCGCGACGGTTGAAGTCCGCCGGATGTATTGCCTGGTGCGCTTTGTGCAGGCGGCGGCCGGCGAGGGCTACCGGGGCACCCGCCGGGCATTCGAGGCTAGCCGCTTCAACACGCCGGCCACGCAGCGCTGGCTGCGGCGCTACCGTCAGCTCGATACGGAGGTTAGCTGCCCGCGCCAAAACTACCCCGATGGCCGCCTGGGCAGCCAGGCCAGTACCGCGCCAGCCTACCTGAGCGCCGCCGATGCCACCGACCTGGCCGACTTGCAGCGCCGCACCGTGGGCCTGCTGCCCAACGAAGTGCTGGCTAGCCTCGACAGCATCTACCGGCAGCTGCAGCCTGCTTTCGATACCCTGGCCTGGCAGCCGCACGCTGCCGAGCTGGCCCGGCAGCAGGCGGCTTATACCACGTTTCTGGCCGATAAAAACCTCCTGCCGCGGTTTGGCCAGCTGCGGGCGTTTTATGGCAGCGTGTGGCCCGATGCCCTGCCGTTTCGCATCCTGCTCAGCCCGCAGCTTGATGCCGGCGGCGATTTTACCAACCAGGCTACCACTATGGGCAACCTCGTGCTGGTGGGCACGCACCCGGCCTCGCGCAAGTTTGCCGAGGCGACTACCGTGGTGTTTCACGAAATGAGCCACGCCCTGTCGAGCCAGCAGCGCCAGCAGCTGCAGCAGCAGCTGGAACAGTGGTACTTGCACGATGCCCAGCCGCCGCAGCGCGATGCCTACCACCTCATGGAGGAGGCCCTGGCCACCGTGGCCGGCGAGTGGCTGTATGCGCAGCAGCTGGGCCAGCCCGAAGCGGGCTCGTGGTACCAGGATGACTACATCGACCGCTACGCCCATGCGCTGTACCCGCTGATGACGGGCTACATCGTGCGGGGCCAGCAAATCGACCAAGCTTTTGTGCAGGAAGCCGCCGCCCTATTTGCCCGCACCTTCCCCAATGCCGCCGGCGAGTACACCAACCTGTTCCGCTACGTGCTGTACTGGACCAACAGTGACGATGCGGGGCAGGTAGCGCAGGCATTTCGGGCGCATTTTCGCAGCAACTACACCCGCAGTATCACGCCCATTATCAACGAGGCCAAGCCGCTGGAGCTGCTGAAAGCTGGTGACTACCTGCCGGTTATAGTTGTCACGCGCCAGCATGAGGCCACGCTGCGCTACCTGCGGCAGCACCTGCCGGCGCTGCAGCGGTTGCGGCTGCCGCCCAGCCAGAGCTTTGTGCTGAGCACTACCGGCCCGGCGGGCCCACTCATACTCGTGTGCGCCCACGACCCGGCCGAAGTGGCGGCCGCTGCTCAGCTGCTGGCCACGCAAGGCCATTTCGACCCTGCCCACCCCCTGGCATTACTCGGTTCCGGCACTAAATGAGGCCAAGGCGCGGCCGGCTACAGCTCCCGCAGCTCCTCAAACGCGTACTGCGCGCCGCTCCAAAACTCGTCTAAGGCAATAAGGCGGGGCTTAAAAAACGAAATCAGGGCCGGCCAGTCGTCGCGGCTGAAGAGGTTGGCGGGAGCTAATTCCTGATAGATGCGACTTAGCGGCTGGCCGTAGTCGTTGGCGGCGGCCGGCTCCCAGGTCCAGGCTTCGCCCAAGGCTTCGTGCAGCATCGGCTGCAATTCCAAAAACTGCTCGTAGAACAGCTCCCGCACGCCCGCATCGGGCTGCGTGAGCTCGATGCCAATGCTAGCGCGGCGGTTGTCGGCCTGCATGCGAAACTGCACGCCCTTCACGCCCGTTTTATAGTTGACCCAGCTCACCGGCAGGCCATCGGCCGAAGCTATCGGGGCCATGTACTGCCCAAAGGTGGTCCAGAAAGCCTGGCGCAGTTGGGAAATTTCAGCTTTGCTATACACGGCTGTTAATCAGTGAGTTATGCTGGCCGTCGCAACGGACGCAAATCAAGTCGAAAGCCCGGCAATACGACTTCGCCGCTCAGCTCCTGGTCGTAGCCCTGCACGGTTTCGGCCGGCTGGCCGGGGCGGTAGATGTAGGCACTTTCGGCCGCTACATCGAGCAAGAAACCGAGCAGCACGCCGTTGGCCACGTAGTTTTCCATCTTCGCTTGCAGTGCTGTTAAGTCGTCCGATGGAGATTTTATTTCCATCATAAACTCTGGGCAGACCGGCGGAAACCGGCGGCGCTGCTCGGGCGTGAGCTGCGCCCACTTGCCCTGGCTCAGCCACGCCACATCGGGCGAGCGCACCGAATTGTCGGGCAGCTTGAAGCCAGCCGACGATTCGTACACGTGGCCCAACTGGGCTTTGCGGTTCCAGAGCCAAAGCTGGCCCTGACTCTCCATGCTTGATTCGCTGGATTTGGAGCCGGCGGGGGGCATAATAATTATTTCCTGGTGGGCATTGCGCTCAAAGCTGAGGGCGGGGTTGGCCTGGCACAGCTCAAAAAATTCGTCGTCGCTGAGCCGGGTCAGGGCCGTGCCGTGCAACACGGGCAGCTCGGGAAATTCATAGGTAGGGCGCATAACGGGCGGGCGGCTAAAGGCACTAGTCAATATACGGCCGGCGGGCGAATGCCTTTGCGAAAGTACGCGAGCAGAAACGCTTGCGCCGGGTGGGGCGGCCGTTGGCCGTGCTTGCGGCGGGCTTCCGCGAGCCTCGTTGACTATATGCTCCGCCACGTAGTCTGTGTAGCCGGCACGGGGATAGCGGATGCTGCCTTCGGGCAGGGCCCGCGAGTTCGCTACGTGCACCCGCTCACCAGAAACAAATCGCCGGCCGCTCAGCCAGCAAGTAGGTCAACCAGGGAGTTTCAGATACGCAGGCTGGCCGCAGCTGGCGGCCAGCCTGCCGTTACCTATTCTACTGTCAGACGCTTCACCAGGGTGCCAGCATTAGTGCTTAGACGGAGGGCGTAGACTCCGGTAGCCAAGCCGTGCAGGTCAAGTTGGTGCGCCACGGTGCCCTGGGCGGGCAGCGTCAGGGTGCGTACCTGGCGGCCTAGCGCGTCCAGCAACGTAGTGGTCACCGCTTGGCGGCCCAGACTAGCGGGTAGTTCCAGGAAGACAGCGTTGGTAGCCGGGTTTGGATAAACCGCTACCTGCTGAGCCAACGCTGCTGGCACCGTAGCCAGGGCCTGGTTCGGCGAGAACACGAGTTCGAAGCGGCCGGTAAGTAAAGCCGAGGCGTTGTTTACCGTAAATGGGTAGCTCGGCTGCTGGGCCAGGTCGATGAGGGCCCCGCTTAGCAGGTCGCGCAGGTACACGGGTACGCTGCCCAGGTTCAATAGCTGGGTGGCGGTGAAGGTATAGCTGCCCGGCGCGGGTACTCCCACGGCCAGCGGCACCACACGCTGGGTGCTGCCTAGCACGCCGTACCCGTCGATGGCCAATTGCTTGCCGCTAATGCTGGCGCTTAGGTTCAGGCCGGTAGAGTTGGGCAGCTTCAGCGCGTCAAAAGCCGGCTCATATCCGTCGGTGGCACCCGGCTCGAAGTACACGTAGGCGTCGTCTTGGTTGGGGCTGCCGGCCCCTTGCAGCGTCAACTGCACCAGGGGCCGGGTTTCGGCCGGGCGCAGGTAGGCCGGGTTCGTGTAGCTGGTCACGCGCTGCGAGTTGCGAAAGTTGAGCGTGGCGCTAAGCGTGCCGTCGGCTACGTGCACAAAGAAGCCCTGGGCCATCGGTAGGGTAGCCGAGCCACCTACACCGTTGAGGACGGAGCGGTAGGAGCCCGTGTACGGGTTAGCGGCACCGCTGGTAAACACGTAGATAGTCGGGTCGAGGTTGGGGCGGTCAGCGGCGGCTACCTGGTTGTAGTCGACCGGCGAGGGGAAAGGGTTACCAACCAAGTGAAAGCCCCCGTCGCTGGCATTAGGGGTGCCGGCCGCGTTGCGGGGCAGCGTCAGGGTAAGGGCAGACTGGCCAACGGCGGCGTTATTCTGCGAGCCGGTGAAGCTCACGGTTTGGCTGGCAGCCAGGTTCACGGTGTAGCCCCGGCCCACGGTAAGGATATCGCTCAACGCACTGGGCGAAAACCAGCCCTTGTCGAAGCCCGACAGGTTGTTGCTGGCCGTGGCCAGGCGGGCCTGGTCGTAGCCGAACACGGTGGGGAAGGGCGTGACGGTGCTGGGTTGGGCGCTGGTATTGTAGGCCGCATTTACCACGGGCGTGAACGAGCTAGTGGTGAGGCTATTGACGGTGGCGTTGCCAATCGGGGCCGAGAAGTGGCGGTAGCCCGGACCTAGGTTGACGCTCGGGTCGATATAGCGCTGGTAGGTGGCGCTGCCGCTCACCACGCCGGTGCTACTGTTTACGACCATGGCTGTGCCCGCCGCGTTGCTCAGCAAGGTCAACGCCTTGCCACCCGTGACGAGGCTGCCGGCCGCGCCGATGGTTAGTACCTGGCTTACGCTGGTGCCGGCGCTCAGGGTCAGGGCAGTGGGATTGGTGGTCGTTAGGTTACGCACCTGGCTGGGCAGGCCGGTGCCCGTAGTCTGGGCGGTGCTGCCATTGTAGCGATAGCTGGCATCGGGTGAGAAGGAGCGCGTGCCCGTTACCTGCACCGCGCCGGTGGCTCCGCTGCTGGCGATGCCGGCCCCGTTGCAGATGCCCAGCGTGCCGCCCGCCGCCAGCGTAAAGCTGCCCGCGCCGCCGATGGTGGCGCAGCCGTCGTTGAGGGTCGCGCCGCTTTGTACGGTCAGGCTGGTATTTACCGTCACATCGCCGCTCAGCGTCGCCACGCCGGAACCACTGACGGCAATGCTGTTGTAAGTGCCGCCCGCAATGGTCTGGCCAGCAGTGCTAACGACTATGTTCGGATAAGTAACCGTGAAGGGCAGCCCGTTGCTTACGGTACCGGTAGTTAGGGTTACGTTGCCGCTGGTGGCACCAACCGGTACGGTGGCCGTCACAGTCGTAGAATTCACCGCCGCGAAGGTGGTCGCAGCCACGCCGTTGAAGCTAACTTTTGTTACCCCACTGATATTCACCCCCGTGAGGGTAATGCTGGTGCCTACCTGCCCGCTGGTCGCCGAAAGACTCATGAGCGTAGGCGAGAGCGGGGCGGAAGTGTTGAGCAATACGGCAATCGTATTAAAAAAGCCATCAAAGCCGGTAAGCGCAATGTCGGGCCGGCCGTCGTTGTTTACGTCACCTACCGCCACCTTATTCACCGTGACATTACTCAAAGAGCTGCTCACGCTATAATTGGTAATTGGGCCAAATAGGCCACTACCCGTACCCAGCTTCACCCCAACGCCAGAGTAGGAGTTGGCCACCACGATATCCAGCTTGCCATCCAGGTTCAGGTCGGCTACGGCAGCGCCGCCACCGCCGCTCGTGAGCAGCGTCCCAAACGTGCCCGTGCCCGTATTCAGGAGGACTCCGGCCCCTGTAATGATATCCAGGGAGCCGTTGTTATCGGCGTCGCCGACTGCCACCCAGTCAGTACCCGCGCCGTAGGTCACCACGGGGCCGAACAGACCAGGGCTAGTACGGGTGGTGCTCAGCAGCACGCCCACGGTGCCGCCGCCGGTGACAATATCGAGCCGGCCATCGCCGTCTAGGTCGCCTAGCGCTACGTCTTTGGGCGCGCTGCTGCTCGTCGTGTTGTAGGTCGCCACGGGGCCGAACAGACTAGGGCTGGTGCGGGTGGTGCTTAGCAACACGCCCACGGTATTATTGCCCGTATTGGCCGTGACAATATCGCGCCGCAAATCACCATCTAGGTCGCCTACCGCCACTCCTTGCGGCGCGCTGCCTGTGCCCGTGCTGTAGGGGTTGCCCGTAGTAATGACACCCATCTGGTTGCCTAGTGTTACGCTCGCATTGTCGCTTTGCATATTTGCCGCCACCATATCTGAATAGCCGTCGCCATTCACGTCGCCAAATCCGATGCCGATGGGGTTCGTGCCGCCCGTGTTATACGAGTTTAAAGCTGGTGTGCCCGAGGTTGGCACGTAGGCCAACCCAGTGATGGGATAAGGAGAAGGGTAATAGCCTTGCGGGTCGGTATAAAAGATGCGGTCATTAAAACCGCTGCTCGACGCTGGCCGCACAACCAGTCGCCCCAGATTATAGGCTGAACTGTTGAAGCCAGGGCCCACTTTGCTGTACACCGTAGGAGTAGCGAAAGCAAGGCCTGGGGCGTTGGCGACTATCGTGAACGTCTGCACACTCCCATAGCTGGTACCGATACTGTTAGTGGCGTAGGCCCGAACGTAATAGAGCGTGCCGGGCGTCAGCCCGCTGACGGCCGAGCTATAGCTGCCCGTACCCGCCGGGCCTGCTGAAACAATAGTGCTATTGAGAACAGTGGGCAGGGCGTTGGTTGCGCTGTACACACTACCCCGTGCCGTTACGCCCCCGGCCGCTCCGCCGTCGCTCGTCACGACACCACCCAGCACGGCGCTGGTTCTTGTGATAGGCACCGGCGCGTCCGTCGTCACCGTTGGGGCGGTGGGCGGCGCGTAGATAAGGGCGAAAGGGCTGGCGGCTGTGTTGCCGTTGGTGGCCAAATCACGGGCTACGTTGGCGGCAAAACCTACCGTAGTGGCGCCGGCCGTGGTGGGCGTTACCGTAAAGACGTAGCTAGAGGCGAAAGTGAGGCCGTTGCTGACAGAGGTAGTGCCCGTGCTTTGAAAGCTGCCGGTATCCACGCTGCCGTTGGTCACTGTCACGCTGCTGCCCGAGAGGTTTGTAGTGCTGAAGCCCGTCACGGGTTCAGTGAAAGTCACCGTGAACGGAATGCGCGTGGCAATAGTCGTGGTACTGCCCGCCGTGCCGGCGCTGCTGCTGATAGTGGCCGTCGGAGGCGTGGCGTCAATCGTGAAAGTATTCGTAGTGCTAAGCGCAGGATTGGAGCTAATCGGAAACGCAGCCGTACCAAATAAACCCAATGTAACAGTGCCATATACGGTGTATATTCCATCTGCTGGCAAGGGCGTTGGCTGAACGGTGTACTGGCTGGTGGTTGAGGCAGAAATGACCTGGGTTATTCCCCCGCCGGTTACAGTGAATGTTGAAACACTGCCCTGCGATTGTCTTACTGAATAACTGGGTGTGCGCGTATTAAGGAGCGCGCCAGTAAGGAGGCCACCGACACCAGTCGAAGACACATACACTTCAGGGGCTTTAGGCCTGGAATAAAAAGACACTACGCTCCCATAAGCGGTAGTGCCACCGCTTTTGGCATAGGCCCGAATATTATATAGCGTACCAGCCGCATACTTAGTAACTCCCACGGTAAGGTACCCAGCGAATGATGTGCCATTCAAGGACATAGAAAGCGGAGTATAAGAACCAGGATTCAGGGAGTTGTCAACCCGGTACTCTACCCCGACCTCCGTTACCGTAGCCCCGCCACTCACGACCACGGTGCCCCCTATCGGAGCCTGGTCTTCCGTAACCAGAGACTCCACTGGTGTGCTGGTCGTCACCGTCACGGTTGGCTGCGCCAGGGCTGGGCCGGTCGCGGCCACTAGCACCAGCAAGGCTACCAGCCAGCGAGCCGGCAGCCAAGAGAAAAAGTTTGTCATAGCTGTGTAGAGAGAGAAGATTAAAGCACTACACACGTGCGTAGTGCTGCAAATGTAGCGGCTTATTCATTCAGGGTCAGCAGCTAAAGTAAGAAAAATGGCCCCCTGGCCGAGTACGGCATAGAGGTAGAGCCGGCACAACAGCAATCAGGATAAATACCTAAAAATCTTTGCTTAATACAAGCGCTTTCCCAAACGGCGCGTGTCGGCTAAGTGGGCGGCACGCCGGCCGGGGCGCACCCCCGGCGGCGCCAAACTTTGCATGCCCAGGGCGGCCCATGCCGGGCTTATTCCGCAGTGGGCCCCGTTGCTTTTGCTCCCCCTGTAACTTCTGCTTCTGTGTTAGGCGCGGCCTAGCCGCCGCAGTCCGGGCTGCGCGTATTGGTGCAAACCATCCACAACGATGCCGACACCGTCTACCAGGTGCGGGCCGGGGCCCACGGCTCTACGTCATCAAGCGCGCCCCGCCCCAGCCAACCTGCCGCCAGCACACCCATCCAGCAGCCCGACCACCTCAGATTTACGTAATAAGCGACGGACAAGGAACGCGCGGCCAGGTACTCGCCCGGCGTCTACGAGCAGCTGAGAAAGGACCGCCCATAAGGAGGCTTTTATTGGAACATTTCGAATTGGTAAACAGCAGCTTATGGTTCTACTGTTTCTGCGCAGCAGGTTCCAGTTAGGTGAAGTAAGCAGGGCAGGGCCATATGACAATTGCAGGGCCGAGATGAAAAAAGCGTGGCTTTAGCTCTCAGCTTTTAACCCGAATTTTGGGTGCTCGCAATCGGCTTAAGCTCCAATAGCCGATTGGCCAGCACGGCCAGCAGCACGCCGGCCAGCGGGGCAGCCACGTAGACCCAGGCAGCGGCTAGGTGGCCGCTCAGCAGGGCCGGGGCCAGCGAGCGGGCTGGGTTCATGGAGGCCCCGCTGAGGGGACCACCTACCAAAGCTTCCAGCCCCACCGTGGCACTAATGGTCAGGCCCACCAGCAGCCCCTGCTCATAGTAGCTCGACGTGACGCGCAATATGATGAGCATCAGCCAGAACGTGAGGCCCGCCTCCACCCCAAACGCCTGCGCTGCCCCGTGGGCCGGCAGCGTAGCCCCCAGCGACGAGCCGGGGGCGGCCAGCAGCCACACGGCTCCGCTGCCCAGCAGGGCCCCCGCCAGCTGCGCCAACACGTAGGGCAGCACCCGGCGGCCCGGAAAGCGCCCCGCCGCCCAGAAGCCAACCGTCACGGCCGGGTTAACGTGCGCGCCGCTCACGTGCCCCAGGCCCTGAATAATAATCAGCACGATAAGCCCGAAGGCGGCGGCTACCCCGCCGTGGCCAATGTTGTGCGCCTGCTCGTCCACTACTACCGCACCCGTTCCAAAAATCAGTAAAAAGGCCGTGCCGAGCACTTCGGCCAGCAGGCATTGGCGGAGGGTAGGCGTCATGCAAGTGGTCCACTTGAGGACCTGGAAAACAAGCGCCCGTGGGGAGCACGGGCGCTTAACTATGAAGAAAAGTGGCCTGGCCTACCTACGCCACCGTGCCGCCGCAGCTGGAGCCCGCGCCCGCCGTGCAGCCGTAGCAGTGCTGGTTGAGCACGATGGGCCGCTGGGCCAGGGCCGCGGCGTCGAAGTCGCGGATGTGCTGGCTGGTGCTGGCCACGTGCAGGTCGAGCAT
>CAXTFI010000071.1:0-21802 GCA_964243255.1 uncultured Hymenobacter sp.
CCATTTTGTACTTCTTGGCGTATTCTGCCATGCGCTCGGGGGTGGGGGCGGGGACGGCGTCGTCCGAGGCATACCACTTGCTATCCTGGCCGGGGCAGAAGTACGGGGTGTTGAAAATCTCCTGCAAGCAGAGAATCTGCACGCCCTGGCGGCCGGCCTCCTCAATCAGCGGCAGGTGCTTCTGCACCATCGCCTCCTTAATTTCTTCCATCGAGCCTTCGCCCTCGGTCATCGGCAGGCTCATCTGGATGAGGCCGGATTTAATGATTCGTGCCATGCTGATTAGGGGCTGATTATGTGATGGTTATTAGTAATTTATGAGCGCAGAAAGAACGTCATGCTGAACGCAGGGAAGCATCTCGCTCACATTGTTCAACGGTTGCGTTAGTGCTGGCGAGAGGCTTTCCTGCGTTCAGCATGACGTTCTTCTAGCTTAAAAGGCCGTTTTGCCGCGCCTGATAAACTGTCCGTAGCCGCGCGCCACCTTGGCTTCGCCCGCGGCGATGGCTACCTGGCCGCGCAGCAGCACGGTTTCGATTTTGCCGGTTACTTCCCAGCCCTCGTAGCCGGAATAATCCACGTTCATGTGGTGGGTGGCAGCCGAAATCACGTGCTTTTTATCGGGGTCGAAAACAACTAAATCGGCGTCGGCCCCGATGCTGATGGTGCCTTTGCGCGGAAACAAACCGAAGATTTTGGCCGCGTTGGTTGAAGTCACTTCCACGAATTTTTGCGCCGTGATTTTACCCTTGTTAACTCCTTCCGAAAACAGTAGCTCCATGCGGTGCTCCACGGCGGGGTGGCCGTTGGGGATTTTGGAGAAGTCGCTTTTACCCAATAGCTTCTGCTCCCACATAAACGGGCAGTGGTCAGTACCAACTACTTGCACCAGGCCCTGGCGGAGGCCGGCCCACAGCGTGGCCTGGTCTTTCTGCTCGCGCAGGGGCGGCGACATCACCCACTTGGCGCCCTCGGCTTCGTTTTCATACAGCGACGCATCGAGCAGCAGGTACTGAATGCAGGTTTCGACGAGCACGCGCTGGTTGCGCTCGGTGGCGCGGCGCACCTGGTTGAGGGCGCCCTGGCAGGTGAGGTGCACGATGTAAGCACTGGCCCCCGTGTAGTTGGCAATGTCGGCGAAGCGGCCCGAGGCTTCGGTTTCGGTTACTTCGGGCTGCGAGAGGTAGTGGTAGAGCGGCGTGAGCTGCCCGGCGGCCCGGTGCTGGGCCACGAGCGTATCAATCATATCGCCGTTGGTGGCGTGGGCCGTCACGAGGCCACCGTGCTGTTTCACTTCCTGCATGAGGCCCACCAGCTGCGCGTCGTCAATCATGAGCGCACCTTTGTAGGCCATGAAGGTCTTGAAGGAGGTGATGCCTTCGGCTATCATCTCCTTGATTTCCAGCTGGGTATTCACGTTGAAATCCGTGACGGCCATGTGGAAGGAGTAGTCGCCCACGGCGTTGCCGGTGGCGCGGCCCTGCCATTCTTCCAGCGCGGCGCGCAGCGAGCTGCCTTGCTTTTGCAGGATGAAGTCGATGACCGTGGTGGTGCCGCCGTGCAGGGCGGCGCGGGTACCAGTTTCGTAGGTGTCGCTGCTGAAGGTGCCCATGAAGGGCATTTCCAGGTGCACGTGCGGGTCGATGCCGCCGGGCATTATCAGCTTGCCGGTGCAGTCGATAACCTCCACACTCTCAGGCGAGGGCAGGCCCCGGCCGAGGGCGGCGATGGTTTCGCCCTCCACCAGAATATCGCAAATACTGTCTGAATCAGCCGTGATAACGCGGCCGTTTTTTAGCAGGATGGACATAGCGTTGCTTGTGTGTAGCACGGACTTTGTAGTCCGCGCCTGAACGATAGGCGAACGGCGCGGGCGCGGACTACAAAGTCCGCGCTACTTCTCAGTGCGTATGCGCATCGGCGATTTTCAACGCTTCCGAGATAATGGCCAACCCTTCGTCCAGCTCTACCTTATTGATATTCAGCGGCGGGGCGATGAAAATATAATTCCAGCGCACGAAGGTGTACATGCCCAACTCCTTGATTTTGGCGGCCACCTCGTTCATGATGGCCATCTGGTCGGGGGCAGCGTTCCAGGGGGCCATGGGCTCTTTGGTGGCGCGGTTTTTCACCAGCTCCAGGCAGCCGAAGAGGCCGGTGTTGCGCCAGTCGCCGATGCTGGGGTGCTCTTTTATTAGCTCGGCCACGAGCTCGTCGAGGTAATGGCCCATCTCCACCGTGTTTTCGAGCAGGTGGTCTTCCTCGTAAATATCGAGCACGGCCACGGCGGCGGCGCAGCTCACGGGGTGGGCCGAGTACGTGAGGCCCAGCGGCAACGGCTTGTTGTCGAAGGACTTGGCAATGGCGTCATCGACCATCACCGCGCCCAGCGGCAGGTAGCCGGCGGTGATGCCCTTGGCCAGGCACATGATATCGACCTTTACGCCGTGGTGGTCGGAGCCAAACCACTTGCCGGTGCGCCCAAAGCCCGACATCACCTCATCGGCCACGAGCAGGATGCCGTGCTTGTCGCAGATTTCGCGCACCCGCGCCCAGTAGCCGGGCGGGTACTTGATGCAGCCGCTGGTGCCCGACTCGCCCTCCAGAAAAATAGCGGCCACGCTGCCGGGGTTTTCGTAGCCGATGATGCGCTCCAGGGCATCGGCGGCGCGCTGGGCGCACTCCTCGGGCGTGGCGCTGTGCCAGGGGCAGCGGTAGAAGTACGGGTTTTCGACGTGCACCGTGCCGGGCATGGCCTGGCTATCGACGGCAAACTTGCGGGGGTCGCCGCCCACGCTCATGGCCCCGTAGCTGGCCCCATGAAACGACAGATACAGCGACACAATCTTGTGGCGGCCGGTGTAGATGCGCGCCAGCTTGATGGCATTTTCGATAGACTCGGCCCCGCCCAGCGTGAAAAACGCCTTGGTCAGGTTGGCCGGCGTTATCTCGGCCAGGCGCTTGCCCAAGTCGCCGCGCGCCTTGGTTATCATGCCCGGATACACGTAGCTCACCTCCCGCATTTGGGCGGCCACGGCTTCGGTCACGCGCTGGTCGCCGTGGCCGATGTTCACGTTCATGAGCTGCGACGAGAAGTCGAGATAGCGCTTGCCGTCGCGGTCGTAGAGGTACACGCCCGCCGCCCGCTCGGCGCTGATGGGGTTGAGGCCCGCCTGCTTCGACCACGAAAACAGCGTGTAGTCGAGGTTGTCGTGCAGGATTTGCTGCTGGTCGAGGTCGAGAGTTGGCTGCATGGCTGAAATTTTATGGAATTTGACTTTCTGCTTTCTTATCAAAATAAACATAAGCTAATACCCATGGATGCCCATGGTCATTTAGCTTTTGTCCAAGTTTCACTCCATCATAAAATACAGCATCTACTCCTGTACCTGTCAGCTTCATAGTAGCTTGGAGAGCCGCAGCACTTATCAAGTAATCTATAGCATTTGCGACGCTTCGCACAATCATGTAAACATGACTCTTCTTACCTGCGTAGCCTTCATCACGCGCCGTAAGACTATCAAACTCTTCTTGTTCAATATGTCCTGTTTGACTATAATACCCTCCTATTAAAAGAAGTCTTCCATCCTCATCCCTTTCCCAGTTGTATTCATCAAAAGGAATGATGTGAGCCTTACGCCCGACATAGACAGGTGTGGTTAAGTTACTCATTAGTAAGAAGCAAGTTTTTAGCTCATCCAATTCACCCGCGACTCGGGGTTCCACTTGGTGGTGGTTTTCTTAAGCTGAGTCCAGAACTCGATGGAGCTTTTGCCGGTGATGTCGCAGGCGCCGAATTTCGACTCGTTCCAGCCGCCAAACGAGAAGGGCTCGCGGGGCACGGGCACACCGATGTTCACGCCAATCATGCCGGCGCTGGCGTGGTCCATCACGTAGCGGGCGTAGCTGCCGCTTTGGGTAAACACGGCGGCGGCGTTGCCGTAGGGGTTGGCGTTTTCAATGGCCAGGGCATCGTCCAGGGTCTTGGTGCGCAGGATGGCCAGCACCGGGCCAAACACTTCTTCCTGGGCAATGGCCATGTCGGGGGTCACGTAATCGACCACCGTGGGGCCCACGTAGTAGCCGTCTTCGTGGCCGGGCACCACCGCACCGCGGCCGTCGAGCAGCACCTTGGCGCCGGCGGCTTCGGCCTCGGTGATGTAGCGCTCGATGCGCTCCTTGGCCTCGCGGCTGATGACGGAGCCCAGGTTTTGGCCGGGGATAATCCGGCGGGCCTCTTCCACTAACTTACTGATAATGTGGTCGATACTTCCCACGCCTACCATAGTGGAGCCGGCCATGCAGCGCTGGCCCGCGCAGCCCGACATGGAGGACGCCACGTTGGAGGCCGTCATGTCGGGGTGGGCGTCGGGCAGCACGATGAGGTGGTTTTTGGCCCCGCCCAGCGCCACGCAGCGCTTGAGGTTGCTGGTGGCCCGGATGTACACCACCTTGGCAATGGCCGTGGAGCCCACAAATGACACGGCCTTGATATCGGGGTGGTCGCAGATGGCCTCCACAATGGCTTTGTCGCCGTTCACCACGTTGAGCACGCCGTCGGGCAGGCCGGCTTCTTTGAGCAGCTCCGCGATTTTGACGGCGCTCAGCGGCACTTTCTCCGAAGGCTTTAAAATCAGGCAGTTGCCGAGCACCAGCGCGTTCGGGATGGTCCAGTGGGGCACCATGTTGGGGAAGTTGAACGGGGCGATGCTGGCCACCACGCCCAGCGGCTTGCGCTCGGCGCGGGCCTCCACGCCTTTGCTCACTTCCAGAAACTCGCCCTGGATAAGCTGGGGCAAGGAGCAGGCAAACTCGGTCAGCTCCACCGCTTTCTCCACTTCGGCGCGGGCTTCGTCCAGGGTCTTGCCATTTTCCTCCCGCACCAGGTTAGCCAGGGCGTGCATGTCGCGCTCCAGCAGGGTTTTGTAGCGGTAAAATATCTGTACCCGCTCCTTTATCGGCGTGGCCGCCCAGGCCGGAAACGCCGCCTGCGCCGCCTGCACCGCCGCATCGAGGTCGGCGGCGCTACTCAGGGGCATGGCCGAAATAACGGCCCCCGTTAGCGGGCTGAACACCTCAAGCAGCGCGGCGGCCGGGGTATCGAGCGAATGGCCCGCCACGTAGTTGCGGATGGCGGGGTATTTCAACGCTTGCGTCTCCATCGAATTACCAGAAGGTTTAGGGGGCGCAAGCTACCGTTTTTTTTATAAATCCAAATCAGACGCGTACTTTTTTCATAAAAATCTCAGTAGAATCTCCTTTTCGCTTCGGTTTTAGCAATTTAGCAGCGCGCTAGGCTTGAGCTAACTGCGCGTATTCGGCCCGCAGCAGGCGGTATTGCCACAGGTCGTGGTAGTGCCCGTCGCGCTTGGTGTGCTGGGCCAGTTCGCCTTCCTTTACCATGCCGTTTTTGAGCATCACCCGGCCCGAAGCGGGGTTACTGGCAATGTGCGTGGCATAGATTTTATTCAGCTTCAGCTCGCCAAAGCCGAAGCGCAGCAGGGCGGCCAGCGCCTCGCTGGCCAGGCCCCGGCCCCAATAATCCTGGCCCAGCCAGTAGCCGGCCTCGGCCCGGTCGAAGCGCCAGTCGGGCGTAAGGCCGATGCCGCCGATGAGCTCGCCGGTAGCTTTTAGCTCGATGGCAAAGGCGTAGCTGGTGTGCTGCTGGTAGTTTTCCTGGGAGATTTGCACCCAGCGCCGGGCATCCTCCCCCCGGTAGGGATGCGGAATGTTGAGCGTGTTTTTCGCCACTTCGTAGTTGTCGGCCAGCGCCACGAGGCGGGGCACATCGGCCAGGGTGAAGGCGCGGAGTAGCAGGCGCGGGCTGGTGAGCTGCGGAAAAGCAAGGGACATTTTTCAGCGCATTTTTCGTACACTTATCTCATCCTTAATACTTTATAAAGCTACTACTAATCAGCGCTTCCCCCACAGCGGCACGCGGCTCTCGGTGCCAGCGCGCAGCCGGCCGATGTTGGCCCGGTGGGTATAGATGAGCATGGCCGCCAGCAGAAAGCCAAACCACACTTGCAAAGAGTTGGCGGGGCGAAAAGCCGGCAGCAGCTGCAAAAAGGCGAAGACGACGCCGGCGCTCATGCTGCTCAGCGAGACATAGCGCGTGGTGCCCAGCACGGCCAGGAATACCAGCAGCGCCACGCCCACTGTGGCCGGCGCAATGGCCAGCATCATGCCCAGGATGGTAGCCACACCCTTGCCACCCCGAAACTGGGCCAGCACCGGGTAAATGTGGCCCACCACGGCCAGCACCCCGCACGCCAACCGAAAATAAAACAGGTTTTCGGCGGAGACAGCGCCCTGGCTCAGCAGGAAATTGGGCAGAAACCAGGCCGCCGCAAACCCCTTAAAGGCATCGACCAGCAGCACGAACGTGCCGGCTTTCTTGCCCAGCACCCGGAAGGTATTGGTAGCGCCCGCGTTGCCGGAGCCGTGCTCCCGAATATCGGCAAGGTTGAAAAACGCGCGCCCTACCCACAAAGCCGTGGGAATGGAACCAAGCAAATAGGCCGCCAGCAGCGCCGGAATAATAACTAACATGGGGCAAAAGTAAGATGCCCCGGAGGTCGGCTCCGGGGCATCTGGCTACGAGTCGCCGAAGGGGTCATCTTCGGCGTTTTTCTTCTTCTTTTTCCTGGACTTTTTATCCGTCTCCACGCCGGGCTCGGCGCTCGGGTCGGGCTCGGCGGGGGCTGCCTTTTGCTGCATAGCCGGGGCAGCCGGCTTGGGAGCCGCCGGCTCGGGGGTCGGCGCAGGGGCGGCGGCCGGCGGCTCAGCCGCCGGCGCGGGGGCCGGCGTAGCCTTCTTAGGGGCCGCGGCGGGAGGGGCTACCTCACCGTCGGCGAAGGGGTCATTGTCCTTAGTCTTTTTCTTCTTTTTAGCGGGTTCGGGCGCGGGCTCAGCGGCAGGGTCAGGGGCGGGCGCGGCGGTTTCCCTGGCCTTCTTCTTCGACTTTTTGTCCGGCTCGGGGGCGGGCTCGGTGGCCGGCGTAATGACGCCATCGCCGAAGGGGTCGTTAGCCTTGGCCTTCTTCGATTTCTTGGCGGGCTCGGGCGCCGGCTCGGCGGGGCTGATAACGCCATCGCCAAAGGGGTCGCTCTCCTTGGCCTTTTTCTTTTTCTTCGAAATGGGCTCCTCGGTGGGGGCCGTCGGGCTGTCGTTGTCGGCCATGGGGTCGGCTTTAGCTTTCTTCTTCTTTTTCTTGCCCGTTTCGGCCCCAAACCCGTCGAAATCACCTGTGGAGGCAGCCACGGCGGGACGCGGGGCCAGCCGGCCCGACTTGCCCAGGTAGTCGCGCTCGAAGTGGGCCCGGAACCGGTCCACGTCCTCAAACTCGCCCAGGAAGGTGCCGTAGACGGGGGTGGTTTCGATGCTACCCTTCTGCTTGGCCGCAATCAGGCCATCAAACTCCTCGCTGGAAGACTTGACCAGCAGCACGTTATTGGCGTAGCGCAGGTGGTACCAGGTTTGGGGCTCGGCTTCGAGGTAGACTTCCACAATGTCGGCGGCATTGTCGTGCTTGATTTCGACGTAGCCATCTACCAGCGCGTTGAGGCCCTGCTTGCCCACACCCGAGAGGCCAATCTTACCCACCGAGTACCAGGCCCGCTGCTTGGCATTCCAGCGCAGGTTCACTTTACTTAACGTAATGGTATGCAGCAGCTTAGGCGAGATGGAGGCCAGCGTGGGCGGGGCCGCGCCGGGCCGGCGGTTGTTGAACGCCTCCACGCCCTTCTCGCCCGCAAACTGCGCCAGGTTGTACAGCTCGTCGGTGGAGCCGTCGAGAGCTTCGGGGGCGTTCTTGGTCACTTTGGCCAGGGTGGCGGCCATTTGCTCCACGGCCTTGCCGGGCATCACGGCGTCGATGCCCAGCAGGGCGCGCACCCGGTAGCTGGCGCTGTCGGGGTTGGCCTGGCCCACGCCGCTGGCCACGATGCCATAGTTCTTGCTGTTGGCAATAAAGCTCATCGGCCCGCGGAACGCTACTTGGCTGGTCGAGTCGCGCAGGCTCAGCACGGTGCCCTGGTAGCGGGTGCCGTCGGTGGGGTCGTGGTCGGCAATGGTGTAGTCGCCGCGCTTGGCGTCATAGTGCAGGGTACCAGTCACTTCCAGCAGCGGAATATCGGCGGCGCTGCCCTTGGAGCCGGCATAAAGAGGGTAAATGCGGTTGTCGGTATCCGACACAAACAGGCCGGTAGTCAGCTCCGTATCGTCCTCCGACTTCAGCTTGCGCAGGTCGAGGTCCAGGTTGCGGGGGTCGATGCTGTCTTTCACCGCAAACCACGCGGCGGTGGCCGCGTCGCGCGTTTTGCCAAATTGCAGCTGCACCTGCCCATCGAAGAGCAGGCCGCGCCGCCGCGAGTTCAGGTTGATACCGCCCCGGAACCCAATGCGGGGCGCCAGCTGAAACTTTTGGTTGGTTTCCACATTGGCCGTGGCCGTGGTGGCCAGGGTGGGCGCGGCGGCGTTGGCATCCACCGCGGCCTTGCGGCGCAGGCCAAAGCGCTTGCGCCCGGTGTTGGAGGCCAGCAGCGAAGCCGAATCCGACTTAAAGTCCACGAACTTGAGGGCTACCGAGTCGCCGGTGGCCGTGCGCGACATGTACTGGGCATCGCCGCTAAAGCCATCGCGGCCCGTGATGCGGATATTGCCGCCCACCAGCTTGTGAAACCGGCCCAGCGAGTCGAGCAGCACTTTGGCATGGTGCAGCACCTGCATTTTGCCGCCGCCCGCCACCACCACGCGCCCCGAATCGGGGATAACCCAGGCATCGGCCGCGGCCACGTAGGGCACGCCCTTGGCTTGCAGCTGGTACTTGGTGAGGTCGTAGCTGGCCGTGGCTGCCCGAAACTTCAGCCCGTGCTGCTCGGGCACGGTGGAGGTAAAGTACGAGCGGGCCGAGTCGGCCCCGGTGGCGCGCAGCAGCACCCGCTTCTTCTTAAAGTCCCAGCGGCCACCGCTAAGCGAGGTGCGGAAGTCGGTGTAGGGCAGGTCGATGCTGGCCTTGCTGCCCTCCTGGCGCTGAAAATCGGCAAAGCCGTTTTTGAGGTCGTAGGTGAAGTTGACGTCGGCGGCCGTGAGGGCGGGCTTGCCGGCCTGGGCCGACTTTACGCTCAGCAGCGCTTTCTGACCCGAGTACGAGTCATTTTTAAACACCAGGTTTTCGGAGCGCACGTAGCTCTGCGGGCCGTCGAGGCGGCCAGCGCCGCCCACGGTTTTGGGCGTGAGCAGCAGCGAGCCCTTAAACGTATGGTCGGCGTAGACCCTGGCCGAGGCCCCGCTAGGTGGCGTGCGCAGGTAAAGCGAGTCGGCGTGCGCGCCCCAGTTGATGAGGTAGCCGGGCGGCAGCACCACCTTGGGCGTGTTTACGCCCGCCGCAATAGCCCCGGTTTTGCCCTCACCGGTAAGCGAGTCGCCGTACATCACAAAGCGGTCGCTTTGCAGGGTGGCCCCGAGGTAGGTAACGGTGCCGTTCGATTGCAGGCCCTGGGTGTTAAGCTTCACTTTGGCCCCGCCCGAGAGCCGGCCCTTGCCCCCGTACAGGGGGTAGCCCGCGGTCGGCACGGTGTGCACAAAGCCCATCGAGCCATCTTCTTGCGTAGTAAGCGCCGTTTTGATGGGCGGCAGCGCCTTGCTGTGAAATACGCCCACAAAGTTGCCGCGCGCCTTGCCGGTGCCCATCGAGTCGAAGCTGAAGGGCGGCACGTCGAAGTACGTGGTCGAATCGTAGGCCCCGCCCAGCACGTCGGGCTTGTTGAAGTACACGTAGGCCCCCGAGGTCGAGTTGAACGACGGGTACTTGGCCATTTTTTTGCGGCCCGAGCGGTTGGTGGGGTCGTTCAAATACAGCCGGCCGCTCTGGTACTTGGCTTTGTTGGTGAGCACAAAGTCGGTGGGCGGCGTTTCCTCGGCCGCAATGTTTTTGCCGGTCGCTTTCTTGCGCTTGTTGCGAATGGTGAGCGAGTCAATTCGCGGCATATCAATGTAATACCCGTCGTAGTCGAACTGAAAATCGTGACCCTTAAACCCGTAAACCGAGGTTTTGATGCGGCCCCCAAACTTGAGGTTGCGGTTGCGCTCCAGGCGCACCAGGTTGCTGTCGGGCTGCACCGACACGGCCGACGAGTCGTCGGAAAAGCTAAACTCCTTCACGCCCCGCACCAGCAGCTGGTTGCTGGTTAGGTTGAGCGTGGCACTGCGGCCCGAGCCGCTCAATGACTTGATGTTAATATGGTCGAAATCCTTTTTCTCGCGGGCCGCGCCCACGTAGTGGCGGGCTTTGCGCAGCAGCGTCACCTCACCGGTTTGGGGCTGCACATCCACGTAGCCATCGCGGGCCAGGCCGCTCACCGCCGAGCGCAGGTTGGCCTCGTTGGTGTTGGTGGCCACCGCCACGTCGTGCACGTTGAGCACGCTGCCGTGGCCGTGGGTGATGCTGTAGCCCAGCAGCATTTGCAGCGGGTGCAGGTGGTTGATGCTTTTGAGCTGCTGGTAGCGCGTGTTGGAGAAGAAATTTTTGCTCTCAAAATCGGCCGATACCTGGGTGGGCGCCGTGATGATGGCAAAGTCCATCTTCGGCTCGCGCAGGTTCCAGGTCAGCATCTGCGCCCGGATATCTACCTGGTGATAGGAATCAGAATACGGCGCATTTTGGTGCAATCCTTTCTCATACAGCAACTTAAGCTGCTCCTTACTTTTCAGGTACTTCAGCTCCACGCCGGGGTGCGTAATGGAGTCGCCGGTGTTGCTATAGAGCGCCACCGCCGCCCCGCTGGCCGTGATGAGCGAGTCGCCGAGCACAAAGTTGCGCGAGGCCGAGCGGAAGCGCAGCTTAGTGTCCTGGCTCACCGTGAGGTGCGAGAGCGAGCCGTCGAGCGCCCCCGACAGCACCGTGCTGCCCGCCAGCGACAACCCGCCCACGTACTTAATACCAGGACCCACGTCCTTGATTTTCACATTATTAGTGAGCGAGATAAAGCGCGGGTAGCTGCTTTCGGTAGCGCCCGGCTTGCGGCGCACGCTCTTGTAGCTGAGGGCGCCCTTCACCGGAGCTTCGAGCAGGGCGGGGTACGTGAGGGTCACGGGCTGGGCCGTGAACTCGGGCTTGCTCAGGTCGAAGTCGAAGCCGGCCAGGTCAGCCGTCACGGGGTTGCTCTTAATGGTCCAGGCTACCTGCCCGCCGGTGCCCACAAAGCGGCTACTGCCAGGGGCCACTGCGCCGCTCACCTTATGAATCACAACGGAGTCGCCGGCCGTGCGCACCACTAGGTCGGCCTCCTTCAGCTCAATTACCGGGCCGCTCACCGCGGGCGGGTAGTAGGTGTCGTAGGCCGCGCTGGGCGAGGGCACAAAGGGCTGGCTGGCCTGGTCGAAGTCGGCCGCGCTGGGGGCGGGCGCGGCGGCTTGGGTTGCTACCGGCTTGGCCGCCGCTTTGGCCGGGGCCTTGGCAACGGCTTTGGCGGGCGCTTTTTTCTTGGGCGCGGGGGTGCCCCAGCCATCATCGGCCGCGGGCGCACCCCAGCCGTCGTTGGCTGCTTTCTTCTTGGTGCTGCTGCCAATGGGCGGGCCCCAGCCGTCGTTGTTGCTGCTGGCCTTGCTGCCGCTGCTCCACATGTCGGCGGTGTCCCAGCCGTCGCTGGCGCGCTTTTTCTTGGCTACCGGCTTGGGTTTGGGTTTAGGCTTGGCCGCGGCGCCAGCGGGCTTGGGCGCGGGCAGCGCGGCCGGTTTAGGAGCCGCGGGGGCCGCGTCAAACGTGGCATTGGGGTCGGGCGCGGCGGCAGCTTTGTAGGCAAACGACAATTGCCCGCCCGTAGCCCGCAGCGCATTAAAGCCCGAGCGGTAGAGGTAGCCCCCGCTCAGCACGCGCGCGGTAGTCAGCAGGTACTTTTCCGTGTCAGCCAGCGGGTCTTTGTCCACCGACTGCCCCAGGGCGTCGAGGTACTGGTCTACCTGCGCATCGCTGAGGCCAGCCTTGGTTTTGCCGCTCACCAGGGCGCTGTAAAAGGCCGTGAGGTGCGGCAGGGGCCGCATCTTCTTATCCAGTATCTTCTGCGACAGCGCAGCGATGACTGTTTGCTGGCTGGCCGTGAGCTTGTTACTCGCCCACAGCTGGCGCAGCTGCTCGCCCAGCGCCTGCGCCCCGGCGTTGTTGCTGGCCAGCATCATGGTGCGCACATCAAGGATAAACTGCGCCGGGTCGGGCGAGAGGTGGCCCGAGTAGCGCTGCACGCTCACCTGGCCAGGGCGCACGTCGCCCGCCACCCGCCCGGCGGGCGGTGGCGGGGCCAGCCCAGTCGGCTTGGCAGCCGGGGGGGCTGGCCTGGTAGTCTGGGCCCCAGCGGGCAGTAAGGGAAGGGTAAGGCAGAAAAAGGCGGCGAGCAATCGCTTCATAAGGTCGGGCAAGGGCCGCGGGGGCGGCGGGTCGTCTCTGGTCGAGACTGGGTAGCTTACAATTTTGTGAACACGGCCGACACCCAGCTGCGCAGCGTGCGGTGGCGCTCGTAGCGCAGCCCCTGGCGGGCAGCCTCGGCCGTTATCTTGGCTAAATCTTCCTCGTAAAACCCACTGAATAAAATTGGTTTCCCGGTGGGCAGCAGGCGCGCATACTCGTGCATATCCTCCAGCAGCACGTTGCGGTTGATATTGGCCAGAATGAGGTCGAAAGGGGCTTCTTCGGCCAGCGTTTCCACGCCGCCCAGGCGGCACGCTATGGCGCGGCAGTGATTCTCGGCGGCGTTGTCGGCGGCGTTTTCCACGGTCCAAGGCTCCACATCCACGGCCAGCACCTGGCGCGCCCCCAGCTTTTCGGCCATAATGGCCAGGATGCCCGTGCCGCAGCCCATGTCCAGCACCCGCTTGCCCTGGTGGTCAATATCTAGCTGATTTTCAATCATTAAGGCCGTCGTTTCGTGGTGCCCGGTCCCGAACGACATGCGCGGCATTATTTCAATGTCGTGAGCCACGCCCGCGGGCTGGGGGTGAAACGGCGCCCGCACCGATACCCGGTCGGCAATAATGAGGGGCTGAAAATTCTTCTCCCACTCGGCGTTCCAGTTCTGGCGCGTAATGACGCGGTTTGAAAACGCCAGCTCGCCAATGCCTTCGTAGCGGCTCATGATTTCGGCCACCGCGTCGTGGTCAAACACCTCCTGGGTGGTATAGGCGCAAAAGCCGGCGTCGTTGTCTTCAAACGTGTCAAAACCCACTTCGCCCAGCTCGGCCACCAGCATATCGGCCAGCTCACGGGGGGCCTGCACAGTCAACTCAATAAAATCCATTTTAGTAATCGTTGTAAAAAGGTAATTATTCACAAAGTTCGCAGAAAAACCCGCTGTTTGGCGTGCCTTTTTTAACCCGCCCGGCGGCCCAAAAAAGAAGCCGCTGACAGGCTGCCAGCGGCTTCTTCGGGCAGCCCCGCGGGCTACTGCTTGCAGCCCGCAAACGAGCGCACCTTGGTGTAATGAATAGCAAAGTCGGCCCGGCTGCGGTCGGTGGTCACGTACAGCGTGTAGTCGGCAAACTCCCGGCTTTCGCTAGGGCACCACAGGCCGGCCTTGTCGGCAAACAGCTTATTGGTTTCGTTGAAAACCAGCACGTCGGCGAAGGCCTGCTCGGGCTCCACGTACACCACGGCAAAGCACGAGTTGGCCCGGCGCGGGTCGTTCTCCAAGTAAATGGAACCGAAAATTTTGCAAGGCTCCACCGAGCCCGCCGGGGCCAGCGCCGGGCGGGGGCCGACGGGCGCAAAAAAAAGTAAAAAAGATAGAAAAAAAGAGAGCACGGTAGTAGTTGCGAAGGAGGTTAAAGCCAAGGTTTGGCGGCCGTTACCACCCGCAAAGGCAATAATTCGGCCTAAAATGCAAACGCCTCTCCGCGCAGTGCCACCCGGCTAAAAGGACTTTACAATTTCTACAAAATCGCGCGATTTCAACGAAGCGCCGCCAATCAGGCCGCCGTCTACATCGGCTTGGCTGAAGAGCTCGCGGGCATTCTGGGCGTTGCACGAGCCGCCGTATAGGATGGTAGTATTGGCCGCCGCCTGGGCATCATAGGCTACCGCCACGCGCTCCCGAATGAAGGCGTGCACCTCCTGCGCCTGCTGGCTGCTGGCCGTGCGCCCCGTGCCAATGGCCCAAATGGGTTCGTAGGCAATTACTACTTGGTCAAACTCCTCATTGCTGAGGTGAAACAACCCGTCTTTCAGCTGCTTACCAATAAAATCGAAAGTTTCGTCGGCCTCGCGGGTTTCCAGGCTTTCGCCCACGCAGAATATCGGCTTCAGGCCGGCGGCCAGGGCCGTTTTTAGCTTTTCGGCCAGCAGGGCATCGTCTTCGCGAAAGTGCTGGCGGCGCTCCGAATGCCCCAGGATAACGTATTCGCAGCCAACTGATTGTAGCTGCTTGGCCGATACTTCGCCGGTATAGGCCCCGCTCTCTTTCTGGTGAAAATTCTGGGCTCCCAGCGCGGGGTTGCCCGACTTGCCCAGCAAGTGGCCCACGCCCGAGAGCAGCGGAAACGGCGGGCAGATAACCACCTGGGGCGCGGGGCCCGTGATTTCATCGTGCAGCATCTGCACAATTTCGGAAGTCAGGGCCTGCGCTTCGGGCAGGGTGAGGTTCATTTTCCAGTTGCCGGCAACAAAATTCTGGCGCATGAGCAGGAGGCTAAAAAAGGGAGAAGGCTGCCCACTATGGGCAGCGGCAAAAGTACGGAGCCTGGTAGCTCCCCCTCCCCTATTTATCTCCCAGCCAAGCGCGCTGTACTATGCCGCGCCTAGCTGCCACCGGCGTTGCCGCCAGCCGGCCAGCGCCGCGCCCGCCAGCAGCGCCACGGCCGCCCCCAGCGCCGTGGTAGCCAGGCCCGGCGTGGTGGCTTGCTGGGCCTGCCAGGTGCCCACCAGGCCCCAGGCAATGGGCAGCGGCAGCAGGGCGTCGCGGCTGCGCCAGGCCAGAGCCACGCCCAGCCCGGCCGCCACTACCAGCAGCGCGTAGCAGCCCACGAGGCTGGCCTGCGCCGACCAAGTCAACCCAACCCCATCGCGCAAGCCAAAAATGATATTAAGCACCGTGGCCAGCATTATCCAGCCCAGGTACAAGCTCAGGAACCACACCGGCCAGCCGGGGGCCCGGCCGGCTAGCACCACGCCCCGCGCCCGGCCGTAGGCCTGGGCCAGCAGCAGCAAAAGGAGCAGCATCACCGTGAGGCTGGCGCTGATGAGGCCGTAGCTGAACACCAGCGTCCAGGCGGTGGTAGCCAGCACGGCCCACGTTAGCAACACATTGATTTTCAGCACTAAAATAGAAGCCCGCTGCCGCGGCAGCAGCTGCCAGACGGTATACGCCACCAGCCCCGTGAAAATGACGCCCCAAATGCTGAACGCGTACCCGGCCGGCGTGAGCAGCGTGGGGTGCCGCGCCGACATGGCCCCGTTGCTAAGCGCCCCGGCGGGCGGGTTGGCATTGTATAAGTAGTTGACGTAGAGGCAGCCCGCTACCGCCACCGGCAGCAGCCAACGCCACAGGCTGCCGGGTGCTTTTTCAGTATCCATGCAGTGAAAATACTTGCAGCATAGGCTTTAGCGTGTGCGGGCTAGCATCTGAGCTAGGCAGACGTTACCACGCACACGCTAAAGCCTATGCTGCAATGCGTTACACAAACAAGCCTTCTACCGACAGGTAGCGCTCGCCGGTGTCGTAGCAGAAGGTCAGGATTTTGCTGCCCTGCGGCACATCGACCAGCTTCTTAGCGATGGCCGCCAGCGAAGCGCCCGACGAGATGCCGCACAGAATGCCCTCCTCGCGGGCGGCGCGGCGCGTCATCTCAAAGGCCTCGTCGCGGCTCACCTGAATAACGCCGTCGAGCACGTCGCGGTGCAGGTTCTCGGGCACGAAACCCGCGCCGATGCCCTGAATGGGGTGCGGCCCCGGCGCGCCCCCGCTGATAACGGGCGACAGCTCGGGCTCCACGGCAAAGGTTTTCATGTTTGGAAACAGCGGCTTGAGCACCTCCGTTACGCCCGTGATGTGGCCGCCCGTGCCCACGCCGGTGATGTGAAAATCGAAGCCGCCCTCGGGTGCATCGGCCAGTATTTCCTGGGCCGTGGTGTCGATATGTACCTGAATATTAGCTTGGTTAGCGAATTGCATGGGCATCCAGGCGCCGGGCGTGCGGTCCACTATTTCCTGGGCTTTGGCAATGGCGCCCTTCATGCCGCCCTCGCGGGGCGTCAGCTCCAGCTCGGCCCCGTAGACTGCCATAAGGCGGCGGCGCTCGATGCTCATGCTTTCGGGCATCACCAGCGTGATTTTGTAGCCTTTCACGGCCGCCACCAGGGCCAGGCCCACGCCGGTATTGCCCGAGGTAGGCTCCACGATAATGCTGTCTTTGGTCAGGATACCGTCTTTTTCGGCCTGCTCAATCATGCTGAGGGCGATGCGGTCTTTGATGGAGCCACCGGGGTTTTGGCGCTCCAGCTTCACCCACACTTCCACATCGGGGCGCTCGGCGGCAAATAGCTTGTTGAGTTTGAGCAGCGGCGTGTGGCCGATAACGTCAAGAATGGAATTGGCTTTCATTTTTTGGGTGAGTAAGGGAGTAACTGAGTAGCTGAGTAAATAGACAAAGTATTTTAGACGAGCACTTTACTCATTTACTCACCTACTCAGTTACCATTTTTAAATAGAAAACATCAGCTCGCCGGCCGGGTCGTCTTGCCGGGCCATGTGCAGCTGCGCCCGGTGGTACACCCGCGAGTGTGAGGGCACGCTCTCGGTCAGCCACACGTTGCCGCCGATGATGCTGCGGGTGCCCACCACTGTGCTGCCACCCAGGATGGTAGCGTTCGCATAAATCACGACATAATCCTCAATGGTAGGGTGGCGCTTGAGGCCCTGCAAGGTCTTAGCCACGCTGAGCGCGCCCAGCGTGACGCCCTGGTAAATCTGCACGTAGGCCCCAATTTCGGCCGTTTCGCCAATGACGATGCCCGTGCCGTGGTCGATGCAAAACGCCGCCCCAATGCGCGCGCCGGGGTGAATATCGATGCCCGTGCGCTGGTGGGCATACTCGCTCAGCAGGCGCGGCAGGCGCGGCACCCCGCGCTGGTGCAGCGCATGGGCCAGCCGGTGCAGCGCCGTGGCATAAAACCCTGGGTACGTGTTGATTATCTCCGCCACGTTTTGCGCGGCCGGGTCGGCGGCCAGCGTAGCTTCGGCATCGCGCAGTAGTGCCTCGCGCAGGGCGGGCAGGCCTTCAAACAAGCTGGCCGCCAAGCCGTTGGGGGCACCCGCCAAGCCCGGCACCTGACCCAGCAGCTCGCCCAGCTCCGCTTGCAAGTGATAAAGGGTGGCAGCCACGGCATCGGTGCCCACCAGCGGCCGGGCGGCGCGCGCTGGAAAAAGCACCGCCAGCACCCGCTCGGCTAGCGCGCAAAAAGCAGCGCCGGGCAGCGGGCTGGGCACGGCCGCGTGCGCCCGTGCCAATTGCTCAGCAAACGTTTCGAGGACGGCAGTAGACACGGCAGTATCATGGAATGAGAACTAAAAGCATGCCCGGCAAGGCTGGCGGCAGGGCATGAGTCTATTAACTGAACGGGCGGTTCGAAGGTTTTGGCCCGGCCGCAACACAACCGCCGGGCCGGGCCACCCGTTAACAAAGCTAGCAGCAGCACCTACCAGGTTGCTTTCAGCTACCATTTTTTCTTTCCAAAACGAAGGGCCACTTCGTATTAAATTTCCTTTTCCTATGTCTATTCCCAACGTTGATGCTGCCACCGCCACGCCCGGCGCCGACGGGGCCAAGCACCTCGCCGCCGGCCACCACGTTTCCCTGCGCCTCTGGGAAAATGAAGAGCCCGGCGACCCCAAACCCCTCAGCAACCGGCCCTACGAAACCGTGGGCTACGTCCTCAAGGGCCGCGCCGAGCTGCACCTAGAAGGTAACGTAACTACCCTGGAGCCCGGCACTTCGTACCTCGTGCCGCAGGGCGCCGCGCATACCTACAAAATCCTGGAAACCTTCTCGGCTATTGAAGCCACCTCGCCCCCGCAGTAGGCGCATGTGCGGTAAGCTTTAGCCTGCCGTCGGTCGAATTCAATACCAAAACAGCAAGCTAAAGCTTACCGCTCACACAAGCTGCTCAGCTTAGACTGCCGTTTCGGATAGCAACACCTGGCAAGCTAAAGCTTACCGCACATTACATTCTCACGCCTACCCCGGCACTGTTCGGGTGAGGAAGTCAACGGCCCGGCGCTCAGAATAATACGAGCCAGCCGGGCCGTTTTCGTTGAAGCCAACGTGGCCGCCTCCGGCTGGCGTTTCGAGGTAGAAGAACTGACTAGCCGTGGCCGCTTCACGCGGGAAGCAGGTGCTTGTCAAAAACGGGTCATTCAGCGCGTTAACTAGCAGGGTCGGAATGCGGATGCCCCCCAGGTAGCGCCCCGACGCGGCCTGCTCGTAGTAGTCATCGGCCGAGGCAAAGCCGTGCAGCGGAGCCGTGTAGCGCTCATCAAACTCCGGGAAGTCGCGCAGCTGGTTTAGCTCGCTCAGGTCGAGCTGGCCGGGGAGATGCGCCGCTTTCACCCGCATTTTGGCCCGTAGCGAGCTCATAAAGCGCCGCAGATACACCTGGTTTTGCCAGCGGCTGATGTGAATAGAGCTGGCCTTGAGGTCGGTGGGCACCGAGAACACCGCCGCCCGCCGCACCTGCGCCGGCACCCGCGCCGCATTCTCGCCCAGGTATTTCAGCGTGACATTGCCCCCGGCCGAAAAGCCGGTCAGAAACAGCTCGAAGTAGTTTTTCACTTCCACCGCGTGGGCAATTACCGCCGCCAGGTCGTCGGTGTCGCCGAGGTGGTAGGCGCGCAGCAGGCGGTTGGTTTCGCCGCCGCAGCCCCGGTAGTTCCAGGCCAACGCATCGAAGCCCGCCTGGTTGAGCGCCCGCGCCATGCCCCGCACGTAGGGCCGGCCGCTATCGCCCTCCAACCCATGCGAGATAATGCACAGTCTATCAGATTTTTGTGCCCCGGAGAGTGACCAATCCAGGTCTACGAAGTCACCATCGGGCAACTCCAGGCGTTCACGCCGGTAGCTCACCTCCGGCACCCGCCGCAGCGTGCTGGCCGCAATAGTTTGCAGGTGGCCATTGGCTAGCAGCGCCGTGGGGCGATAGGTAGAAGTAGTAAGTAAAGGCATAGGTGATAAGTAGTTAGTAGCGGAATAGAGCAGCTAGTATAACCCGCAACCACCGCGCCAATCTGCGCAGCTGGCTATTGCTGGCCGGGTAGTAAGTTAGCTCCAAAGGTGGACTATTGCATTATCATAAGCCCGACAGTGACCCGCCCGGTTCCTAAACTTTAATTGCAGGCGCTATCGGAATTATTGGTTTTACTTCTTACCTTTGCCCTCCCAAACGCGAAAACCGCAGCCACTCGGCTGTTACCTATAGAATTCTCTTTTTTGTCATGGCAAACCACAAGTCGGCTATTAAGCGCATCCGCAGCAACGAAGCGAAGCGCGTACTAAACCGTTACCAGCACAAGTCTACCCGCACCGCTATCAAGAAGCTGCGCGACACCACCGATAAATCGGCCGCTCAGGAGCTGCTGAAAAAGGTAACGTCGATGCTGGACCGCCTGGCCAAGAAGAACATCATCCACAAAAACAAAGCTGCTAACAACAAGAGCAAGCTGACAAAACTCGTTAACGCGCTTTAGCGCGAGACGAGTTTAGCGGGACCGAACTCTGCCGCCCCACCGTTCGGTCCCGCGCTCATCACCAGAAAGCCCTGCCCCACCCGGCAGGGCTTTTTGCGTTTGAGTTGGCCGCACGGCAGCGGGCCGCTTATCTTTATTGCACACGCACTCAATCCCTGCTAGCACATGAGGCACAGCTACTTACTGCTTATGTTTTTGCTAGGCCTGCTTGGGCCACGCGGCCACGCGCAAGTTCCGGCGTGGCGGCCGTTTCGGCCGGGCTTTATCTATAGCTTTTCTCAGTATCCCAATACTGCAACATTCACGCAGGTGCATACACTGCGCGTCGATTCGGCGTATAGCACAGTGGCCGGCGACTCGGTCTATGCCCTTAACCGACTACTTCGACAACCGAGCAGTTCCACCGCGCACTTATTAAAAAGCTGGAATAACCTGTTTGGAGCCCGTTTGCGCTGGCGGCCAGGCACGAGCAATTATTATTTTGAAGCTAATGCTGAGCCGGCGCTGGGTGGCCCGGCCCAGCCAGTGGCCTTGCTGCTACGGCCTAGGGCGGCAGTGGGCAGCACTTGGAGCGCCAGCACGGTGCCCGCTCTTTCGGCCACTCTGAGTAGCCGGGTGGCAAGTGGGCCGGCGGCTGATTCGGCGGCTGTTATCACCCTCAGCAACGGCCAGCAATTTATATTCAGCCGTGCCAATGGGCTAATACTAGGGCCGCAGTGGCTGACGCTCAGCCCGGTGGGCGCAACGCTACCCAGCCAGTGGCAGCGCTTTGGCTTGCCGCAGGCTGGGTTGGGGCTCTACGACCCACGCAGCTTGTTCACTATGAGGGTAGGTGATGAGCTAGGCTATGAGGTGACGGTACCCTACCAGTTTGGCAGCTTGGCTTGCCAGCAAGGCTACCGACTGCGCCGCGTGCTGGCCCGCCAGGAAACCGCCGACAGCTTAACCTTCATTTATCAGCAGCAGGACCGGCTAACCACTTCGACGCTGCCTGGCTGTGGTGGCCCGCCGGGCACCGTACTAAGCCCAGTCATGCGCGGGCGCTGGGCCTTTTCCCTGCGCACCGGCGCCTCGCCTCAGTTTCCATTTCTGGCGCTGCTAGCAGGAGAGTACCGCCCAGACCCGACGCTGGGTAGCCTAAAAGCCCTCGCAATGGGCCGACGCTACCTTGCCCAGTCGAATTCTAATTTTTGTCTCAATAATTCCACTGAGCTGTATTTTAGTGAGGTTTACCCCACTGCCATACCTGCGCAGTACGTGCTTGGGCTAGATGCGCTGGCTATCAGCCAAACGTTTGCGGCTTCGCTAGGCCTGGGGCCCACTTACGTTCAGGCTTCCTCCCACTACCAGCTCGCTTATTATCGCCACGGTGGCAGTACCTGCGGCGCAGCCGTCAATTACGCCACGCTACTGCCCAGCCGCGCCGCGCTGGCCGCGGCGACGGCTACCCTGCATCCCAACCCCGCCACGGCCACTACCACCCTTACCCTAGCCAGCCCTGCCTCACCTGGCTGTACGCTGGCCCTCACCGACGCGCTGGGCCGCCGGGTGTGGAGCACCCCGGTAACCACCGGCCAAACGGCTTTGCTGGTGCCATTAACTGGCCAGCCCGTCGGGCTGTACTTGGTTCAATTGTTGGCCCCCAACGCCGCCCCGCTAACGTGGAAACTACTTAAGCCGGCCCCCAATTAACGCAGATTTTAAGCGTCCTACTTACCGAACGCTACGTTAGCAGTTATCCTGTTAAAAAGTAAAAAAGGCCGCCCCATGCAATGGAGCGGCCTTTTTAGCTAAATCAAAACGAAGTAGCGTAGTCAGCTTGCGTAGCAAGCGTATCTGCGAAATCCGTTTAATCCGTTTGAATCAGCGGTCATGCGACGCTTACTTTCACCATGTTCGCCCGGCCGCGCTCGCTGATGGGCATGGTACCCGTGGTGATGAACACGTTGCCCTCCTTGAGGTGGCCGGTGGTGACCAGGATATTTTTGATGTCGGAGATAGTGCTGTCGGTGCTATTAAAGCGGTCGTAGTAAAAGCAGCGCACGCCCCACACCAGGCTCAGCACCGTGAGCAGCGGC
>CAXTFI010000072.1:0-21651 GCA_964243255.1 uncultured Hymenobacter sp.
GGGGTTCGCAGAAGAGCCGCAGAAGAACAACCTCTGCGTCTCTTCTGCGAACCCCTCTGCGGCTTCTGCGGTGAAAACCCAGTAGCTTAGCGCTATGTCCTTCACCCGCTACCTGTTGCTGCTGGCCGCCGCTTTGCCCGCCTGCCAGCCCGCCACTCCCCCATCGGCCAGCACCTATTTCCCGGCCCCCGAGGCAGGGGTGAAAACGGGCGGCGTGCAGATAATTCCCATCACCACGCCCAAGGGCAAGTTCAACGTCTGGACCAAGCGCTTCGGTAACAACCCCAAAATCAAGGTGTTGCTGCTAAACGGTGGCCCCGGTGCCACGCACGAATATTTCGAGTGCATGGAGAGCTTCTTGCCGCAGCAGGACATCGAGTTTATCTACTACGACCAGCTGGGCTGCGGCAATTCCGACGACCCCAAGGACACCGCCATGTGGAACCTGCCGCGCTACGTGGAAGAAGTAGAGCAGGTGCGCCAGGCGTTGAACCTGAACAAGGACAACTTCTACCTGCTGGGCCACTCCTGGGGCGGCATCCTGGCCGCCGAGTACGCCTTCAAGTACCAACAAAATCTCAAAGGCCTTATTATCAGCAACATGATGATGAGCTGCCCCGCCTATGGCAAATACGCCCAGGACGTGCTGGCCAAGCAGATGAAGCCCGCCGTGCTGGCTGAAATTCGCCAAATAGAGGCTAAAAAAGACTTTAGCAACCCGCGCTACATGGGCCTGCTGGAGCCCAATTTCTACGCCGAGCACTTGTGCCGCATTGTGCCCAACCCCGAGCCGGTGACCCGCGCCATGCGCAAAATTAACCAGTCGCTCTACGTGACCATGCAGGGCCCCAGCGAGTTTGGTATCTCGGGCAAGCTCACCACCTGGGACCGCACCAGGGACCTGCCGCAGCTCACGATACCCGTGCTCAGCATCGGCGGCAAATACGACACCATGGACCCCGCCCACATGGCCTGGATTGCCACCCAGGTGCAGCGGGGCGCCTCACTCATCTGCCCCCAAGGTAGCCACATGGCCATGTACGACGACCAGCAGACCTACATGACCGGCCTCACTAAATTCCTAAAAACAGTGGACGATGGCTCTTTTAAAAGTGTAAATGAGCAGGTGAGTAAATGAGTAAAGTTGACGCCCGCGCTACTCATTTACTCACCTACCCATCTACTCACTTAAAAGGGCACCGCTACCGTCACCGTGCGGGTGGCGCGCTGGCCGCCGCTGATGCCGGGCACCCACTTGGGGCCTTCGCACACCAGGCGCTGGGCCTCGGCGTCGTAGTCGGCCCGCAGGCCGTGCAACACTTTCATTTCCTGTATTTTACCATCGGCCCCGATGGTCACGCCCAGCTGCACCGTGCCCGAGAGCGGGGTGTCGGGCGGCTCGGGCTTGAAGTCGGCGGCCTCGCGGCGCAGCTGCTCGCGCCAGGCCGCGTAGCCGCCCACCGGCGTGGGCGGCAACCCCGGCGCGGCCGGCATGGCGCTGGCCCGCACCTTGGCGGCTTGGTCACTCTGCTTGCTGCGCAGGGCCAGGCCACTCGCGCGCTCAGATAGCACCAGCGAGTCGGCCAGAACGGGCGCGGGGGCGCTGGCTACTGGTGCGGCTGGCGCCGCAGCAGTAGCATCAGGTGAACTAGTAACCAGCTCAGGCACAGCAGTATGCATAGCTTCCGCTGCTGTAGCCTGCTTAGCTGGCGAACTATTTTTAAAAGGAAGCCGGGCTAGTGGTCGTTGGGCAGGCTGCCCTACTGCCGCCGAGTTGCGCCGCGCCGCCGGGCGAGCCGCTGCCGCCGGTGCAGCTGGGCGGGCAGAAGCAGTTGGCTCGGTAGCTGCCGCTGGCGCGGGCACTACAGTTGAAGCTGGAGCGGCGGCAGATGTACTAGCCGCAACGGGCAGCTGGCCCGCGGGCGCAAGCCGTTGCTGCCAGGCCCACCAGCCGCCTGCAATCAGCCCAAAAAGCAAAGCGGCGGCGGCGGCCAGCTGGGGCACCAGCCAGCGGTGGCGGCGCGTTTCGCGCGCTCGTGCCGGGGCCGCTTGCTGCTGCACGCGCTGGCGCAGCCGCAGCTGCAGGTGGGCCAGGGCCTGGTCGGTGGTGGCGGCGGGCGTTTGCAGCAGGCCCGCCAGCACGTCGGCGCAGCGGGGGCAGGCCAGCGTGTGGGCCTCCACGCGGTGCTGGGCCGCCGGAGCCAGCGCGCCCGCCGCATACTGGCGCAGCAGCGCCATCGGCAGGTGCGGGCCGGCCGGGGCAGTAGCGTTCAGCAAAGGGTTGGCGGGCAGCATGTTAGTTGAGTTAAGAATTTAGAATGAAGAATTATGAATTGAGTGCAAGGGGGAGGAGCGGCGCACCGCTGGCATAATTCCTCACTCCAAATTCTTCATTCCCAATTCCTTGTGCAGCGTGCGCTTGAGCATGCGGCGGCCGTTTTGCAGGTGGCTTTTAACCAGGTTGAGGGCCAGGCCGGTGGCAGCCACTACTTCCTGATACGATTTTTCTTCCAGGTAAAATAACTCCAGGCAGCGGCGCTGCTCGGCGGGCAGTTGGCTGAGGGCCAGCTCCAGGGCTTGCAGGTCGGCCTCGTGCTGGTGGGCGGCTTCGGCCTCGAAGGTGGCATCGGGCAGATGCCGGGCGGCGGCGTTTTCCACATCGCTGGCCTCGGGCAGCAGCACCAGCGGGCCGCCGCTGGCCGTGCCGCGCTGCCGGGCGCGCAGCTCCATGAGGCAAAAGTTGCGTGCCGTGGTGTAGAGCCAGGCCCCAAAGTTGTCGGGCGCGTGGGTGCGCAGCTTGGCCACGAGCTGCTCAAACAGCTGCATGGCAGCATCTTGCGCATCCTCATCGGGCGGGGCCAGGTAGCGGCGGCACACCGCAAACACCTCCGGCAGGTGCCGCTCATACAGCAGGCCCAGCTCGGCCACCTCGCCGCCCTGGCGGTAGCGGGCCAGCACCTCCTGGTCGGAGAGGGCAGCAGGAACGAGAACGGCGCGGCGACGAAAAAACACGGCAGCAAAATACGCCCGCCGCGCCCGATTGGCGCACAAAAAAGCCCGCGCCGGGGGCGCGGGCTTGCTGTTGGGCAGCGCCAGCCTTATTTCTGGGCGGCCGCTTTCACGTTCTCCTTGGTCTGGCGGGCCGACTTGGCTGCGGCGTCGCCCATGGCGTCCATCTTGTTGCCGGCGGCATCCATCTTGGCGTCCATCTTGGCACCGGCGGCGTTGGCGTTGGCTTTGGCGCGGTCGGCGGCGGCATCCATTTTGTTGCCGGCCTGGTCCATCTTATCGTCAATCTTGTTGCCGGCGGCGTCCAGCTTGTCGCCGATTTTGTTGCCGGCGGCGTCTACTTTGTCGCCCGCGGCATCCATTTTAGCGTCCACTTTGTCGCCTACCTGGGCGGCGCTGGGGGTGGTTACTTCGGTGGTCGTGGTGGTGCTGCCGTCGGGGTTACTCGTTTTAGACGTGTCGGTCGAGCAGGCGGTGCAGCTCAGGGCGGCGGCGGCGACAAGCAGGGTTTTCAGCGAGGTATTCATAGTTGAAAGGGAAAATGAAAAACTAGTGAGCATGTAGCGCTTAATCAGGCTTTCCGGCAAAAGGTAACCTTCCGAAGAGGGGCAGACTAACTTTTTTGGGCCGCGCTAAGTATAGCCAGTTAACTTATTCCTTTTCGCATATGGACTCTACCGCCGCCACCCCGCACACGCCCCCTACGCCCGAAGTGCAGCTCACTATCAGCGATGAGCAAAGTACTGCCTTGCTAACCGATACGCTCACCCTGCTGGGCCAGGGCCTCCCCAATGCCGATGGCGCCACCGGCTTGCGCGAGCTGGAGCGCTGGGAGTCGGTGCTGGCCGCCAGCGACCGCCCTGGCCTGGCCAAGATAAAGCAGGAAATCAAGCTCTTAAGCCAGATGCTGGACTCGCCCGATACCCAGGCCCACGAAGTGGCCGAAGTGCTAGCCAGCCTCGGCGCCGAGTCGGCCAAAGTAGGTGAGGAGTCGGCCAATGGCTATTCCGATTCGCTGCACCAGTTGAGCCGGACGCTCATCAAGGCCGGCAACCTGCTCTCGCGCTAGCCGGCGCGCAGCCCCCTCAAACCACGTTTCGTTCGCTTGCATTGTCTCAGGTGGGGGCAGGGTATCGGCAGTTGTAACCAACTGTCGATACCCTGCCCCCACCTGAGGTTTTTGGCGTAGCCTAAATTAAATATTCCGAGCGTTTAATTTGGGCTAATAGATTAATCAGAGGGTAATTAGCTTTGGGCTTCAACAAGGGCGGGCCTGCTCAGGAAAGCCTGCGGTCGAGCTACGAAAAGCCGCGCGCCGAGCTGTACTACTACGCCGGCAGCCGCTCGGTAAACGCTAAATAGCCGGGGCTTGGTAGACCTGCACGGTGGCGTTGGGCACGCCCTTGCCGCTCTGGCTGTCCACCACCTGGCCCTCCACCGTGGTCGTGCCCGTGGTGGGGTCCGACTGGCAGCTGCTCAGTAGGGCCAGCAGTAGGCACACGTAAAAAAACGAAAAAATGATAGTGCGTTTCATAATCAGTGAGTTAAGTAAGTTAAAGGGAAATGCTAAAGCCCGGCGGGCTGGGCCCGCCGGGCCGTGCCTCAGTGTTCAATCTTGAGCTGCTGGCGGATTAGCACCTGCGGGCCCCGCGTGATGTGGACGAAGTAGAGCCCGGCTGGCAGCTTGGCCGTGAGCAGGCGCAGGGTGGCTTCGCCCTGGCTGACCTGCTCGGCGCGGGCGCGTCCCTGCGCGTCAAACAGGCGCACCGTGATGGGGGCCGACGCGCCGTTCGGAGCCGGGGCATTAGTGGGGGCCAGGCTGGGGGCCGGGGCACTGGCCGGGGTCAGGTGCACGTCCAGCATCTCGCGGGCAGGGTTGGGGTAAAGGGCCACCAGGCCCCCGTCGGAGAGGCAGTAGTTCCCGTCGGGGCTGCGGGTGTAGTAGTCCTGCGAGTAGTACTGGCTCAGGTCGGGCCCGCCGCAGGTGGCGGGTGCGCTCACCTGCACGGTGAGGGTATAGGCCTGATACGGCAGGCCACTGACCGTAATCTGGCTGCTGCCCTGCCCCGCGCTGATGGTGCCGTGGCTCACCTGCCAGGTGTAGGGCCCCGCCGTGCCCACGCTCTCGGTGAGGGTGAACGTGGCGCTGGAGGGGGCGCACGTCCCGCTGTTTGGGCCGTTGTTCACCGTCAGCACGCCGTTGGTGAGGCAGCTGCGGTAAGCCAGGCCCGTCAGGTTCAGGGCGGGGTTGGCAAACAGGTTGGCGCGCGGGTTCAGGGCGAGCTGCCCGCCGGCCCCGGTCACGATGCTGGCCGGGTCCTCCAGGCAGAAGTAGGCCCCCGGCTCCACTTGCAGGCGGCCGTTCAGGGCCAGGGTGGTGCCGGCGCGCACCACCAGGGTGGCCCCGGCCACAATGCGCAGCGTTGAGCCGGCGCTCACCGTGAGCAGGCCCCCGGCCCGCAGGTCGAGCAGGCTGTTGGCCGCCATAAGCAGGGTGGCCGGGTAGGTGCTGCTGGTACCCACTGCCACTTGCCCGCCGCTGTTTACCTGCACCACCGTGGCGCAGTTAGACGTGTACACGTCGAAGGAGCCGGGCGGCGGGCTGGCCTGGGTGGCCGGGGTGCCGCCGCTCACGGGCAGCGTGCCGTTGTTGAGGTAGAGCCGGCCCCCCGCGCTCACCTGCACCGAGGCCAGCAGGTGCCGGTAGGGGCTGCCAAAGTTGTAGGCCGCCGTGAGCGTAGCCGGCAGCCGGTGCGCCGATTCGCGCAGCTCGTTCTGAATCCAGCCGCTGTTGTCGGTGTAGTACGACGTGTTGTAGGAGCTGGGGTACGCTGAGCCCGTGCCATTGGTTATCTCTACGTGGGGCTCGTTGACAGCACCAGCCGCGAAATAAGCGTCGAAGGCGTATTTAGTGCGGTTTGGTCGGTCATTCTTGATGGTCGTCAGCACATTATACCCGAAGTTCGGGTTGTTGATGGGCCCCGCGTCCTGCACGTCGAGGGTGCTGATGGTGGGCATGAAGGTATTGTGGTCGCCGCCCGACACCAGCGCGTGGTCGCTCACGTCCTGGGCATCGCCGGCCGTGCGCGCACCCGAGCCGGGGGCCGTGTCGTAGTTGCCCCAGCCGGGGTCGGAAGTTTTAGTATGGATGTAAGAGCTATAGGGCCTTTTCCAGCGTAGCACCAGGTGGTCGCCGCGGCCCAGCGCGTAGCTAAAATTGGTGCCCACAAAGAAGGAAACCCCCCAGAAAGGATTGACACTGGTGCGCAGCATCAGCATGCCGGGCGACATATCGGGCGGAAACGCGGCCTGCCCGCTGCCGTTGGCAATGGCCACCTTGCGCAGCAGCGACGGGTAGGAGCCCGGTGAGGCCTGCCAGGCCTGCCACTGCGTGCGGTAGGGCGTGGCCCCGTCGGCAAAGTGAAACACGAGCATCTGCATCGAGGCCTCGCGCAGCAGCTTGGTATGCGCTACTTCCTCGGCCCCGCCCGCGCCAATCCAAGCCCCCTGCAGGCGGTCGAACAGGCATTGCAGGCCCAGCGGCACGTTGGCCCCGCGGTGAGGCGAGTCGAACGAGACGTAGAGCTTGCTGTTGTGGCACAGGTTCTGCTGCTCCATCCAGGCCAGGGCAAAGCGGGCTACCTGCCCGCCCATGCTGGCCCCGATTACCAGCGTTTCCTCGGTGTTGGCGGCGCGGTTGGCGGGCTGGTTTAGCCATTGCAGCAGCTCCACAAGCACCATCGCGTTGTGCTGAATGAGGCTGGCCCCGTCCGAAAAATCAAGGTACACGATGTCGTAGCCGCCACCAAACGCGCCGTTGGGCAACTGGGCACCGGCGCTGGCTTGCAGCTACCTGCGCAGGTCCGGGAATTTTTCCAGCGCCTTGTAGTCGCTGTTGTAGTCCACCAGCTCGTTCCAGCCGGCTGCGCCGTTGCAGTAGCCGCCAAACTGCTGGGCCGGCCCGGTTTCAAAGTCGCTGAGCGGGAGCGGCCCCGTTTGGGAAATGTAGTAGTTGGAGCCCGAAGCACCCGCATTGTTGCGAAACGCCGGAAAGTCAATGCCTTCCACAAACACCAGCGGGCGGTGCAGCCGGTGCGTGCCATCGGGCAGGGCCGGGTTGTCATCGGCATATTTTATCCAGGCAATGGCCGAGGCCCGGCCCTGGGGCCCCGATACTACGCCCGGCGGCGGCACAAACGCCCCCCATTTGCGGCTGGCTACCAGGCCCAGGGCCACATCGGGGGCCAGGCTGGCCGTTTGCATGGTGCTGAGCGTGGTGGCCGCGATGGAGCTGGTAGTGGGGTCTGTTACCCGAATGGTACCCCCGCTAAACAGGCTGGGCGTCGGCGGGTGACCGGGCCCCGGATAGGGCGAGACGACTACCTGGCTGGTAGCCCGTCGGTTGGCGGGCAGGTCCAGCATGCCCTTTACCTGCACCCCAATAGTAGAGCCCATCGCAACGGTGCGTGCGCCCCAGCCATCCCCAAAATCAATGCGCACCGCGGCCGGTGGGGCCGTATTGCCCAGCCAAAACTCGGGTCCCACCTACAGGCTGAGCACCCGCCCGGCAGCCACCGGCAGCGGCAGCGCCACCGAAAAAACGCGCCCGGTAGCGTAGGGGCTGCGGCTGAAGTTTGGCCCCTCGCTCACCCGCTCATTCACCGAATCGGCGGTAAGCGCCTGGCTGCTAAAGGCGTCGCTGGCAAACTCATGGTAGTCGTACTGAAGCATCAGCAGCGGCACGGTACCCTGCTGCGTACGCTGGGCAATGCTGGCCCGCAGTGCCGCCAGGGTGGGCAGCCGGCTCGTGTCGAGCGCAGCCTGGTAAAACTCGGCGTACTGCTGCTCAAAGCCGGCGTAGCTGGCGGCCGTGTCGCCCTGCCCGCCAAAGCGGTGGGGATTGGTAAAAACCGGCGTTCGGTTGAGGAGTACCCCGGTCGGGATGCGGTTGGGGTTGAGCCCGGCCAGAGCGGCCCGCAGTTCTTTAAGAAGGTTGCCCACGTTGGTGGTAGGGGCACAGTAGCGGAGTTCGCTTGCTGGCCCCAGCCAGGGGCAATGGCCCCACTCAGCAGGCCGAGCAGAAGCGACAGGCGGAATAAATTTTTGGTCATGAAGAAAAGGAGGAAAGAAGTGGATGAAAAAAAGAACCATAGGCAGCCCATTGACTACTGATAATCAGCCTGGTACAAGGCAAGGCTGAAAACGCTGGAAATGTACTTAAGCATAAGAAGTACTCAATTTTATTTATTTACAAAAAGAGGACGCCAATTTAAAAGGGTTTTGGTTACAAACTATTGTAAATGAGATAATTACATACTAAAAATCAGACTTCCAGAAGCGTTGAAAGTAATTTCCCAATAGCTCATTCTGAGTATGCCCCGGCCCTAAGCCACTGAGCCCGACCTTTGCGGCCATTACCCGCGCCGCTTATGATTACCCTCTACGACCCTTTTGAGGGCATGCAGTTTGGCCCCGGCCACTGCTTTCTTACCGGCCAGCCCGTGGGCCCGGCCGACACCGTGCCGGTGTTTGCCGATTGGCTACTAGCCACTTACGGCCTGGCCCAACGCCCCATTTACCTGCTCGACCAAAGCCAGACCACCTACGCCGCCCTGCGCCTGCCGCTGGCCCCGGCGCTGCATGCCCGGCTGGCTGAGCTGGAAGCCGAGGTGCAGGCTGCCGCCCAAGCTGGCCCCGCCGCCCTGCGCGCCCTGCCGCCCGCCCGCCTGTGGCAGTGGCTAAGCAAGATGTTCTACGGCATCTTCGCCGCCGAGCTGGTGCAGCAGCAGGCGCCGCTCATCAAGCCCCAGTATCCGCTGGCCGAAAACGTGCACCTGCTGCAGCGATTCCGGGCGTTTTTTCAGCTGCTGCAAGGCCTGCGCGTGCCCACCGACTACGCCGATTTTGTGCCGGGCTCAGTGTTCGTGCTCGAAGCAGACCCGGCCTACGCGGCCCCGGCTTTTGAGTACGACGACGACCTCAACACCCTGGTTTTCAGCATTAAGCTGGGCAACGCGGTGATAATCGGCACCTTAGTGGATATCGGCTTTATCGGCCAGGCCATGCGGCAGGTGTACCACGATGCGCAGCGGCCGCTGCACCCGGCGCAGGTGGCCGAGTTCAAGGCGCGCGCCTACTACGCGGCCTACTTGCTGGCGGCCGTGCCCGACGTGTACCCGCGCCGCCCCGGCCCCCTCGACCCGCCCGGCACCGAGCTGGTGCTCGACGCGCTGGTGGACGACGTAACGGCCACCATCTTCAACCCCTGGGACAACCTCGGCTACGCCCACACCCTCACCGGCCTGTGGCCCCGCTGGGGCATCACCGAGGAGCGCATCCTGGCCAACCCCTTCCAGCCCATGAGCTTGCTCTACAACGCCGAAGGCCAGGTGCAGAGCGCCGCCGAAGCGGCCGTGTGGCTCTGAGAGCCGGAACCTAGCAGCTAGCACTGCGCATTTGCTTGTTAGCCAAGCCGAACGTCTCACCCATTCCGCCCGTATGCCAAACCCCGACCATACCAAGAGGTCGGGGTTTTTCTTTAACCTTTCCTTTTCCATGACTGCTTCTCTTCTCAAAGCCGGGGCCGCGCTCTCCGCCGCCGGCCTGCTGCTGACTGGCTGCAACGGCAACGACTCGGCTACCAACCAGGCCCGCGGCACCATGCCCGCCGACTCTACGGCCGCCCATGTGCCCGCCCCCGCGCCGGCCAACTCGCCGCTCACCATCGTGGCCGAGTTTGCCGACCCGCAGGTGACCGGTGTGGCCGTGGCTCCCGGCGATAAGGTGTTTGCCTTTTCGCCGCGCTGGGACTACAACCCTACCTTCCCGGTAGCCGTGGTGGGGCCCAAAAACACCCTCCTGCCCTACCCCGACGCGGGCTGGTGCACCTGGAACGACTCAGTGAAAGCGGAGCCCCAAAAGCACTGGATTTGCCCGCAGGCCGGCTACGTCGATAGCCAGGGTATGCTCTGGATAATCGACCCCGCCGCGCCCGGCCTCAAGTTTACGGTGCCCGGCGGCGTAAAGCTGGTGAAAACCGACCCCAAAACCGGCCAGGTGCTGCAAACCATTCTCTACCCCGAGAGCGTAGCCCCGCGCAAGTCGTACCTCAACGACGTGCGCATCGACCTGCAAAACAACTACGCTTACCTCACCGACTCGGGCACCGGCGCGCTGGTGGTTACCGACCTCAAAACCACCAAATCGCGCCAGCTGCTGGCCAAGCAGCCCTCCACCCTACCCGATAAAGGCTTCATTACCAAGGCCCAGGGCCACGCCCTGTACGACCCCACCGGCAAGCCCGGCGCGTTTAAGGCCGATGGCATCGCCCTCAGCACCGACAACCAGTACCTCTACTACCGCGCCCTGTCGGGTCACTCGCTCTACCGCATCAAAACCGCCGTGCTCCGCAACGCCGCCCTCAGCGCGGCGCAGGTAACCGCCGCCGTAGAAAAGCTAGCCGATGCGCCCGCCTGCGACGGCATGGAAATCGACAGCAAAAATAACCTGTACCTCACGGCTTTCGAAAACGCCCAAATTCTGCGGCGTACGCCCGACGGCAAAACGGAAACCCTCGTGCAGGAAAACCGCCTCGAATGGCCCGACACCTTTGCCTGGGCGCCCGATGGCAAAGCCATCTACTTCACCACTTCGGCCATCCATAAAACCCCGAACTGGAACAAGGGCGTGGGCCAGCCCCGCGAGCCCTACCGCATCTACAAAATGGCGCTGGCAAAGTAGTTGCCCCGCTTGTCGCTGGCCAGAAAGCCGTTGCGCGCGCGCGGCGTGCTTCGGGCGGGCCGGCTGGCTCGGCTGCGGCCCAGGCTGGCGAGCGGCCGGGTGCGGGCCTCCCGCATCCGGCTGACTATCGTGGCAATGGCCACATCCTGCGCCCTGGCAACTAGCTGTATCTTAACGCCTTCAGTAAAAATATCGGCCTTTTCGCTCGGGTGAGTCAAAATATCCATGCAGTGCCGGTGGCGCTTATTCATGGTATCGTGCACGGTATATATGCCATCGAGCTTGGGCGAAATACCCTGCACCAGCACTTTATCACCGTAGTTAAACTCGCCGCCCCAGCGCGCCAGTAGGTCGTTGGAGAGGGCCATCCAGCGCGTTTTGCTGCTGTAGTGGGGCTTAATGCGCGAGTTGTCGGCCGTCACAAACGGCTCATCGTCCGTCTGGCCTGGTACGGCCTGGTAGGCCGTAGCCGTCACGGTAAAGGTGAGAACGCGGGCCTTTACGAGTCGCTTTTTGGCGGTGCGCGTCATTACCCGGTGGCTCCTGCCTTCCAAGGTGATAAAGGTGGTTAGGTTGGCAGTAGGAGCAGCGGTTTCGGTTGAGTGGGATGCCGTACCCAGGGCTACGGCAGCGAGCAAGATGTTTGCTACCAGTTTGACATTATCCATTACTAAAAGGTGACTCGTGCGCCGCTTAGGCCCGGCGTTTTAGGCATACTTTCTGGCCAATTTAGTTGGGCAGAAAGGTATTAACAATGAAGGAGATAGAATGGTTATCGAACGTTTTATTATCCAACAAATACCAGCCGTATTAGCTAAGCGAATAAGTTGTAGTTGGAAAAATTCTATCCTGGCTGTGGTGCCAGACAGGTTTGCCACTGCTGGCAGTTGCGCAGCTTTGGAAGCTGGCAATCCACTAACCCTACCTCAACGGCGCAACGCTTGGAGGTCGGCATCCTGCCAAATTCCGTTAAATTGGCCATTCATCAGTGCCCTACCAGTAAGCAAATAGAGACAATCAACTGACAGTCAACGGGATTTGTAAAACCGAATACAGGTTTCGCGCTTGCTGTCAGCTACTTTACTTTTGCAATGCTTTAGTCTGCCCTTCAAATTCCCGCAATGGATACGTATTCCTACATCGCCAACGCTGACGCGGCGGCCATCGAAACGCTCTACCAGGCGTACCGAACTAACCCTGAATCCGTCGATTTTGGCTGGCGTAAGTTTTTTGAGGGGTTCGATTTCTCGCAGCAATTCCCGGAGGGTGCGCCCGTAGTGCCCGGCTCTGGCGCTGCTACCCCCGCCGTGCCCAACGGCAACGCGTCCAAAGCCAGCGCCGCGCCTAGCCCTGGCCCGCAGCCTGACGACTACGGGGTGCTCAACACGGCGGCCTCGACCAACAATGCCCCCGACCTGGCCCAAGGTGTGGCGGCGACCGACAAGGAAACGGCTGTGCGCAACCTCATCCAGGCGTTTCGCAGCCGCGGCCACCTGCGCGCCAAAACCAACCCCGTGCGCGAGCGCAAGGACCGCAAGGAGCGCCTCAACCTGGCCGATTTTGGCCTGAGCGACAGCGACTTGGATACGAAATTCCGCCAGGGTGAAGACCTGGGCCTGGGCCAGGGCGCTACGCTGCGCGAAATTGTGGCGGCGCTCACCAGCATCTACGCCGGCACGGTGGGCTTCGAGTTTACCTACATCCGCGACCCGCAAGTGCTCGACTGGTTTCAGCAAAAAGCCGAGCACGGCGCGCTGGCTTTTAACCCCGATGTGGCATATAAGAAGCGCATTCTGAAGAAGCTGAATGAGGCGGTAGTATTCGAGAACTTCTTGCATACCAAGTTCTTAGGCCAGAAGCGCTTTTCGCTGGAAGGCGGCGAAACGACCATTCCGGCCCTCGATGCCATCATTAACCGGGGCGCCGAGCTGGGCGTGAAGGAAGTGATGATTGGCATGGCGCACCGCGGCCGCCTCAACGTGCTGGCCAACATCATGGGCAAGACCTACGAGCAGATTTTCTCGGAGTTTGAGGGCACGGCCACGCCTGACCTCACCATGGGCGACGGCGACGTGAAGTACCACATGGGCTACTCGTCGGAAGTGGAAGCCCTTAATGGCCAGAAAGTTAACCTCAAGCTGGCGCCCAACCCCTCGCACCTGGAGGCGGTGAACCCGGTGGTAGAGGGCTTCGTGCGGGCCAAGATTGAGCACCAGTACGGCGGCGACTACCACCAGATTTTGCCCATCCTCATTCACGGCGACGCAGCCCTGGCCGGCCAGGGCATCGGCTACGAGCTGACGCAGATGTCGCAGCTGGAGGGTTACAAGACGGGCGGCACGATTCACTTCATCATCAACAACCAGGTAGGCTTCACCACCGACTTTGAGGACGCGCGCTCGTCTATCTACAGCACTGACCTGGCGAAGATTATCGACGCGCCGGTGATTCACGTGAACGGCGACGACCCGGAGGCGGTGGTGTTTGCCGTGCGCCTGGCCACGGAGTACCGCCAGGAGTTTCACGCCGATATCTTCATTGATATGGTGTGCTACCGCCGCCACGGCCACAACGAGTCGGACGAGCCCAAGTTTACGCAGCCCACGCTCTACAACGTTATCTCGAAGCACCCCAACCCGCGCGAGGTGTACAACGCCCGCCTGGTGGAGCGCGGCGACGTAGACGCGGAGCTAGCCGCGCAGATGGACCGCGAGTTTCGCGATACCCTGCAAGCCCGCCTCGACCAGGTGAAGCAGCAGCCGCTGCCGTATAAGTACCAGGCGCTGGAAAACGAGTGGCGCACGCTGCGCCGCTCCACGAACGAGGACTTTGAGCAGTCGCCCGAAACCGGCATCTCGGCCGAAACGGTGGAGCGCGTGGCGCAGGCCCTGACGACCATCCCGGAGAACTTTCGGCCTATCAAGCAGATTGACAACCTGTTGAAAGAACGCCGCAAGATGTTCTACGAAACCCGCACCCTCAACTGGGCCGCCGGCGAGCTGCTGGCCTACGGCTCACTGCTGACTGAGAATCACATTGTGCGGGTGAGCGGCCAGGATGTGCAGCGCGGCACGTTCTCGCACCGCCACGCGGTGCTGCACGATGCCGAAACGTCGGCCCCGTATAACTCGCTGAACCACATTGCGGGCGAGCACGAGCAGCTGAGCATCTTCAATTCGCTGCTGAGCGAGTACGCGGTGCTGGGCTTCGAGTTTGGCTACGGCATGGCCAACCCCACGGCCCTGGTGGTGTGGGAAGCGCAGTTTGGCGACTTCGCCAACGGCGCCCAAACCATGATTGACCAGTTTGTGGTGAGCAGCGAAAGCAAGTGGCAGCGCATGAACGGCCTGGTAATGCTGCTGCCCCACGGCTACGAAGGCCAGGGCCCCGAGCACTCCAACGCCCGCCCCGAGCGCTTTTTGCAGCTGGCGGCCGAAAACAACATTGTGGTGGCCAACATCACAACGCCCGCCAACTTCTTCCACGCCCTGCGCCGGCAGCTAACGTGGAGCTTCCGCAAGCCGCTGGTGGTGATGTCGCCCAAGTCGATGCTGCGCAACCCGCTCTGCGTGTCGCCGGTAGAGGAGTTCACAAGCGGCCGCTTCCAGGAGGTGCTGGGCGATACTTTTGCCGATGCCAAAAAGGTGAAGAAGGTGCTATTGTGCTCGGGCAAAGTCTATTACGACCTGCTCGACGAGCAGCAGAAGGCCGACCGCAAGGACGTAGCCATTGTGCGCCTGGAGCAGCTGCACCCCTTCCCCCAGAAGCAGCTCGCCGCCGAGCTGGCCAAGTACCCCAAAGCCAAGCTCATCTGGGTGCAGGAAGAGCCCGAAAACATGGGCTACTGGAACTACCTGCTGCGCTTTATGCGCCGCGAGCTGCACGACGTGGTGGCCCGCAAGCCCTCGGCTTCGCCTGCTACGGGCTACAACAAAGTGCACGTAAAAGAGCAGAAAGACATCGTAGCCCGCGCCTTCGACAAGCCCAAAGAAGCCGTGGCCGACGAGCAAATCAAGGAAACCACCGAAGTAGCCAAAAAGCAGGACTAGCCGCTGTGCGGTAAGCTTTAGCTTGCCGGGCGTATCAAACGAAACCCTACCACTTTACGGCGAGCTAAAGCTTACCGCACAATGATAACCGAAGAGCAAATCCAGGCCGTGGTGCGGCGCATTGTGGAAGGCTACGCGCCGGACAGGATAATCCTGTTTGGCTCGTATGCCTACGGCGAGCCCACGGAACATAGCGACCTGGACTTGCTCATTATCAAGGAGAAAGCAGAGGCGAAGCGAGCGGAGCGGGCGATTGCCGTGTGGCGGCACTTATGGAATAATGACTTTCCAGCAATGGATATTTTAATCCGCACGCCTGCAGAGATGGAAAAGGCCGCCGGTATTTTTCAGTCGGTGGAAACAATTGCCGAAACCCAAGGAAGAGTGTTATATGCAGCCTAGTACACCAGAGCAAAAGCGTGTTCTTGCCATGCTTCGGGCAGCCGACCGTGATATAGAAACCGCAGAGTCGTTGGTGCAACACTCGCCTCATTTGTACGAAAGTGTGGGCTTCAGCTGCCAGCAGGCAGTTGAGAAATACGCTAAGGCAGTGCTCATTACATCTAATTTACCGGCACCATTCATTCATATACTAGTAAAGCTGCTCTTGCCTTTGAGCCAGGCTGCTATCATTTCTCTCGACGCTGATGAGATGGATAACGCTGCCACCCTACAGGATTTTGCTGTGGAATGGCGCTACGAAACCGATGACGCGCCTAGTTTCACCTCGGCCGACTTACTGGCCATGGCCCACCGCTTTCGCACGAAGCTGCGCCCGCTGGCGCAAGCCTTTTTGACTTAAATTTAAAAAACACGCTTTCTCTCCATCCGCCACCCATGCCCACCGAAATCAAAATTCCCGCCGTCGGCGAATCCATCACCGAAGTCACCATTGCCAAGTGGCTCAAGCAAGACGGCGCGGCCGTGAAGCGCGACGAGGTTATTGCCGAGCTGGAATCGGACAAAGCCACGTTTGAGCTGCCCGCTGAGGCCGATGGCGTGCTCAAAATCCGCGTGGCGGAGGGTGAAACGATTGGCATCGGCACGGTCATCGCCGAGCTGACTGGCGCTAATGGCAGCGCCGCACCGGCCGCCACTACCACCCCCGACCCGCTGAGCAAGGGCGAAGAAAATGCGCAAGCCAGCGACCAGGCCGGCTACGGCGGCACGCCCGCCGACCGCCCCGATGCTGACCCCAGCACCCCCGGTGCCGCCTCGGCTGCTCCTATCGCTCCCACCGCGGGCGGCAGCAGCTCGGTAGAGATGAAAATTCCCGCCGTGGGCGAGTCCATTACCGAAGTGACGGTAGCCAAGTGGCTGAAGCCAGATGGTGCGCAAGTAGCTCGCGATGAGGTGATTGCCGAGCTGGAATCAGACAAAGCCACCTTTGAGCTGCCCGCCGAAGGCAGCGGCATATTGCGCCACGCGGTGAAAGAGGGCGAAACGATTGGCATTGGCGCGCTCATCGCCCGCATCGAAGGCGGCAACGGCGCTGCTGCTTCGGCCCCGGCCGCCAGCGCGCCAGCCGCCCCCGCGCCGGCCGTAGCCGCCCAGGCCCAGCCGGCCAGCGCCGGAGCCAGCACCTACGCTACGGGCGTGCCCTCGCCGGCCGCCGGCAAAATTCTGGGTGAGAAAGGCATCAGCCCCGCCGATGTGGCCGGCTCGGGCCGCGATGGCCGCATTACGAAGGACGACGCCCAAAATGCGCAGGCGAAGCCCGCCGCACCTGCCCCGGCCGCTGCCCAAGCTGCTGCAGCTACCCAGCCCGCCGCCGCGCCCGCCCCTACCGGCGGCCGGGGCCAGCGCCGCGAGCGCATGAGCAACCTGCGCAAAACGGTGGCCCGCCGCCTGGTAGCGGTGAAAAACGAGACGGCCATGCTCACCACCTTCAACGAGGTGAACATGCAGCCTATCATGGACTTGCGCAACAAGTTCAAAGACAAGTTTAAGGAGAAGAAGGGCGTAGGCCTGGGCTTCATGTCCTTCTTCACCAAGGCCGTGTGCGTGGCCTTGCAAGAGTGGCCGGCCGTGAACGCCTACATCGACGGCGGCGACATCGTGTACTCCGATTTCTGCGATATCAGCATTGCCGTATCGGCCCCCAAAGGGCTGGTGGTACCCGTGATTCGCAACGCTGAGCAGCTCACTTTCGAGGGGGTAGAGAAGGAAGTAGCGCGCCTCGCCGGCCTGGCCCGCGACAACAAGCTCACCATCGAGCAGATGACGGGTGGCACGTTCACCATCACCAACGGCGGCATCTTCGGCTCCATGATGAGCACCCCGATTATCAACGCGCCGCAGTCGGCCATCCTGGGCATGCACAACATCATTCAGCGCCCGGTGGCTGAGAATGGCCAGGTCGTGATTCGCCCCATGATGTACCTGGCCCTGAGCTACGACCACCGCGTGATTGACGGCCGCGAGTCGGTATCGTTCCTAGTGCGCGTGAAGGAGCTACTCGAAGACCCGACGCGTTTGCTGCTCGGTGTTTAAAGAATAAGAAATTGGATTTAAAAAAGGCTGCTTCGTTTAGAGGCAGCCTTTTTTTAGTTGAAAATACAACGCGTAAAACCCTGTTTTTTAGCTGCTATACGACAGTTAGATTCTTTTATAAGATGAATATGCAGAAACCCTGTTAGCAGCTAAGTAGTATCTTTGGAAGATGACTACTTTGTAACGCTATCCGTTATGAGCCGTTTTAATTCTCCCAACTGTCATTCGTGCCCCAGCCGCCAAGGCCCCCTGCTGCGTAGCTGCCTGCTGGAAGAGCTGGAGTTTGTGGCCACCACCAAGTCAACCCAGCTCTATCAAAAGGGCCAGGCCATCTACCAGCAGGGCGCCCCAGCCCTGGGCCTCTACTGCGTGCACCAGGGCCAGCTAAAGGTGACCAAAACCGGTGGCGACGGCAAAGAGCAGATTGTGCGGCTGGTGCGGCACGGGGCAGTGCTGGGCTTCCGGTCGCTGCTCGGCGGGGGCCGGTACTCGACCTCGGCCGTGGCGCTCGACGACTGCGTGGTGTGCTTTGTGCCGCGCCCCGATTTCTTGCGCCTGGTGCAGTCCAACCGCCAGTTTGCCAACTCGCTGATGCAGCTGCTGGCCACCGACCTCGGCGAAGCCGAAGAGCGGATGCTGCGGCTCGCCTACAAGCCCGTGCGCGAGCGCCTGGCCGAAGCCCTGCTACTGGTGCGCCGCACCTTCGACTCGGCCGGCACGCCGGGGCAGCCGTTTATCGTGGCCCTCTCGCGCGACGACCTGGCGGCCCTCGTGGGCACGGCCAAAGAAACGGTGAGCCGGCTGCTTTCTGACTACAAAGACGCTGGCATTATCGCCACGCGCGGCAGCCAGATAACCATTCTGGACGAAGCCCGCCTCCTCGGCATTTCGGCGCTGTACGACTAAGCCGCCCGCACCCGCTAACCGCAAAAAAGCCACCGCCCGGTCTGCTGCCGGGCGGTGGCTTTTTTGCGGTTAGGCTCCGCCTTAACTAGCGGCTCATAGCTGAGCTAATAAGCGCTTAGTAACAAGCTGCGCCCACTAAGAAGCGGCTGGAGTGAGTGTGGTCGGGAAATAAATTAATGGAATAGTACCATTAAATGCCATGACTCTCAGGGTTGACTTTGACTTAAATCACGGATAAAAATGACAGATGTCATTTTCTTTAAGTCACCTTTATAAGACATTTGTATCACTGCAACAGGCTATTCCATTTCTTTTTTAGTACTCGGTCAGCTGCTTGCTTTTCTTACTAGTGTTTTTGTCAAGATAAATTTTATCCTATTTGCCTGGTTTGCGATTCGATAGGTTTTGAAAGCCCTTTTCTTTGCTTAGCCGAGCCAGCCTCGTGGGGATGATTGCCGCCCGCGTGCTATGAACTTACCCTTTCTGCGCTACTTGCCGGGCCTGGGAGGCCCACCGGCCCGCCAGGTAGTGGCGGGGCCGGCGCCCCAGGCCAACCGCGCTGCCACCGCCCTGCGCTACCTGCTGGCCGAGCTGCCCGAGCTACTACTAGCCGCCGTGCTGGACCTGCCAACCGGCCAGCTGCTGGCCACCTACGCCACTGAGCGCAGCTACCAACCCAGCCTGCTAGCCCCCACGGTAGTCGCCGTGGTGCAGCAAGCCGCGCTGCTGCGGCAAGGGCAGCCCGACGCCAGGCTAGAGGAGATTCTGCTCACGCTTTCAAGCCAGCTGCACCTGCTGCGGCTGCGGCCCGGCGGCCAGCAGGTGCTTTTCCTGGCCATCGGCAGCCACGACACCAACCTGGCCCTGGCCCGCCAGCTTGCCCAGCAGGCCGTGCAGCTACTCGACGACGCTACTACCGCTTAGTAAGCAACTACTTTATTTCTTTTTCTCACCTTTTTCCCTTCTGCTTATGAAACTCACGGCTACCCCCTTCGACCCGCAAACCGGCGAGTTGCTGCCCGTGTACCGCGACGCCTACCTGCGCGGCGATTTGGCCCGCAGCTCGGCCCAGGCCGTGGAGGCCTATTTGCACCGCGATGCCGGCCAGGCCCACTCCACCGTCACGCGTTGGCACCAGCTGCAAGCCGATGCACCCACCGCCCCTAGCTGGGTGCAGCAGCAGCTGAAGTTCATTCGCGAGCAGCCGCAGCGGTTTCGGCGCCGCGCCCTGAGCCTGGTAACGGTGAGCGCGCTGCTGGCCGGCGTGTCGATGGCCGCCACCAACCGCCCCTCCAACGTGCTGCCCGTGACCAAGCTGCCCGTGGCCAGTGCCCTACCCGCCGTGGCCAGCCTCGAGCTAGCCCCCACGGCCGCCCGCACCGTGCTCGTGCGCGGCCGCATCCTCAACGAGAAGGGCCAGCCGCTGGCCGGCGCCACGGTGCTGCGCAAAGGCACCAGCCTGGGTACCAGCACCGATGCCCAGGGCAACTACTCGCTGCGCGTGCCCGCCGATGGCCTGGCCACGCTGCAGTACGGCTACGGGGGCTACACCGAGCAGGAAGTGGCCACCGCCCACGCCACGGGCAACGCTACCGTCACGCTGCAGCCCCGCGCCGATAAGCGCCGGCACTGGCTGTTTTTTTAACCAATTGATTTACAGAGTACTAATTGGCATCCTTCCGACGACGTGAAAGCGAAAACCTACCGCAAGCTAGTCGCCCGAAAACTGCAAGAAGACGCCTTAATGCTGCAAGCATCGCAAGAATCATTACCTACCTCTACTACCCTTACCTCCCCATCCGCCATCATGGCCTACTCTAAGAATAGCCCCGCCGGGCAAGCAATCGACGCCATCATCACCGACCTGCCCAGCCTGATGGCCGTGGCCGTAGTCGATGTGCAGTCGGGCATGGCCCTGGCTTCGCACAGCAATACGCCCAGCATCAACCCCGAAACCGCCGCGGCCTACAACACCGAAGTGGTGAAGCAGAAGCAGAAGGCCATGGCCGCCCTCAAGCTGCAAGGCGAAACGATTGAGGACATCCTCATTACGCTCACCAACCAGCTGCACCTGCTCAAGCTCAATCCCGCGGGCACCAAGTTTATTTACCTCGTGGTGAATTCGCGCGATACCAACCTGGCCATCGCCCGCGAGGTGCTGCGCTCGCACGTGGCCGGCATCAACTAGCCCGTAGTCAGCCCCGCCTTTTTGAAGAGCCCGGCCGCCCTGCGGCTGGGCTTTTGCGGGCGTAGGGGCAGCCGTTTTGGGCAGGTTCTCGTTAAAAAGCTTTTGCCCGAAATCCTTTCCTATGAAACCCAAGAAATTCAAGCCCACCTCCCGCAGCGCTAAGTTTTGGCCCGCGCTGGGCTTTGCCGCCATCACGGGGGCGCGCGCCACCAGCGGCCCCATGTTTCTGGCCGATTATCTCTCGCACCGGGCGCTGGCGCCGGGTTTTGCCAGCTCGCCGCTGCGCTTCCTGGCCAAGCCGGGCGTGGCGAGCGTGCTCAAGCTGCTAACCGCCGGCGAGCTAGTGGGCGACAAGCTGCCCAACACCGAGAACCGCATTGTGCCGCAGCAGCTTTCAACCCGCGCCGCCTCGGGCGCGCTGGTGGGCGCTACCTGGTATAAGAGCCAGGGAGGCAGCGCGTTAAAGGGTGCCCTGGTGGGTAGCCTGGGGGCCGTGGCCGCTACGTTTCTGACTTTTTACCTGCGCAAAGGCCTCAGTGAGAAGACAGGCATCGATACCTCCACGCTCGGCGCGGGCGAAGATGCCTTGGTGCTCGCCAGTGGCGTAGCCCTTAGCCCGCGGCCCAGGCACTAATACGGCTGCATGCAAAATAGCGGTTAGTGTGAGCGCGGCGCTCGCACTAACCGCTATTTTGCCTTACGAACCCTTACCCACCCGCGTATCTTTGTGGCGCTGGCCGGGAGCCGGCTTTCACTTGTTTTTTGTGAGTATGAATCAGTATGATGTGACCGTTGTCGGCTCAGGCCCTGGCGGATATGTGGCCGCCATTCGCTGCGCCCAGCTGGGCCTGAAAACGGCGCTTATCGAAAAATATCCGACCCTGGGCGGCACCTGCCTCAACGTGGGCTGCATTCCGAGCAAGGCCCTGCTCGACTCCAGCGAGCACTACCACAACGCCCATTCGGTATTTGCCGAGCATGGCATCGGCCTCGACAACCTGACGGTGGACATGAACCGCATGATTGACCGCAAGGGCGGCGTAGTGAAGGCCAACGTGGATGGCATCGCCTACCTGATGAAGAAGAACAAAATTGACGTACTGCAAGGCGTCGGCGCGTTCGTGGATGCCACCCACCTCAGCATCACGCCCACCGGCGGCGGTGAGGCGCAACAGATTGAAACTAAGAACGTTATTATTGCCACCGGCTCTAAGCCCACGGTGCTGCCGTTCATCGCGCAGGACAAGCAGCGCATCATCACCAGCA
>CAXTFI010000073.1:0-21600 GCA_964243255.1 uncultured Hymenobacter sp.
CCGTTGGCCTTGGGCGTGCTCACCCAGTCGCGCAGGCGGTCGGGGTTGGGCTGGTAGAAGTCGGTGACGATGGAGTACACCTGCCAGCAGGCGGCTTTTTCCTGCTCGGGCGGCACATCCAGAATGACGCGAATGGCGAAGAGGTCGTAGACCTCCTCAAAGGTCACGTTCTGCTTGCGCATCTTCTTGAGAATCGAGTAGATACTCTTCGGGCGGCCTTTTATTTCGTAGTGAAAGCCCTGCGCTTTCAGCTCCTCGTCAATAGGCTGCACAAACTCCTTGATGAAGCGATTGCGGGCGCTTTGGCTTTGCTTCACCTTGCCTTTCAGCTCGGCATACACCTCCGTATCGGTGTACTTGAGGTGCAGGTCCTCCAGCTCCGTTTTGATAGCGTAGAGGCCCAGGCGGTGGGCCAGCGGCGCGTAGAGGTAGATGGTTTCGCTAGCGATTTTGAGCTGCTTGTGACGCGGCATCGAATCGAGCGTGCGCATATTGTGCAGGCGGTCAGCTAGTTTGATGAGAATCACGCGCACATCCTCACTCAGCGTGAGCAGCATTTTACGAAAATTCTCGGCTTGCTCGCTGGAGCCGTATTCAAAAACGCCCGAAATTTTGGTGAGGCCGTCGATGATGCGCGCGGTTTTTTGGCCGAAATCGCGCTCGATATCCGAAATTTCGGTGGGCGTATCTTCTACTACGTCGTGCAGTAGGGCCGCCACGATGCTGGTAGTGCCCAGACCGATTTCCTCCACCGCAATTTGGGCCACGGCCAGTGGGTGCAGGATATACGGCTCGCCCGACTTGCGGCGCATGTCTTTGTGCGCCTCCAGGCTTTGATTGAAAGCCTTCTTAATCAGCTTGGTATCGCCGTCGTGCAGGTAGGGCTTGGCCGTGCGCAGCAGGCGGCGGTAGTGGCGCAGGATTTCCTGGCGCTCGGCTTCTAAGTCAATTACGGGAGGCATGATAGTACAAATAACACGCTAGCGTGCCAAAAGGTGGCGAGTGTGCGGTAAGCTTTGGCTTGCCGGGGGTAGGGTAGCGTAAGCTTTGGCTTACTGGGCGGGCGTTAAAGGGAGCCAAAACGGCAAGCTAAAGCTTACCACACATTGCTCAGCAAGCTAAAGCTTACCGCACATTTGCGCGGCTACCGAATAGTAAGTACCTTTGCGGCCCCGCAGCGAATGGCGACGGGGCAGCCTCCACTTGCGGATGTGGCGAAATTGGTAGACGCGCTAGATTTAGGCTCTAGTTCCTTACGGTGTGTGGGTTCGAGTCCCTCCATCCGCACTTTTCTGTTGAACAGGCCCCTGGCTAAGTAGTTGGGGGCCTTTTTTTTAACCCTTCCGACTGGCAAGCACCAGCTTGCTCCCACCGTTTTGAATATTACGCTTGACCGCAATGAGGAGCAGCTAACCGGGCTGCTAAACGTGCACCTCGAAGAAGCCGACTACAGCGACGCCGTAGAAAAGCAAATCAAGGAAACCACTAAAAAGGCGCAGTTCAAGGGCTTCCGCCCCGGCAAGGTGCCCGCTGGCTTGGTGCGCAAAATGTACGGCAAAGGCATTCTGGCTGACGAAATCAACCGCCTGCTCGGCAGCTCGGTTGATAGCTACCTGAAAGACAACAACGTTAAAATTCTGGGTGAGCCGCTACCGGTGCCCAGCGACGTGGACTTTGATACGGCTAAGGCCTTCGACTTTCAGTTTGAGTTGGGCTTGTTGCCCGACTTCGAGCTGCCGGCCGAAAACCAGGTGGAGCTGAAGCGCCCCACCATCAGCCTGGATGAAGCGACGCTGACCGAAACTAACGAGCAGATTGCCCGTCAGTTTGGCGAAACGACCAACCCCGAGGTTTCGGAGGCCGACGACTACCTGTTTGGTAAGCTGAAGAAGGCCGGTGCCGAGGGCGAAGGCCAGACGGTGCTGCTACCCATCAACAAAGTAAAAAACGGCCAGGAGCGCTTTGTAGGCGTGAAAGCCGATGATACGCTGACGTTTGACCTGAGCGACGCTTTTGGTGGCGACGCGGGGGCTATCCGCAGCTTCTCGGGCCTGAGCAAGGAAGAAGCCGCTAACGCTACCGGCGACTACGAGCTGGCCGTGGAGAAAATCAACCGCACGGCGGCCCCGGAGGAAAACCAGGAGCTGTTTGACAAAGTGTTTGGCCCTGAAGCAGTTGACTCGAAAGAAGCGTACGATGCTAAAGTGCGCGAGACGATTCAGGCCAACTACGACCGGGAGTCGGACAACTTGGTGAACCGCCGCCTGGTGGACGCCATGATTGACGCCACCACGATTCGTATCCCAACTGAGTTCTTCAAAAAGTGGCTGGTGCGTGCCAACGAAGGCAAGCTGGACGCTGCTACCGTGGAGCAGCACTACACCGACTACGAGCGTGAGCTGAAGTGGAGCCTCATCCGCAACAAGGTGGTGGAAGACATGGGCCTCAAGGTAGAAACCGCTGAAATCCGCAACCGCGTGCTGGACAAGATTTTGGGCCAGTTTGGGGGTGGCATGCCGCTAACCGACGAAATGCGCCAGGGCATGGCTGGTTTTGCCGATAACTACCTCAAGCAGGAGAACGGTAAAAACTACGTGCAGGAGTACGAGGCCATTCTGGCAGAGAAAGTAGTGGAGGCCCTGCGTGGCAAAGTTGTTGTTACGGAAGAGCCCGTAACGGCCGAAGAATTCCGCAACCAGAACGAAGGCTAAGCCGACGGTTTGGTTGAGACGAAAAAGCCTTTACGCATTGCGTAAGGGCTTTTTTATTGGGGTAGTGCGGGCGCTGTACATCCGTGCGTTGTATTATTGAATAGCGTTGCCATGTACCGACTTGCAACGTTTGCACTACAACATTTAGCCGTTTATTCGTCTTCTGTTTTTGAACACGGCAAGCTAACGCTTACCACACATTTTTCTCCATGCTGAATAAACAAGAGTTTCGCAAATTTGCCGTTAAAGGCCAAGGCCTCAACGGCTTGGGAGTTGACCAGTACTTGCAGCACATGGAAGGCCAGGTGCGTTCCGGCATGATGCTGCCCACGGGCATGACCCGCTCGGTGATTGAGGAGCGCCCCACGCGCTTTGCCGAAATCGACGTGTTTTCGCGTTTGATTATGGACCGCATCGTGTTTTTGGGCACGGCTGTGGATGACTACGTGGCCAACATCCTGACGGCGCAGATGCTGTTTCTGGAATCGGTTGATGCTAAGAAGGATATCCTGCTGTACATCAACTCGCCGGGTGGCTCGGTGTATGCTGGCTTGGGTATTTACGATACCATGCAGTACGTGAACCCCGACGTAGCTACCATTTGCACCGGCCTGGCCGCTTCGATGGGTGCCGTGCTGCTGGCCGGTGGCGCCAAGGACAAGCGCTCGGCGCTGCCGCACGCCCGCGTGATGATTCACCAGCCTAGTGGCGGTGCCCAAGGGCAGTCGTCGGACATTGAGATTACGGCCCGCGAGATTCTGAAGCTCAAGAAAGAGCTGTATGACATTCTGGCAAGCCACACTGGCAAAACGTACCAGGAAATCCACGACAACTCGGACCGCGACTACTGGATGCGGGCTGATGAGGCCAAGGAATATGGCCTGATTGACGAGGTGCTCGAAAAGAAAAAGGCTGCCTAAGCCCGACCGCAGATTCAAACGGATTAAACGGATTGCGCAGATACGCCCGCTGCGCGGGCTGGCTAGCTGGTTTTTGATTGGTTTGTGGATGGGTTAGTTATGATGGAAAGGCCGCCCGGTGGGCGGCCTTTTTTTTGAGAAATAGTTATATTGAGGCCGATAATCTAGCTGATAACTTAACTGGTGGGGAACGGCTTTATGGCTGAATACCCTGTGGGGCGACCGGCAATGCTGGGCTACCGACTTATCTTTGTGGCCGTTTTCTTTGGGAAAACGGCTTCTCTACTTGACTGCTCCCGATGCCGGAAATAGCCTGCTCCTTTTGTAATAAGCCCAAGCGCGACGTCGCGGTGATGATTTCGGGCATCAATGCCCATATCTGCGAGAAATGCGTGGCCCAGGCTCAGCACATTCTTTCGGAGGAAACCAAGCTGCAAGCTGAGGCGCGCACGCCGAAGTTTAACCTCATCAAGCCCCGCGAAATAAAAACCCACCTTGACCAGTACGTGGTGGGCCAGGACGAAGCCAAGCGGGTGATGTCGGTGGCGGTGTACAACCACTACAAGCGCCTGATGCAGAAGCCGCAGCACGATGAGGTGGTGATTGAGAAGTCGAACATCATTATGGTGGGCGAAACCGGCACGGGCAAAACGTTTCTGGCGCGCATGCTGGCCAAGATTCTGCAAGTGCCGTTCTGCATTGCCGATGCTACGGTACTGACGGAGGCCGGCTACGTGGGTGAAGACGTGGAAAGCATCTTGACGCGCCTGCTGCAGGCGGCCGACTACAACCTGGAGGCCGCCGAGCGCGGCATTGTGTACATTGATGAGATTGACAAAATTGCCCGCAAAAGCGACAACCCCAGCATCACGCGCGATGTGAGCGGCGAGGGCGTGCAGCAGGCGCTGCTGAAGCTGCTGGAAGGCACGCACATCAACGTGCCGCCGCAGGGCGGGCGCAAGCACCCCGACCAGAAAATGATTTCGGTGAATACCGAGAACATTCTGTTTATGTGCGGCGGGGCCTTCTCGGGAATTGACCGCATTATTAAGGGGCGGCTGAATACCAAGCCGATGGGCTTTTCGAAGACCAACCTGGATGAGAACGTGGACACGCAGAACTTCCTGCGCTACGTATCTGCCCAGGACATCAAGAGCTTTGGCCTTATCCCGGAGCTTATTGGCCGCCTGCCGGTGCTCACGCACCTCAACCCCCTGGATAAGGCCACGCTGCGCCTCATTTTGACGGAGCCGAAGAACTCGCTGGTGCGCCAGTACCAGCGGCTGTTCAACATGGAGAATATTCAGCTTGACTTTACGGAGGAAGCTCTCGCATACATTGTGGAGCGCGCCGATGAGTACCGCCTCGGGGCGCGCGGCCTGCGCTCTATTTGTGAGAGCATTATGACCGATGCCATGTTTGAGATGCCTTCGGAGGCTGGCGTGGTGGAGTTTACCATTACGGAGAGCTACGCGCGAAGCAAGTTTGAGAAGTCACCGCTGCGGCTGATGCGGGCGGCGTAGGAGTTAATAGCTTTTTAAAAGAACGTCAGGCTGAGCTTGCCGAAGCATCTTGCTCGCGCCGTTGGATTAATACCCCTAGCGGCGCGAGCGAGATGCTTCGGCAAGTTCAGCCTGACGTTCTTTTTGTTTTCTAAGGATTCAACCAAGCCCTAACTTGCGGGCCATGACAACAACTGAGCGCGGGCAGCGACTACTGGGCGTGCGCCCCGAGGAAGGGCGCACGGTGTGGCTGTTTTTCCTGCATAATTTTTTGCTGGGGGCCGGCACCATTTTGGTGTACGTGGCGGCCAACGTGTTGCTGCTGGAAAACAACCCTGAGCGCAACCTGCCCCTCGCCTACGGCGTGGCGGCCCTGGCGATGATAGCCGCTGGCAAGCTCTACGGGCACTTTGAGCACCACTGGCTGCTGCAAAAGCTGGCGGTGCGGGTGCTGCTGGCCACGGTGACACTTACGGGCGTGCTGGGCGTGCTGGTGGCTACGGGCCACTCGGTGGTGGCCGCCATCGCCATTATGGCGGGCTACCGGGTCATCTATTTGCTTACTAACCTGGAGTTTTGGGGGGTGTCGGCGGTGGTGTTTGACGTGCGGCAGAGCAAGCGGCTGTTTGGCATTATCAGCGCGGGCGACATGCCGGCCAAGGCGATGGGGGCCGTACTGGCCATTCTTATTCATACCAACGCTGACTTGCCGTGGCTGCTGGGCACGGCCTTTGGCGCGTACCTGGCGGCGCTGCTGGCGTTGCGGGCCACGCTGGACTCGCACGAAGTAGAGGCGGCGCCCGACCGCCGCCGGGTGCGCACGCAGGAACTGGCGCCGGGGATACGGCGCTGGTTTGGCGATAGTCGGCTGGTGCTCACCATGTGCCTGAGTATGCTGGGCTTAGCTGCCGTGACAACGGGCATCGAGTACCTGTTTTTTGTGAATGTGAAGCACCGCTTTCACGACGAGGCCGCCGTGATGCGCTACGTAGGCAACGTACTGGTAATCACGTATTTACTGGCGATGGTCTTTAAGCTGCTGCTTTCGCAGCACACGCTGGACCGGCTGGGCGTGCGGCGGGTGCTGCTGGCGCTGCCGGTGGCAACGCTGGGCGGCCTGGCCCTGTACGCTGGCCTCGACCGGAGCAATGCCACGGCCTCGCTGCCGTACTTCTGCGGGCTGTATTTGGGGCTGGAAGTGTTGCGCCGGGCCGTGTTTGACCCGGTGTTTTTGCTGCTGTTTCAGGCGCTGTCGGCCCCCGAGCGGCTGCAGGCCCACACGCTGGCCAAGGGGCTGTATGAGCCGCTGGGCATGGCGCTGGCCGGGGGGCTGCTCTTTGCCCTGCACGCGCTGCCGGGCGGCCAAACCTGGGTCCCTTTCGTGTGGATGGGCCTGCTGATGCTGGTGGTGCTGTACCTGCTCACGCGCGTGTACCAAGAGTACGTAGCCGAGCTGCAGCACGCGCTGAGCCACCGCTTTGCGGAGGATGAAGACGACACGGGGGCTGCCCTCAATGCTGCCAGTAGCGCGCTGCCACCCACCGCCAGCCCCAGTGAAATTCGGCAGCTGATTCATTCGCTGACCACTAAGGCAGGGCGGGCCACCGCTACCCAGCGCTTGCTGCGCCTGGGCGAGGCGGCCCTGCCCACCCTGGCCGAAGTACTGAGCGTGGATGCCAACCAGGCCCTGGTGCGGCGGGTGGCGCAGGTGTGCGCCCGCCTGCGCACGGCCGCCAGCCGGCAGCTGCTGGTGGCGCTGGCCCGGCAGCCGCACCTGTTTCGGCGCGAGGCGGCGCTGCGGGCGCTGCGTCATTTTGGCGTGGTGCCACACGAGGTGCCGCTGTTTCAGGCGCTGGTGCACGACGAGCTGCAACTGGCTCAGCAGCTGCTACATGGGCAGGCCACGGCTAGCAGTGAGCTAGCCAACTGCCTCGACTATGAGCTGCAGCGCACCCAGCAGCGGGTATTTGCGCTGCTGGGCCAGATTTACGCGCCGCAGCTCATTGCCGATGCCCAGCGCGGGGTAGCCCACGCCGCCCGCGAGCGCCAGGCCAACGCCCTCGAAATACTGGACAACAGCATTGCCCGACCCACTTACCAGGGCCTGCAAGCCTTGGTGAGCGTGGCCCCGGCGGCCGAGAAAGAGCACACCTTCAACCAACTGCTGGGCCCGCTGCTGGCCCCCGCCCCCATCGTCGAAACCATTGTGGAGCGCGGCGAAACGGCTTTCTCGGACTGGACGGTGCGCGCCGCCCTCGACCAGTGGCACCCCACGGCGGCCACGGTAACCGCGCTTTCGCCGCACCTGCGCAGCCCCAGCCTGCTGGTGCGCGAAAGCGCGTTTGGGGTGCTGGCGCAGCTCGCCATCCAGCAGCCCGCCCTGCACCAGCAACTACACGCCGCTCACCAAACCCTTGCCAGCCTGCTTATGAGCCACGCCGCCACTACCTCGCACATTACCGCCGCCGAGCGCGTGCAGGTGCTCCAGCAAACCGCCCTTTTTGCCGAAACGCCGGAAAATGTGCTCAGCAGCATTGTACCCATTATGCAGGAAGTCAGCTTTACCGCGGGCCAGCAGATTTTTGCCAAGGGCGACCTGGGGGCGTCGCTATTCATTATCTACGAGGGCCAGGTGGGCATTTTCAACGGCCCGCAGCTGCTGGCAACCTTCGGCAAGGGCGATTTTTTTGGCGAGCTGGCATTGCTCGATGCCGAGCCGCGCTCGGCGGCGGCCGTGGCGCAGGGCGCGGTCACGGCCTTCCGGCTCGACCAGGAAGATTTTTATGACGTGATGGAGGAGCGCAGTGAGGTGCTGCGCAACATCCTGCGCGTGCTGTGCCAGCGCCTGCGCCGGCAGAATGAAGCGGGAGGGAGTTAATGGTTAATTTCTTAATGGTTAATGATTAATGATTAGCCATAATTAAAAGCTTGGTCCAAATTTTACATGAAGCCCTGCGTGCAGGAAAATTTACGTGCTAAAAACGGTCGCTTGCAGCTTGTGAAAGGTGGTTTGCTCCATTTAAATCACCGTTTCGCTGAACGTGGGACCCACTTGGTAAAAATGGGAGAAGCACAAGGTGCACGGGATTTAAAGAGGCCTTTCTCATACGCCTCCTGATGCAATTGGGGCAAGTGCTTAAACCGCTTGAACTCTTGTCTATTCACGCGCCGTACCGACATAAAATCATAAGTAGAAGCAAGAAGGAGAATCACTTCCAAGTTTGAACAGTCTGCACTCAAGTTGACGGTGGTCAACTCAATACCGACAGATGTGAATATAATCGTGTTAGTATTAATAGGAACGTTAATCTTAAAATAACCTTCCATGTCCGTCGTCCCGATGGCGGTCATATCCCGCGCGCAAATGTTCGCCCTCGGAACCCCTTCTAAGCGGTCGTCTAAGAGCAGACCCGTAAGGGTCTTGGTGGGCTGTGCACGGGCGGTCCCAAGGCAGAGAACCAGCGCCAAAAGGGTTAAGAAGACGTTCAGGTGGCACATCAACGACGACAAGTAGCGTAAATGATACGGGGAACTAGGTCCGGATAGGCGGCCCGCTTGGTCCCTGGGTAAAGTCCCACGCCGGCCGCGCTCCGGGCGCAGGCCGAAAACGGGGGCAATTCCAAAAGTGGGAATATAAGTGACTTTATGTAAAGGCGCTTTTCCCAGGAGTCAGCAAAATTAGAGACATTCAACAGTTATCTCAATAATGCTATTCAACTACCTGCAAATACTTGAGGTGACCTTTGGACTAGACTTTTAACCGAGCCCAATGTTTAATGTCGTTCTGCGTTTCGAACGTCATTAACAATCACGCAGTTACCTCATAAGTCATGATGAGGTGGGCTTTATTTTTCAGCTTTAGCTCGCCGATGGGCTGGCACTGGAAACTCTCTTTGACGCGCTCATAAACGGCTTCGGTGATGACAATCTGGTTGGCGTGGGCGGCTGACTGCAGACGCTGGCTCACGTTCACGGTGTCGCCTATCACGGTGTAATCCAGGCGCTTGAGTGAGGCCGAACCGATATTGCCCGATACCATTTCGCCGGTGTTGATGCCGATGCTCACGGCCGGGTGGTAGTCGCTGCCATCGGGGAGTGGGCTGGTGGCGGCTTGCAGCTGGGCGCGCACCACGAGCGCCGCGTCGATGGCCCGGTCGAGGTGGTACTCGCCCCGAAACACGGCCATTACGGCATCGCCCATAAACTTGTCGATGTAGCCGCCGTGGGCGATTACCTCCTGCACAATCTGGTCGAAGTACTTATTCAGCATGCCCACCACCGTGGCGGCCGGCTGGGTTTCGGAAAGCGAAGTAAAGCCGCAAATGTCAATAAAAACGACCGTGGCCTCCACCATCTCGCTGGCCAGCAGCCGGTTTTCGAAGCCGGGCCGGGCCATAAAGTTGATGACCGTTTCGTCGACGTACATGCGCAGGATGTTGTTTTCCTGGATGGCCTTCATCGTGTCGCGCAGCTGCTGCACGTGGTGGGCGGTTTTTTCGATAGTTAGCTCTAAGTCATTGAAATCCACCGGTTTACACACAAAATCGAACGCCCCGCCGTTCATGGCGGCCCGGATGTTTTGCATGTCGCCGTAGGCCGATACCATCACCGTTTTGGTGACGGGGCTGGCCTCGGGCAGGCGGCCGAGCAGCGTGAGGCCATCCATGACGGGCATGTTGATGTCGGAGAGCACAATGTCGGTATCGGGGTGCTCGCGCAGGCGGTCGAGGGCTTCCTGCCCATTGCCGGCGAAGATAAATTCGTAGGCATTCTCGCGGATTTTGCGGCGGAATTTCTGCTTGATGAGCAGCTCCAGGTCTGCCTCATCATCAACCACCAGGATTTTTGTTTTCATGAAGTCAGGTAGTGGCGATGGTGTGGAGCTTGTCTTTGAGGGACGCAAAATCTATGGGCTTCACCAGGAAGTCGTTGGCGCCCAGCTGCATAGCCTGGTCATGCGTTTCGGTATCGCCGTAGGCAGTGAGCATCATCACCAGCGGCAGGGGTGGCGGCAGGGGGTCTTGCTTCACGTGGCGCAGCAGCTCGAGGCCGCTCATGCCGGGCATGTTGATATCGGAGAGAATGAGCACCACCTCCGACGGGTGCTCGCGCAGAAACGTGAGTGCTTCCTCGCCCGAGTAGGCAAAGGAAAACTCAAATTCGCCACTGCGGATTTCGCGCCTGAACCGCTGCTCAAACAGTAGCCGCACGTCGGCCTCATCATCGACTACCAGTATTTTCATAGGTGGGTAAAGATAGAAGAAAGCGCCTGCTTCAGGCCGTAGCCAGGGGCAGGCACATGGTAAACTCGGTGCCCACGCCTTCCTGCGAAGCTACGTCGAGGGTGCCGCCGTGGCTTTTGACCACAATGTCGTGGCTTAGCGACAAACCCAGGCCGGTGCCCGCGCCGGCGGGCTTGGTAGTGAAGAAAGGTTGAAACATCTTTTTTCGCACTGCCTCCGACATTCCCGTACCATTGTCGCGCACCGTCACTTGCAGCTGCGCGCCGCTGCGCCGGGTGCCGATGCTCACGGTGGGCACGTAGCCCGGCACGTGGGCTTGCTGGCGCTGCTGCACGGCATAAAAAGCGTTGCTGAGCAGGTTGAGCAGCACCCGGCCCAGGTCCTGGCTCACGGCCTCAACGGGGGGCAGGCCGGGCGCAAAATCCGTTTCCAGGGTGGCGTTAAAGGTTTTGTCTTTGGCCCGCAGCCCTTGGTAGGCGAGCCGCAGGTATTCGTCGGTCAGGGCGTTGAGGTTGGTTGGTCGGCGCTCGCCGGCGCTGGTGCGGGAGTGCTCCAGCATACCTCGCACAATGGCGGCCGCCCGCTTGCCATGCTCGGTAATTTTGTCCAGGTTTTGGGCTACGTCGCGCGCCAGCTCGGCGGCCTCGGCCGTATCACGCGCTGCCAGCGCCTCCTGGAGCTCCCCCACCAATTCGGTACTCACTTCCGAGAAGTTGTTAACGAAGTTGAGGGGGTTCTGGATTTCGTGGGCAATGCCGGCCGTGAGCTCGCCCAGGCTGGCCATCTTTTCTTTCTGAATGAGTTGGGCCTGGGTGGCGCGCAAGTCGGTGAGGGAGCGTTGCAGCTCGCCGGTGCGCTGCGTTACCTGGTGTTCTAGGGTGTCGTTCTGAGCGGCCAGCAGCGCTTGCTTATCCTGCTCCTGGGCCAGGGTCTGGGCCGAAAGGCGCTCCACTTCGCCCAGCTTCACTTGCAGCAGCTCGGCATCGAGGGCAAACTCGCGGGCCAGAAATAAGGAGATACCCAGGGCCGGCGGCAGAAATAGCAGCGTGAAACTGAGGCAATTTAGTAAGAAGCTCCCCTCAACGCTTGTTACACTTGTTCCTATCAGCAGCAATACGCTGAGCAGGGCGATGGCAAAGCCCGAGGCAATGATGCGGGCCCCGCGTTGGTGCTGCCGCAACGCCCGCCCCGTCAGGTGCAGCTGTTCGGCGGTAGCCACGAGCATAAATACTAGAAAGACGAAAAAACTTAGCGAACCCGTATAGCGCCACACTACTTCTACCACCAGCACGCCGCCGGCGCTTAGCCACAGGCCGGCATAGCGCCGACCGGGCCGGAAGCCAAACAACGCGTGGAGTGCCCGCACGGCGTACAAGCCACTCAACACCACCAATACATAAAATGTGGGGCGGCTCCATTGTGCCCAGCCGCCCAAGGCTGGTGAAACGAGCGTTTCCAGGTAGTAAAGCGCTAACGAAGCCAACGCCAACGCTAGAGTGTAGCGGGCAAAATAGCGGTTGGCGCGCTGGGCCGGGTTGTAGCGAAAAAAGGCTAGGTGCAGTAGCGCTAGCAGCAGAAACAGGCCGCCCGTCACGTAATATGCTACCAGGCCGGACAGCCTTTCCCCCTCCTGCTGCCGCAGCTGACGCTCCGTTTGCAGGGTTAGGGCAAAAAAGGCACGTCCTCGACGCCGCGCTGCAGCCGGGGCTGGTAGGGGGCGAAACGCACAGCCAGCACGCCGGCCCCAAAGTCGGCCGGCAGCTCCAGCGGCTCCAAGCGCCTACTGGTAGCCTGCACCTCGGTAGGCCGGGAACTGCGTACGCCGTCGCGCAGCAGCAGCTTACCGTTGAGATAAATCTCGGTAGCACCCAGATAAAAAGGTGCCAGCACCGGCACCCGCAGGCTATCGCCGAGCCGAAACCGCAGTCGCAGCCAGCTACTGCCACTGCTCACGGCGGGCGGCAGCGCCCGTCGGGGCCGGGCGGGGTTGAGCGTATCCCAGCCGCGGTCATTGAAGGCGGGCTGAGCCCAGGCCGGGTCGTCGCCGGGGTGGTAGCGCCAGCCTTTGGTGAGCAGCAGGCCGGTGGGGGGCAAGCGCTCGATACGCAGCGTAGCCGTATCAGGCGCTTGGGCAAAGCAGGCACCGGCGCTAACCCAGGCCAGCAGTAGCAGTAGCACGTGTTTCATAGCTAGTTGCCGGGCAGTTAGCAAGGCAGGGTAAAGACGAACTCCGTGCCCACGCCCGGCTGGCTCTCCACGGCGATGGTGCCGCCGTGGCCCTGCGTGATGATGTCGTGAGCCATCGACAAGCCCAGGCCGGTGCCCTCGCCGCTGGGCTTGGTGGTGAAAAAGGGCTGAAATATCTTCTGCCGCACGGCATCCGGGATGCCCGTCCCGTTGTCGTGCACGCGCACTTCGACTTCCTCGCCCCGCTGGCGCGTGGTGACGCCCACGGTGGGCGCGTAGCCGGGCTCGCCGGCCTGCTGGCGCTGCTGCACGGCATAGAAGGCATTGGTAAACAGGTTGAGCAGCACCCGGCCGATGTCGCCGGCTACCACGGGCACCAGCGGCAGCGTGGCGGCCAAGTCGGGCTGCAAGGTGGCGTTAAAGGTTTTGTCCTTGGCGCGCAGGCCGTGGTAGGCCAGGCGCAGGTATTCGTCGGCCAGGGCGTTGAGGTCGGTGGGCTGGCGCTCGCCGGTGCTGGCGCGGCTGTGCTCAAGCATGCCGCGCACAATGCCCGAGGCCCGGCCGCCGTGCTGGGTAATGCGCTGCAGGTTCTGCTTGAGGTCGCGCAGCAGCTCGGCCTCCAGGGCCAGGTCGCGGGCGGGGCGGGCGCGCTCTTCTTCCAGCTCGGCAATAAGCTCGGTGCTCACGTCGGCAAAGTTGTTGACGAAGTTGAGCGGGTTTTGAATCTCGTGGGCGATGCCGGCCGTGAGCTCGCCCAGGCTCGCCATTTTCTCGCGCTGAATGAGCTGCTCCTGGGTGGCGCGCAGCTCGGTGAGGGTGGTGCGCAGGGCGTCGGTTTGGCGGGCCAGCGTGGCGGTGCGCTGGTGCACCAGCTGCTCCAGGCTCTGGTTTTTGGCTTCTATCTGCAGCTGCTCCTGCTCGGCCTGCTGGCGCAGCACTTGCTCGGCGGCCAGGGCTTTCTTCTGGCTGCGCGCCATATACCAGAGGATGCCCAGCCACGAAAAAGCCAGAAACCCGGCAAAGTCGAAGCTGTCCTCATAAGTCTTCAGCCAATTATCATTCAGCAACTTAACTAGCAGCTGCACAACCGAGAGCAGCACGTAGGGCACCAGCCCCAGGCCCAGCAGCCAGGCCGGCCGGTAGGCGCGCAGCTGCCAGCCCACGGCCACCCCCAGGACCAGCGCGGCCAGCAGAAAAGCATCGTCCAATAAATTAACTACATACTCGCTTTTGATGGCCAGGGCAATGATGAACAGCGCCACCGCCGGCTGCCAGGCCTGGGCCAGGCGCCGGTCCCAGGCGGGCAGCCGGGTGGGCGTGTCCAAAAACTTGCGGCCCAGCATTATCAGCCCCACGGCCAGGGGTGTTTCCAGCAAAATATGCGTGTCTGCCATTGGTCAGGTTCTGAAAATAGCGTAAAGCCACCGCCGCTAGAAGGGCAGCCGCATCACAAACTCCGTGAATTTACCCGTTTCGCTCTCCACGCTGAGCGTGCCGCCGTGGCCCTCCACCACAATATCGTGGCTCAGCGACAAGCCCAGGCCAGTACCCTCGCCGCTGGGCTTGGTAGTGAAAAAGGGCTGAAATATCTTCTGCTGCAGCTCGTCGGGGATGCCGTTGCCATTGTCGCGCACGCGCACTTCCACGGCTTCGCCCACGCGGCGCGTGGTGACGCCCACAGTGGGCGCGTAGCCGGGCTCGCCGGCCTGCTGGCGCTGCTGCACGGCATATAAGGCATTGGTAAACAGGTTGAGCAGCACCCGGCCAATGTCGCCGCTCACGGCCGGCACCAGCGGCAGAATGGCGGCCAGGTCGGGCTGCAAGGTGGCATTAAAGGTCTTGTCCTTGGCGCGCAGGCCGTGGTAGGCCAGGCGCATATACTCATCAGCCAGAATATTGAGGTCAGTGAGCTGGCGCTCGCCGGTGCTGGTGCGGCTGTGGGCCAGCATGCCCTTCACAATGGAGGAGGCGCGCTGGCCGTGCTGGTTGATTTTCAGCAGGTTCTGCTTGAGGTCGGCCAGCAGCTCGTCTTCCAGGCCGGCATCGCGGGCGGGGCGGCTTTGCTCTTCTTCCAACTCGGTTACCAACTCGGTGCTCACGTCGGCGAAGTTGTTGACGAAGTTGAGCGGGTTTTGAATCTCGTGGGCAATGCCGGCCGTGAGCTCGCCCAGGCTGGCCATTTTCTCGCGCTGAATGAGTTGGGCCTGGGTGGCGCGCAGCTCGGTGAGGGCCGTTTGCAGTTCGTCGGCCTGCTGGGTGAGCAAGGCAGCGCGCTCGGCCACCAGGCGCTCCAGTTCCAGGTTTTGCTCCAGGGCCAGCTGCCGGGCGCGCTCTTCCTCGGCCCGCAGCTTCTCGTCTTGCTGAATATGGCGCTTCTGGTTGTAGGCCAGAAACAGCATCCCGAAAAACCAGAACACATTGAGGTTCCCCCACAGCTTGAACACCGCGCCGTAGGGAGGCACAAACTGCTGATTAGTAAACAGTAGCCACGCCGCAATGGGCCGGCGCACCATTGCCGGCACAAAGGCCAGCAGCACCGTGCGCGACGGGCGATAGTCGCGCATGGCCAGCAGCGTGGCTATCAGCACCGCGGAAGCCAGCAGCAGGTAAATTTCGTCGAGGTAGCCGTTCTTATACCGAAAAATCGCCGTGACAACGAAGGCCACCAGCGCCGGCACCCACAGGTAGCTCAGCCAGCGGTTCCAGCGGGGCAGGCGCTGAGGCAGGTCGAGCAAGCGCCGGAGTATCAGCACTAGCGTCATCACCAGGCCAATGGCAGACAGCAGGTCGTAGTTGGTAGCAAAGCTCATCGCGGGCCGAAATAAGGGCCGCAAGTTAGGCGCAAGGGCTTATGGCGCAGCTTTATCCCGGTATTTAGCTAGCCACCGGGCAGTTAGCCCGCCAATTGCTGCTGAGCGGCCGCACGCTCGGCGGGGGTGTTCACGTTGCGCAGGGCATCGCCGCCGGGCGTGGGCAGTAGATTTATATCGCTGTTAATGAGCATTTTGCGCGGACACGAGTAGCCCATCCCCAGAAAACGCAGCAGCTCGGGGTAAGCGCGTGGCTCGAAGATGGTGATGAGCGGCTCGGGAAACTCGTTGCCGGGGCTTTGGAAGGCCGTGGCCAGGCGGCCGGGCTGGCGGCCGGCCACCAGCCCGCGCAGCGTGCCCGCCGTGAGAAAAGGCAGGTCGCAGGCCAGCACCAGCCAGGCCGCGTTAGGGTCATGCTGCAGAGCCGACAAAATGCCGCCCAACGGCCCCAGGCCCAGAAAACGGTCGGGCAGCGGCACCAAGCCGGCCGGCAGCTCGGCGGCCTGCTCGGCCCGGCACGACACGAATACGTCCTGGCACACGTCGGCCAGCAGGGCAGCGGCTACCTCGCGCTGCTCGCGGCCGGCCGCGCCGTAGTGCAGGCGGCCTTTGTCGGTTTGCATGCGCTGGCTGAGGCCGCCGGCCAGCACCAGGCCGCGCAGGGGCGGGCGGCGGGCCAGCAGCCACTGCTGCACCCAGGCAGCCAGGCCCGCCACATCGGCCTGGGCAAACTGGGGCAGCGCGGCGTGGTGCGGCAGGTGGCCGCGCAGGTAATCCGGGATTTCGGTCACGCCTTCGGCTAATACAAACGCCTGCACATCCGTGAGCTTATCCAGCTTGTGGGCCAGCGACTTGCGCGGGTCGAGCAGCACGATTTGCTGGCGGGCGCGGAAGTGGTTGCCATTCACCAGTACGAGGTCGGCCCCGGCCAGCAGCTCGGGCTGCGAAAAGCGGTCGAATGCCCGCCGGTCGTCGCGGCGGCGCAAGTGAATTTTATCCGTCACCTCCACGGCCGCGCCGGCTTGCAGCAGCGGGCTGAGGGTTTGCTGAGCGTCGGCATCGCCGCTGGCGTGGTCGGCATCGACGTAGCCCACGCGGTGGCCCGCCGGGGCCAGCACCGCCGTGAGGCCCGCCGCCAGCCGCTGAATAGCGCCGCAGGGTGCTCCCAAAAAGGCCAGCTCGTGGCGGGCAAATTCGCCGAGGAGCGGGCGGGCCAGGTCGGCGTGCTTGGTACGGGGAGTGGGGTTCTCAGTCATAGTCACAACAATTAAGCAAGAAATTAGCTTGCCTTCAGCTTAGTCGCTTCTCTTTATTATTGCTCCTTTCTACGTGATTTCCGTTGCCGACGCCTACCGCCACGTGCTGGCCACTGCCCAGCCGCTGCCCGCCGAAACCCTGCCGCTGGCCGCCACCATCGGCCGCGTGCTGCGCCAAACCCTGGTAGCCGACCGCGACTTCCCGCCCTACAACCGGGTAACAATGGATGGCATCGCGTTGAATTACAGTGCTTTGCAGGCCGGACAAATACTATTCCCCATCGAGCGCACTCAATTGGCGGGGGCCGTGCCCACAGCGCTGCTCGACCCGCAGGCCGCCATCGAAATCATGACGGGCGCGGCCCTGCCGCCCGGCACCGACACGGTAATTCGCTACGAAGACCTGGATTTTAGCGATGCGCCGCGCCGGGCTACCGTGCGCGTGGCCCCGCCCCGGCCGGGCCACAACGTGCACGCCCAGGGCAGCGACCAGCTAGCGGGCACCCAGCTGCTGGCCGCTGGCGTGGTGCTGGGCCCGGCCGAGCTAGCGGTGGCCGCCACCGTAGGGGCCACCACCCTGGCCGTGACGCGCCGCCCGCGCGTGGCCGTGGTGAGCACCGGCGACGAGCTGGTGCCCGTGGCAGCCACGCCCCTCCCCCACCAGATTCGGCGCTCCAACGGGCCGATGCTGCAAGCCGCGCTGGCCACCGATGGCTGCGCAAGCGAGGCCTTCCACTTCGATGATGACTTGGCCTCGCTCAAGGCGGGGCTGCCGCCGCTGCTGGCGGCGTTCGATGCGGTGCTGCTGAGCGGGGGCGTGTCGAAGGGCCAGGCCGATTTTTTGCCGCAGGCCCTGCGCGAGGTGGGCGTGGCGGAGATTTTTCACCGGGTGGCGCAGCGGCCGGGGCAGCCCTTGTGGTTTGGGCAGCAGCCGGGCGGGGCCACGGTATTTGCGCTGCCCGGCAACCCCGTGGCTACCTTTGCGGGCTACTACCGCTACGTGCGCGGCTGGCTGCGCCGTTGCCAGGCACAACTAATTGACAAACAGCAATTTGCGCAACTGGCCAGCCCAGTTGATTTCAAGCCGGCGCTCAGCTATTTCTTAGCCGTGCAGCTCGAAAATGCCCCCGACGGCCGCCTGCTGGCCCACCCGGCGCCCACGGCCGGCTCGGGCGACCTGGCCGGCCTGCTCGCGGCCGATGGCCTGCTGGAGCTGGGCCCCGGCCAAACGCACTTTGCGGCCGGCAGCGCGTGGCCCCTGTGGCGCTTTCGGGGCTAGCAGCCAGTGCGCCATAACCGACAAAAGCCGCTCAGCCCTTTGGAGGACTGAGCGGCTTTTTAACTGATTGAAGCAGGCTTACTTAAACAGCGTCAGCGCTTTAAGAAACGTTTGCGACACGCCCCAGGCCAGGGGAATACCCACGTACAGCCAGGCTAGCACCGTGGAGCCGCCAGCCGATGCCTCGGTGGCAGAAGTAGAAGTTGTTTGCGGATTCATCTTGGTAGGAAGTAAGAAGTGAAAAAAGGTGACTAGTGGCCGCCGGCTTCGACGGCTACCGGGCCTTTTTCCTGGTATTTTACATTAACGGCCGTTACGGCCAGGTCGGCCAGCAAGCCCACGGCGAGCAGCCCGGCCATGGTGTAAAATACGGGCTGGTACGTAGCGGCCCCTTTTAGGCCCGATGCCTTGGCGTGCTCCGTTAAGGTGCTCACTACCAAGTGGCCCACGATAGCGGCCGTGCTCCAGGCCGTGAGCAAGCGCCCATGAATAGCCCCCACCTGATACTTGCCAAAAATGTCGGATAAGTACGCCGGAATCGTGGCAAACCCACCCCCGTACATGCTGATAATTACGCAGCATACTATTACAAACAGCGCCAGCTGCGCGTTGTGGCTCAGCGTGGGCGCAATGGCGTAGAGCAAGATGCCCAATCCGAAATAGATGGCGTAGGTAACCTTACGGCCCAGCTTGTCGGAGGCCGACGACCAAAAGAAACGGCCCAGCAGATTAAACAAGCTGAGCAGGCCCACAAACCCGGCCCCGGCCGCCACCAGCGCCGCCTCCGTCATGCCCCTGCCCTTTTCGCTGCCCGAAATAACGGACTGAATAAGCGGGGACGCAGTTTCGAGCACACCGATACCGGCTGTTACGTTGCAAAGCAACACTACCCACAGCAGCCAAAACTGCGGCGTTTTGATAGCATTGTCCGCCGACACGTTGCCGGTTGTGATGAGCGCGCTATGTTCCTCATTGGGCACATAACCCGCTGGTTTCCAGCTATCGGCCGGCACCCGGATAGTCCACACCCCAAACTGCATGAATAGCAGGTAGATGATGCCCATCACAATAAACGTGGGAGCTACCCCCTGCGGAGCCGAGGCTTTGAAATGCGTCATTAGGGTGGTAGCCAGGGGCGAGCCAATCATGGCACCGCCGCCAAAACCCATAATAGCCATGCCGGTAGCCACCCCTTTGCGGTCAGGAAACCACTTAATCAGGGTGCTCACGGGTGAAATATAGCCAATACCCAAGCCAATGCCGCCGATGAAGCCGTAGCCAAAATACAGCAACCAAATATTGTGCAGGCTTATCCCCAGCGAGCCAATCAAAAAGCCGCCGCCAAAGCACAGCGAGGCCGCCAGCATGGCCTTACGCGGTCCCACGCGCTCCAGCCACTTCCCAAAAATGGCCGCCGATAAGCCCAGTAGCACAATGGCAATGGAAAACGTCAGGCCAATCTGCGACAGCGTCCAGTCATTGGGAGCCGGGTGGTCGGCATCGCCGCTGATGAGCGAGCCCAGCGGCTTGTTGAACACACTAAACGCGTAGGCCTGCCCGATGGCCAGGTGAATGGCCAGCGCCGCCGGCGGCACCAGCCAGCGGTTGTAGCCGGCGGGCGCGATGGTCCGGCCACGGTCAAGCAGGGAAAGAGAAGAAGTATCGGCCATTGAGGGGGGGGAAGAGAGGGAGAAGGAGGTAGATGAGTGGGAGATGAAAAGGTAAGTCGCTGCAAGGGAGAGCCATCCGTTCGCCCTGCAAGGCGCCGCTGCTGATTATTTTGCTAAGCTGGTATAGCTTTCGCTTTAACTCCACAACGGCCGGCAGGGTTGGGAAATAAAAAGTCCCTGGCGCAGGTGCCAGGGACTTTTCAACAGCTATTGCCGGCGGCGGCGGGCCCTACGCGGGCACGGCCTCGGCGCGCTGCTTTTGCGCGGCCGGGGCCACGCTCACTTTGGCCTTTTCCACCGTCACTACCACGTACTTGGAGGTAGGCGTGTTGCTCACCTTGGCTACGCTCGTGATGGGTACCAACGGGTTAGCCTCGGGGTAGTAAGCCGACACGTTGCCCCTGGGAATGTCATAAGGCACGGTCACAAACTTTTCTACCTTGCGCTGCTCGCCCTCGTAGTGGCTGGTGATGTCGATGAGGTCCTTGGCCTGCAGGCCGCGGTCGGCCATATCCTTAGCATTCATAAACAGCACGCGGCGCTCGTTGTGGATGCCCCGGTAGCGGTCGTTGTACTCGTAAATGGTGGTGTTGAACTGGTCGTGGCTGCGCACGGTCATCAGCACCAGCTGGCCGGGCTCCAGGGTATACTTTTCCAGCTCGGTTTTGCTGAAGTTAGCCTTGCCGTTCTCGGTTGTGAACTTGCGCTCGCGGGGGCCGTTGGGCAGGTAGAAGCCGCCCGGCTGGCGCAGCCCCTCGTTGAACCTCTCAAAGCCCGGAATCACGCGCGAGATGTGGTCGCGGATAACGTCGTAGTTCTCCGTCATGGCCACCCAGTCGGTGGTGGTGCGGTCGCCGAGGGTGGCAATGGCCACCCCGCTGATAATGGCTACTTCGCTCAGCATCTGGCCGGCCAGCGGCACCAGCACTCCCTTGTTCTGGCTCACGATGCCCATCGAGTTTTCGCAGGAGGTCATCTGGTGCCCCGATTTCTGCATGTCGATGTCCACGTGCGTGAAGCAGGGCAGCAGCAGGCTGGTTTTGCCCGTTACCAGGTGGCCCCGGTTGAGCTTGGTGCCCACAAACACGGTCAGGCTCTGCTGGCGCATGCCTTCGGCGATGAATTCGGTGTCGGGGCCCGCGGCCAGCAGGTTGCCGCCCAGGCTGAAATACACCTTGGCTTTGCCGGCGTTCATGGCCTTGAGGCTCTCCACCACGTCGAGGCCGTCTTTGCGAGGAGCCGAGAACTTAAACTCTTTCTCTAGAGCATCCAGGAAGTTGGAGTGTACGCGCTCCCAAATACCCATCGTGCGGTCGCCCTGCACGTTGGAGTGGCCGCGCACCGGGCAGGTGCCCGCCCCCGGAATCCCGATGGCGCCCTTCAGCAGGTGCAGGTTCACAATTTCCTGAATGGTTTGCACGCCCTGCCGCTGCTGCGTGACGCCCATGGCCCAGCAGGTAATAATTTTCTTCTTGTGCGCCAGCAGGTTAGCCGCTTCGAGCAGCTGGGCGCGGCTGATGCCGCTGAGCTCCTCAATGTCTTCCCAGCTGGTGTTGTTCAGGGTTTCCACTACGGCTTCGTAGCCCGTAGTGTATTTCGCAATGAACTCATGGTCAACTACTTGGCCAGGATTCAGCTGCTCGGCGGCCAGCAGGTGCTTCATAATGCCGCGCAGCAGGGCCATGTCGCCATCTACCCGCACCTGCAGAAACAAGTCGGTAATCTGGGTGCCATCGCCCAAGAGCGCACCCATCGCCCGCAGCGGATTCATAAAATCCTGCGGGTTTTTGAAGTGGTTGAGGCCCGCTTCAAACAAGGGGTTGACGGCGATAATCTTGGCCCCGTTGCGCTTGGCTTGCTGCAAAGCCGAAAGCATGCGCGGGTGGTTGGTGCCAGGGTTTTGGCCGATGACGAGGATTACCTCGGCCTCGTAAAAGTCATTGAGCGTGACCGAGCCCTTGCCCAAACCCAGCGTGGGGCTGAGGGCCGAGCCGCTGCTCTCGTGGCACATGTTGGAGCAGT
>CAXTFI010000074.1:0-21461 GCA_964243255.1 uncultured Hymenobacter sp.
TGTTATCAATGCCCGAGAGCGTCACGGCGTCGCCGCGCATCTGCATTTTTTCGGATACCGTGCGGGCTTCGGGCACCACGGCCCAGAGTATCAGGTAGATGACGAACGTGGAGCCCCCCAGAAACAGGCCTACCAGAAACAGCACCCGTACCAGCACCACGTCGGTTTGGAAATAGGCGGCTAGCCCCGCCGACACCCCGCCTACCTTGCCGGTATCGGTATCGCGGAAGAGCTTGCGGCCGGTGAGCTTGCCGCCAAAATCCAGGGTATCAATGGGTTCGGGTGCATCGTTGCGCTTGGGCAGGGCTATCCACAGTACCACGTAGGCAATGACGGACAGGCCCGCAAAGTCGAAGTGGTGGTGAAGCCAGCCCGTGCCGGGAAAGTAGTTAAGCCCGCCGATGAGATTGGGCAAGAACACCAGGGCCAGAAAAATGAGGCGGATGAGCAGCGGGTTGACGCGGAAATACTGCGCCAGCCCGGCGCACACCCCCGCAATTTTGCGGTGAGCCAGGTCGCGGTAGAGGCGCCGGGGCTCGGCGCTGGCGGCCGCCGCGGCCGGGCCACTGGCAAAGCTGCTGGCAGTGCCGGCGGTGGCCGCGGGCTCGGCGTAGGCGGGTTCCTCGTCCTCGTCGGGCGACGATTGGAAGTCTCTGACGTGGCCCATCTTGGCCGTCATTTCCTCCACATCGGCCAGGGTAATGACCTGCTTGCTGGCCGAAAGGCGGGCCGTAAACAGCTCGGCGATGCGGCCCTCAATGTCGGCCACTATTTCCTCGTGGCCCTGGTAGCTGGCGAAGTGCGCCTTCACCTCGTGGAGGTAGCGGCTCAGTACTTCGTAGCCATCATCTTCGATGTGAAAGATGATACCCTGCAAATTGATGCTGATGTTCTTTTTCATGGGAAGGGCCGCAGGCGCGAAGCGCGGCAGATTAAAATAAGGATTAATTTCTCAATGATTAATGATTAATGAAAGTGATTAATTGCCAGGTGTTTAATTAGCAATTAATCATTAATCATTAAAAAATTAATCATTAGTAATGCGGGGCTGGCGAATGATGCCCACCGACACAGCCATGTCCTCCCAGGTCTGGCGCAGCTCGCTCAGAAACTGGCGGCCGGCCTCGGTGAGCGTGTAGTATTTGCGGGGCGGGCCGGAGGTCGACTCCTTCCACACGTAGTCGAGCAAGGCGGCATTTTTGAGGCGCGTGAGCAGCGGATAGAGCGTGCCCTCCACCACTATCATGCGGGCCTGGGTGAGCTCCTCCAGCATGTCGCTGGCGTAGGCCTCCCCGCGGCCAATTATCTCCAGGATGCAGAATTCGAGGATGCCTTTGCGCATCTGCACCTGGGTGTTCTCTAGTTTCATGGGCGGTATGGGCTAGTAGTAGGTGAGGAACTGTACAAATGTACAACAGGTACTTTGTATTGCATAATACTTGGTGTAAAATTTTTTGTTGCCGTTTGCAAAAAAAAATCTGCGCCACTGGCTGCCGCGTATTTCTTTCCTGCAATCGCAGTCCGGCCAGCATCCAATATCGGCACGATAACTGCGCCTGAATCAGGCTGCTGCAACAAGCTGGCCAGGGCCGCCGGGGCGACTACGCACTATCCGGCAGTAACTTGCGTTGCTGCCCCAATCCTTATTACGGCTGTTATTCTTCTATGCTACAACTCTTCGCCGCTTGCCGCCCCTGGGCGGCTGTTCTGGGTATGAGTGCGGTACTGGGCCTGGCCGCCGCACCCGCCGCCCGTGCCCAAACCAACACGCCTAAGTACAGCAACGAGTTTCTTAACCTCGGGGCCGGCGCCCGCTCGCTGGGCATGGGCAAAACGCAGGTGAGCCTGGCCAACGACGCCACTGCCGGCTACTGGAACCCCGCCGGCCTCACCAACATCGCGGCCAAGTACGACGGCGTGCTCATGCACTCCGAGCTGTTTTCGGGGGTGGTGAAAAACGACTACGCCGCCTTCGCCATGCCGCTCGATGAGAAAAGCGCCGTTGGCGTGACGCTGCTGCGCTCGGGCGTGGACAACATTGCCGACACGCGGGCGCTCATCAACGAATACGGTAATATTCAGTACGATAGAATCACGTACTTCTCGGTGGCCGACTACGCGCTGCTGCTTTCCTACGCCCGCAAGCTGGGCCCCGAGGGCCTGAGCGTGGGCGGCAGCGGCAAGCTCATCTACCGCAACGTGGGCAGCTTCGCCAATGCCTACGGCTTCGGGATAGACCTGGGCCTGCAATACAACCACAACGGCTGGCGCCTGGGTCTGATGGCCCGCGACATCACCACCACGTTCAACGCCTGGAGCATCGACGCCGACCAGTTTAAGGCCAACACGATACCCGGCGAGGCCATCCCAACCAACAGCACCGAGATAACCCTGCCCCGCTTTGTGCTGGGCGCGGGCCGGCAGTTTAAGCTGCCCGCGCAGTTCACGGCCCTGGTGGCCGCCGACCTGGAGGCCACCACCGACGGCCAGCGCAACACCCTCATCTCGGCCAAGCCCGTGAGCGTGGACCCGCGTGTGGGCGTGGAAATCGGCTACCGCAACCTGGCGTTTTTGCGCGGCGGGGTAGGCAACTATCAGAAAATCAGTACGTTCACTCAGCAAGACCAGTGGAAAGGCCAGTATAGCCTGGGCGCGGGCGTGGCCATCAGCGGCCTGCGCGTCGACCTGGCCCTCTCGCGCCTGGCCGTGGAAAAGCTGGGGGCCACCTCGCAAACCAACTCGCTCATCGTGAGCCTGGGCTACGGCCTGGGTAGCCGCTCGGGTGGGCTGCCCTCTATAAACTAGGCTGCCAAGCTACTATTAGATAATTGATTGACTGTCAGAATTATGAATAAATATTACCCCAGCAGTTGGGTACAAATGATGCGCGGGCGGGCACTAGGTTTGCTCTTGGCGGTGCTGGCGGCGGCTACCACGGCCGCGCAGGCGCAGTCGGGCCCCTTCGGCAACGAGTGGATAGTGCAGGGCCAGCCCTACTACAAGATAAAAATCTGGCGCGACGGCCTCTACCGCCTCGACCAGGCTTACCTCACCAAGCTGGGCGCGGGCGCAGTAGCGCCCACGCGGCTGCAAGTGTGGCGGCGCGGCCGGGAAGTGGCCGTGTACCAGGGCGGTAACTCGGCGGCCCTCGACAACTCCACCTTTATCGAGTTCTACGGCCAGCGCAATGATGGCACCCTCGACGCCGAGTTTTATAAGAACCGGCTCGACCAGGCCAACCCCTTTTACAGCTTTTATACCGATACGGCGGCCTACTTCGTCACCTGGGGCAGCCGGGCAGGCAAGCGCATGGCCCAGCCCACGGCGGCGGGCGGCACACCCCACGGCTGGCGCATCCAGTCGTCGCTGGTGCTGAAAGTCAGTAACTATGCTGAGACTAACCCTTCGGGTACAGACATTTTCTTGCCCTGGCTGGAAAAAGGGGAGGGGTACTTCAAAGGCTGGTATTACTACCAGACGCACGCGCCCCTCGACTCGGCGCTGCGGGCGGTAGCTACGGCCCCTGGGGTGCCCGCGCCCACGCTGGAAGCCGTGGTAACGGGGGGCTACCGCAGCGCGCACCGAACGAGCATCCAGGTTATTCCGCCCACGGCGGGGGCCACCGCCCGCACGCTGGGCGTGCTGGCTTACAACGAGTTTGACCATGCCCGCGGCCGCTACACCTTGCTGCCGAGCGACATTGGGAGCGACGGCCAGGTAGAAACCAGCTTTGGGACGTCGGGAGCCGATGTGTACCGGCAGTCGTGGTGGCGGGTTACGGCCCCGCAGCAAAACGTGTGGTTTGCCAACCGGCGGCAGGTGTTCTTCCAAAACGACTCGCTGCTGAGCGGCCCAGCTACTTACGAAGTTGACAATGTGCCGGCTACGGTGCGGGGCTTCGACATTGAGGACCCCTGGAACGTGCAGCGCGTGGAGCCCGCGGCCGCCACCACGCTCGGCAGCACCGGCCGGCGCTACGTGTTTGCCAGCGCCACCACCCAGCAAGCGCGCCACCTACTACTCGCCGACGAAGCGCAGGGCGTAGTGCCGCCACTCGCCCGCCGGGTAAATTTTCGGGCCATCGACCCAGCCAAGCCCACTTTTATTATTATCACGCACCCTAAGCTGCTGCAGGCGGCGGGCTCGGTGCCCAACGTGGGCCGCGCCTACGCTAACTACCGCGCCTCGGCGGCGGGCGGCAGCTACGATACGCTGCTGGTGACCGCGCCGCTGCTCTACGACCAGTTTCACTATGGCGAGCGCTCGGTTATTGCCCTGCGCCACTTTGCGCTGTGGCTGGCGGCCAAATCGCCGGCTACGCAGTCTAAGTACCTGCTGCTGCTGGGCAAGGGCATTGCGCCCGGTGCCCAGGTAACGGCCACGCCGGTTCCCGACTCTGCTCCAGATAACCGGGATGGGGCCAACGTGAACAATTTAGGCCGGATACTGGGCGAGAATGGCCTGGACCTGGTACCCGTTTCGACCCGCTCTACGTCCGATATATTTTTGTCAAGTGACTGGCCACATGATAATTATGTGCCGGCGTTGTCCACGGGCCGCGTGGTAGCCGCCACGCCGCAAGAGGCCCTGGTTTACCTCACCAAGCTGCAGGAATACGAATCCCAAATCAACCCCAACCAGCTCAACCCGGAGCCTTGGCACAAAAACATTCAGCACCTAAGTGGCGGCGCTAAAAAAGCGGAAATCCCCGCTTTCAGGGCTCACATGGATGCGTATAAGCGCCTCGCCGAGCGCCCGCTTTTTGGGGGCCAGGTAGCTACTACGCAGCGCGTTTATACCCCCGATGAGCTGCCAGTAACGAGCTATATTCCCAACGAGCTGAACGCCGGCCTGGCCCTGATTACCTATTTTGGGCACGGCTCTACCACGCAGTTCGACCTGAACCTGGGCGACATCAACGACCCCACTATCGGCTACGCCAACGCCAAGAAGTACCCGGTGATGATGTACAACGGCTGCTCGCTCGGCAACGCATTTACCAACACAAAAACCTTTGCCACCGACTGGCTGCTGGCGGCCAATAAGGGCTCAATTGGCATGATGGCCGAGAGCGGCTTGTCGTATGAGTACCTGCTCGACCCGGCGCAAAACCTCACGTACCGGCTGCTGTTCAACGACCCGCAGTGGTTTGGGCGGCCCATCGCCGAAGTGCGCCGCGAGGTGATACGCCGCCTGCAATCAAACTTTAGCTTTACGGGCAACCCGCAGGCTACCGAGCAGCTACTGTGCACCATTTGGCAGGGCGACCCGGCCCTGCGCCTATACGCCCCGGCCAAGCCCGATTTGGTGGTCAGCAACGCCACGCTCTCGCTCAGCCCCATCGCGCCCGATGCCGCCATCTCGGCCGCTTCCAGTCAATTTACCCTCCATATTGGGGTAAGCAACCCGCTGCGCATCACGCGCGACTCGGTCGAGATTCGGGTGACACGCAGCTTTCCCGCGCCGCGCCCCTCTATTACGTATGTGTTTAATAACCACGTAAATAGCCTGGGGCAGCTGCAAAAGCCTTTCCCCCAGGCTTTTCGGCGCGATACTACGTACAGCATCACCATTCCCAACCCCAGCACGCTGGATGTGAGCGGCGATAACAAATTTACGGTTGAGTTGGATTACCGCAATAAGATAGCCGAGCTGGATGAAACCAATAACACGGCCACGCTCAACTATTCCTTCCTGAAGCGGGGCATTACCCTGCTCACGCCCACCGAGTTTGCCATCATCCCCAGCAACCGGCCCCGCCTCACGGCCCAGAGCAACGACGCCAGCGGCCCGGTGCGCAACTACGATTTTCAGGTCGATTCGGTAGCTACGTTCGACAGCCCCGGCGGCCTGCAAACCCAAACGGTAGCGGCGGGCACTATCGCCAGCTGGACGCCCCCCAAGGCGCTGCTCGCCAAGGGCGACTCCGCGGTGTGGTACTGGCGCGTGCGCTTTACTAGCCCCGTGGGCACCGAGGATGCCGGCTGGCAGGTCGGCTCCTTACGGGTGATACCGGCCGCCCTGAGCGGGGGCTGGTCGCAGAGCCACAACGGGCAGTTCAACCGCGACCAGCTGGCGGGCGTGGCCGTGGCGGCACCCAGCAACCGCTGGAGCTTTGCGGCTCAGCAGCAGCCGCTTACCCTGCGCACGGCGGGGGGCGGTGCGGCGGGCAGTCCTTCTACCTTCGGGGTGAGTGGCTTCGGCATTGGCACGGGCGGCACGATACCCGACGTGGGCGACTGCGCGGTGAAGGCCCCCAATCTGCTGCTCGTGGTGTTTGACCAGCACTCACTGAAACGCGTGGCGGTGAGCGGCAGCTACTCGACCTGCGGGCCGGCCGGGCAGCCGTTCTACCACTTTGCCAGCGATGCCGACACCCTGGATAACCTCAACAACAGCGCCACCCGCCGGGCGCAGCTGCTCGATTTTCTGAGCAAGGTGCCCGATGGCGACTACGTGGCGCTGGTGAGTGCCAACCGCCTGCGTTTTGCCGACCCCAACGTGGCGGCTACCCTGCGCCAGGTGGCTACCCTGCTGGGCAGCAAGGTGGCGGCTACCCTCAAAGATGGGGAGCCCTGGGCCCTGGTGGCGCAGAAAAAGGCCGCTGGCGGCCTGGCCCTCGCCGAAACCGGCCCCGACCGCAGCCAGTCCTCGCCGGTTACCCAAACCATTACGCTCACCTACGCGCTGGCCACGCCCGGCCAGGCCGGCACCGTCACGAGCACGCTCATTGGCCCCGCCCAGCAGTGGCGGACGCTGTTCGACGTTATTCGCCCCGAAACGCCAACTGCCAGCTACCGGCTGTCGCTGGTGGGTCTTGATAAGGATAATAAACCCACGGTGCTGAATGGCGATATCAAAACGAAAAACCTGGATATGAGCGCCTACTCGGCCGCTACCTACCCCTATATGCAGCTGCAGTTGGCCCTGCGCGACTCGGTGGGCCGCACGCCGCCGCAGCTTAAGCAGTGGCTGCTCACCTACAAGGGCCTGCCCGAGGGTGTGGTGCGCCGCGACCTGGTGGCCGCCACCCGGTTTGACTCGACTCGCCTCAAAAACCAGGCGGTCAACACCGGCTTCCTCACGTTTCCGGTGAAGTTTGACAACATCTCGCAGGAGGCATTTATTGGCCGTCTGCCCGTGCTGGTGCAGCTCATTAATGTGAGCACCGGCCTGGCCGTGAAAACCACCACCCTCACCGCCCCGCGCGAGCTGCCGGCCAACGACAGTGTGCTCACCGTGAACGTGCGGCTGGACGTGACGGGCACGTTTGGGAAGTTCTACGTGCGGGTGATGGTCAACCCCCAGGCGCAGCCCGAGCTGTATTACTTTAATAATGAGCTGAAAACGGAAACCTTCACGGTGCGCGATACCAACGTGCCGCCCACGCTGGACGTGGCCATCGACGGCCGCCACATCCTCGATGGCGAGATTGTGTCGCCCAGCCCGGTTATCGCCATTCAGCTCAAGGATGAGGACCGGCTGCGCCTGATTAAGGATGCGTCGTACTTCACGGTGTTCCTCCAAAAGGGCAGCCAGGCCGCCGTGCCCGTCGACGTGAATGGCCCGCAAGTGCGCTTCAGCGTTGATAACACGGCGGGTAGCCTGGCGCGGCTTGAGTACCAGCCCGGCCTCAACAGCTTGCTCGAAGATGGTACGTACACCCTGCGCGTGCAGGGCCGTGACGCTTCTAATGCAACTGCCGGTGCCCAAGACTACCAGGTGAAGTTTGTGGTAGTGAGGGATTCGAAAATCTCCAACGTGTACCCCTACCCGAACCCGGTGACCAGCAAGGCCAAATTTGTGTTCACGGTGACGGGCCAGGAGCTGCCGCGCAACATGAAAATCCAGATTATGACCCTCACGGGCCGCGTGGTGCGCGAAATTTTCATGGCTGAGCTGGGGCCGCTGCACATCGGCAACAACATCACCGACTACGCCTGGGACGGCACCGACCAGTACGGCGACCGCCTCGCCAACGGCACCTACCTCTACCGCGTAGCCATCGACGACCCCACCGGCGAGTTTAAAAAGTTCACCACCGCCGGCGACCAGGCCTTCAAAAACGACTGGGGCAAGCTCGTGCTGCTGCGGTAAGCGGTAAGTGAGTAGTTGCGTAAAGGAGTAAGGGAGTGAATGAACCAGCTGTCACTACGATAGTTGGTTCGCTCACTCCCTTACTCCTTTACGCAACTACTCAACTACCCATTTGCCACTTCACCGTCGGCGCAGCGTGACGAAACTGTAAGCCACCGCGTGCTGCGCGTCGGCGGGGTGGCGCGCGCGGGTTTCCTCGCGCCATTCGGTGGGCGAAAGGGTGGGGAAAAAGGCATCGCCGTCGGGCACGCGGGTGTGCACTTCGGTGAGGTGCACCACCTCGACGGAGGGCAGGGCCTGGCGGTAGATTTCGCCGCCGCCAATGATGCAGACCTCCGCGCCGCCCGGCTGCTGCGCCGCCAGCGCCAGCGCCTCGGGGAGCGAGTGCGCCCGCAGCACGCCCGCCGGCGCGGGCCAGGCTACCTGGCTGGTAACCACGATGTTGGTGCGGCCCGGCAGCGCCCGCCCAATGCTCTCAAACGTGCGCCGGCCCATCACGATGGGGTGGCCCAGGGTCAGCGCCTTAAAGTGCTGCAAATCAGCAGGTAGCCGCCAGGGCAGCTGCCCCTGGCGGCCAATAACGCCATTCTCAGCCGCCGCAACAATGAGGGAAACCATATTTTAAGTAGCAATTATTCAGTGAGTAATTAGCCGCGGGCTCAACTTCTGCGGCTCTTCTGCGAAACCCTCTGCGACTTCTGCGGTGAAAAAACCGCCTCGCCGCCTAACCAAAACTCAACTTATTGCCGCGCAGAAACTCCTCCACGGTCATGCGCTTTTTACCTTCGAGCTGCACTTCCAGCAAGCTGAGCCAGCCGGTGGCAGTGGCTACGCGCAGGCCGAGGCGGCCATCGGTAGTCCAGGTGCCGGCGGGGTCGGCAGGGCCGGGCAAGGCGGCGGCGCGGTACACTTTCAGGCCACGCCCGTCGGGCAGGGTGGTGTAGGCGGCGGGCGCGGGCGCCAGGCCCCGCACCTGGTTTACCAGCTCCTGGGCAGGGCGCGTAAAGTCAAGCCTCCCGGTTTCTTTGGTCAGCTTGGGGGCAGGGCGCAGGTCGGGGGTGCTGGGCTGCGGGGTGCTGGGCGCCGCCCCGGCCGCGATGGCCGCCACCGTGCGGGTAGCCAGGGCGGCCCCCAGCACTTTCAGCTTATCATATAAGGAGCCAAAATCGTCGTCGGGTGCAATGGCGATTTTCTCCTGCAAAATCAGGTCGCCGGTGTCAATCTCGTGGCGCAGAAAAAAGCTGCTCACGCCCGTTTCCTGGTCGCCGTGCATCAGGGCCCAGTTGATGGGGGCCGCACCCCGGTACTGCGGCAGCAGCGACCCATGAATATTGACCGAGCCCAGGCGCGGCATGTTCCACACCGCCTCGGGCAGCATCCGAAAGGCTACTACCACCTGCAAGTCGGCCGCGTAGGTTTTAAGCTCGGCCAGGAAATTCGCATCCTTCAGATTAGTAGGCTGCAACACGGGCAAGCCATGCGCCAGCGCCGCTTCCTTCACGGCGGAGGCGTGCAGCTGCCGCCCGCGCCCGGCGGGCCGGTCGGGGCCCGTAAGCACGGCCACTACCTGCGCCTCCGGCAGGGCCAGTAAGGCTTCCAAAGTGGGCACGGCAAAATCAGGCGTGCCCATAAATACAATGCGAAGAGCCATAATTAACAGAGGGTAGGATAAGCTTTAGCTTGTCAATCGCAAGAGCCGCCTGCTTAACTAAAAACTAAGCCGCCAATTACTTTTCAGGATACAATAAGTACTTCTTACGCCGCGCTTTATACTGCCCCAGCCGCGGCTCCCAGCTAGCCCGGATGCTGGCCTCCGGGCGGCCCGCCACCACCTGCGCCCGCAGCGAGTCGGTGCCCGCCAGCTGCTCAAAGTACTTACTGAAAAAATGCGCCTTGTCGGTGCTAGTACGGTAAAAATCAAGCAGATAGCTCACCGTAAAAAACTCCGCCGGTTGCCCTGCCGCGGGCTGGTGCAAGTCGAGGCCGTAGCAGAGCTGGCCGTTGAGCGGGGGAGTGGGCGAGCCGGCGTTGGGCCGGGGCGTAAACTGGTAGGGCCGCGTGGCCGGCTGGGTGGGCGCCCCAATCACCTCAAACGGCCGGTCGGTGCCGCGCCCCACGCTCACGTTGGTGCCCTCCAGCAGGCAGATGCTCGGGTAGAGCGCCACCGCGCGCGCCGTGGGCAGGTTGGGCGAGGGGCGCACGGGCAGCGCGTAGGGCGTGGCGTGGGTGTAGCCGCCCGCCACCGGCACCACCGTGAGGGGGCACTGGCGGCCGCCGGCCAGCCACTTTTCGCCGTTCAGCATCCGGGCCAGCTCGCCCACCGTGAGGCCGTGGCAGATGGGTAGCGGGTCGAGGCCCACAAACGAGCGGTGCTTGACTTCCAGCACCGGCCCATCGACCACCGCGCCGTTGGGGTTGGGCCGGTCGAGCACCACCACCGCTTTGCCCTGCTCGGCGGCGGCCTCCATTACGTAGTGCAGCGTGCTGATGAAGGTGTAGAACCGAGTGCCAACATCCTGAATATCAAACACTAGTACGTCCACGTCGGCCAGCATCTCGGGGGTGGGCTTTTTGGTGGCGCCGTACACCGAGCGCACGGGTACCCCGGTGCGGGCGTCGCGCCCGTCGGCGATGGTAGCGCCGTCGGCCGCCTCGCCCCGAAAGCCGTGCTCAGGCGCAAAAATGGCCGTCAGGTTCACGTGCAGCGCCTTTAAGGTGTCCACCAGGTAGGTGTTGCCCAGCCGCGAGGTCTGGTTTACGACCAGGCCCACGCGCTTGCCGCGCAGCAAAGGCAGGTAGCGCGGCAGCTGCGCCGCGCCCACTTGGACGGGGAATTGGGAATTGGGAATGTGGAATGAAGAATTGGTAAGAGGTAATTCCTCATTCTTTATTCCACATTCCCAATTCCCCACCAGGGCGGCCACTAAAATCCACTTCATCATGGCTCAAAAATAGCCTGCTGCGTAAGAAGCGCGCCGCCGTTCCCCTTGCAACTTCTAAGGTGGGCGTAGCTTTACGCCCACTCGTGAACATCGCCCGCTACATATCACGCCGCATGGACGGAGCCGATTCCGGCTCCTTTACCCACTCCGTTACGCGCATCGCCACCGTCAGCATTGCCCTCGGCATTGCCGTAATGATAGTGTCGTTTTCGATTCTGCACGGCTTCCGCGAGCAGATTCAAAACAAGATATTCTCCTTCGGGGCGCACCTGCAGCTCTCGCGCTACGACACCAACAATTCGTTGGAGGTGGCTCCCATCTCGGAGCCCGAGCTGCGCCGTGCGTTGGCCCGCTACCCGCAAGTGGCTGCCGTGCAGCCCTTTGCGCGCAAAACGGCCATCATCAAAACTACTGACGAGGTGCTGGGCGTGGTGCTCAAGGGCGTGTCGGAAGCCCACGGCCTCAGCACCATGCGCCAGAACATGGTGGCGGGCCAGTTTATTCACTACGCCGACTCAGCCGCCAGCGACGACATCGTTATCTCGCAAAAAATTGCCGACAAGCTGCGGCTGAAAGTTGGCAGCCCGGCGCTGTTCTACTTCATTCAGCAGCCGCCGCGGGTGCGCAAGTTTCGGGTGTCGGGCATTTACCAAACGGGCCTCGATGAGTTTGACGAGGTGTACGTGCTCGGCGACCTGCGCCAGATTCAGCAGCTCAACGCCTGGCCCGACTCGCTGGTGGGCGGCCTCGAAGTGCGCCTGCGCAGCTTCGAGCGCCTGGATGCCACCTTCGACCAGTTCTACGAAAAGCTGCCCTACGAGGTGCGCATCGAAAAAATTACCGACCAGTACGCCCAGCTTTTCGACTGGCTGCAGCTGCTCAACCGCAACGTTATCATCTTCCTGATTCTGATAATTTTTGTGGCCACCTTCAACATGGTCGCCACCATCTTCATCATGATTCTGGAGCGCACCAAGATGATTGGCATCCTGAAAGCGGTGGGCGCTACCGACAACCAGATTCGGGAAATGTTCTTCTTTCGGGGCATGGCCATCACGCTCAAAGGGCTGGTGATTGGCAACGTGGTAGCGCTGGGTTTCTGCGCGTTGCAGTATTATTTCCGCATCATCCCGCTCGACCCCGAAAACTACTACATGGACCGCGTGCCCATTGCCTGGAGCACCTCCGTGATGGTGCTGCTCAACGTGGCCACGCTGCTCGCTTCGCTGCTGGCGGTGCTCGTGCCCACCTATATGATTGCCCGCATCAAGCCAATGGTAGCCATCCGGTTCGACTAGGGGCGCACCCTCATCACCGGGCCTTTTGCGGGAACTACGCGGCGAATGCGGGGCGTTGAGCGACAAATCCGGGCGCACTTAGCGAACCAAGCGTAATTTAGCGGGGCCAAATGGGCTAGTCAAAAATAAAAGCCGGGTGCAACCAGTTCAGCAGCCGGTACGCTCTCTTGGGTACAACAACTTTACCTTTTTTCATGAAAAACTTTCCTCGGCTGGCCGGCCGCTTGCTGGCCCTGCTAGTGGTGCTGGCTGGCCTCGGCCTCAGCAGCTGCAAAAAAGATGACACCACCACCGTATTGGGCGACTGGACGAAAGGCAACGCATTTGCCGGCACCCAGCGTAGCGGCTCCGTCAGCTTCGTTATCAATGATGTGGCCTACGTGGGCACCGGCGTCGATGCCAACAACGTTCGCTACAGTGATTTTTATTCCTACACCCCCGCCACGGGCAGCTGGATTAAGCTGACCCCTCTCCCCGCGCCGGGCCGCTATAACGCCGTGGCCTTCACCGCCGCCGGCAAAGGCTACGTGGGCACCGGTTACGACGGCGTCAACTCGCTAAGCGATTTCTGGCAGTTTGACCCCAGCGTCAATACCACCACGGTTTCGGGCGGAGTTAGCTCCACTACCCTCGGCAGCTGGAAAAAGGTGGCCGACCTCACCAGCGTGGCTGGCGGCACGGCGCGCTACGGCGCAGTAGCCGCCAGCATAGGCGACATCGGCTTTGTGGGCACTGGCTACGATGGCAACAACCAGAAAGACTTTTACCAGTATGACCCCAAAACCAACAAGTGGACAGCGCTGGCCAGTGGCTTCCCCGGCGACAAACGCATTTTTGGCTCCACCTTCGTTGTCAACGGTCAAATGTACGTGGGCTTCGGCACCAACAACCTGATTTCCAATACCGATTTCTGGGGGTATAACCCAGCTGGCAACGGCACCTGGACTAAGCTGCACGACCTGGCCAACATCAGCAACTCGACTGGTACCTACGATAACAGTCTCTTGCAGCGGGCCTATGCCTCGACCTTCACCGTGGGCAACCTGGGCTACGTAACGGTGGGTAGCTTAAACGGGGGCGTGCGTACCGACTGCTATTCTTACGACCCTACCATCGATACCTGGACCAAAATGAATCCCTTCTTGGGCGCGGGCCGCACGTCGGCCGTTGCCTTTGGCATCGGCAACTACGGCTACGTAGGCACCGGCAAATCGGGTAGCGCTCCTTTCGATGACTTCTGGAAATTTGACCCCACTCTTGCGCAGGAGTAAGCTAGCGGCGGCTCCAGCCGCGCAGCCCCGCACCGGGCGCTGGCACCGCCTGCTGCTGCTACTGGCAGCAGTGGGGGCGCTGGCTACCGCGGCGTGCACCAAGGAAACGAGTGACATTGGCGTCGGGCTGCCCGACGCCAATGTTAACACCGGCGCGTACCTCATCGATACGATTACCGTGAAGGCCTCCACCGTGCTGCGCGACTCGGTGGTGACTTCTACGTCGAGCAACCTGCTGGTAGGCCGTACCTACGACCCGCTGCTGGGTACGCTCACGGCGCGCAGCTACTTCCGGCTGGGCGTAATCAATGGCCTGCGCATCGACCCGCTGTTTCAGTACGATTCGCTGGTGCTGGTGATGAAGCCCACTGCGTATCGCTACGGCGACACCACCAAAACCCAGGCCTTAGTAGAGGTTCATAAGCTCATCGACCCTATTTCGGCCACCAAGCCCTCGTTTGCCTCGTCGAAGCTCACCAACCTGAAGTACGATGCGAAAAACGTGAACCAGGGCGGCACGCCCCCGCGGGGGCTCGCCCGCCGCACGCCTACGCTCCGCATTCCCCTGGATAAGTCATTTGGCCAGGACCTCTTAGCCAATGCGCAGGCCGGTAAGCTGACGACGCAGGATGACTTTGACGTGTACCTGCCCGGCCTCGTGCTGACGCCCGCCGCCGGTGACAATGCCACGATACTGGGCCTGAGCGCCACGGCTACCGACGCCGCCATGACCTTGTACTACCACGACCCCATGAACCCCACGGTCGTGCTGAACAATACGTTTCCGCTTTCGACCGGCGCGCGGCATTTCTTCCAGGTAGATGCCCCCCGCGATGGGGCAACTGGCTACTTGCCCACTACTTCGCTGCAAGTCGTGCCCGCCGCGCCAACCGGCGAGCAAACGTACATTCAAGGCGTACTGGGCCTGCAAACCAAGCTTGAGTTTCCTTATCTGACTAACGTGCAGCAGTTTGGCAACAACCTGACGGTAACGAGCGCCACGCTCACCGCGCTGGTACCCAACTACACGCTTACGCCCTACCTGCCGGCCCCGCCTTCGCTCACCATTAGCACCAGTAGCGTCGACAACAAGCCAGTGGCCACGTACCTAGCCAAGGTAGACTACCTGAACGCTATTTCCTCTACCACTGGCATCAACCAGGGGTCGTACGAATGGTCGGTAGCGGCCTACTGCCAGGCGGTGCTCAACCGCACGGTACCTAATAACGGATTTCTGGTATCGTCCTACACCCCCGACCTGCCCGGCCGGGTAGTGCTCGGTAGCCAGCGCGCTGCCCAAAACAAGCTGCAGCTGCGCCTCTATTTCATTAGGGTTCAGTAAGTTACGCGTACTGGTTGTTGGTTTCTGACAGTCTTCTTAACAAAACCCCGAAGCTGAGCTTTGGGGTTTTGTTGTTTAAAAATGCCTGCTAGCCGAGCTTCTGGCCAGCGAGGGGATACTTTTTGATGAAATACCTGTTAAGAAAACGTGCCCAACCAATTCCTGCCGCCCGCTTCCCGCCCCGACCTGCTTCGGGTATCCTACGATGATTACCGCGCCCTGCCCGCCATCGCTAATTCCGACCTTTCGCGCCTGCGCGATGCCCTTGATGGCCGCCCGCCCCGCCGCGACTCGGGCCTGAACGCGGGCGCGCTGAGCTTCGGCACGGCCTTTCACACCGCCCTGCTGGAGCCCGATGACTACCAGGCCGGGCAGCCCGGCCTCAACGACACCCTCATTTGGTGGCTGGTAGAGGGCGTGAAGCTGAACACCGAGCTGAGCCGCCTGCTCGCCCACGGCCTCACCGAGCGCAGCGCGCTCTTCACCGAGCCGGCCACCGACACCATGTGCAAGCTGCGCGCCGACCTCGTGCTCGACCAGCCCGGCCAGCCCTATACCATCGTCGATTTTAAAACCACGATGGCTCGCGATGCTGAGCATTTCCGCTGGCAGTGCTCGGCCTACGACTACGACCGGCAGGCCGCTTTCTACACCGATGCGCTGCGCGCTGAGCGGTTTCTGCTGGTGGGCGTGCAAAAGGTAGAGCCGTTCGGCGTGTTTCCGCTCGAAGTGCCCGCCGATATGCTGGCCGAAGGCCGCCGCAAATACATGCACCTGCTCAAGCTGTTGCGGGCCCCCGGCACCGCCCCCGGCTACCGCGCCGAGGCCGTGCAGGCGGCTGTTACGGCCCTGGGCCTCTAGCGCAGGGGCAAGGGCTACCAAGCCAAAACAAACAAATAGCAGCGCAATAAGTAGTTGAGGAAGCCGGATGCTAAATGTGACACCGGCCTTTGCCTAATTTAAATTCCTCATGAGCGAAGTAAAAAAAGCCCTGCTGGTGCGCCTCGAAGTGAAGCCCGGCCACGAGCAAACCGTAGCCGACTTTCTGCGCGGAGCGCTGGCCATTGTGCAGGGCGAGCCCGCTACTGCCACCTGGTACGCCCTGCAGCTGGGGCCTTCCACCTTCGGTATTTTCGACACCTTCCCCGATGAGGAGGGCCGCAAAGCCCATTTGGCTGGCCAGGTAGCCGCCGCCCTCGGCACGCACGCCGACCTGTGGGCCAGCCCACCCGCTATCGAGATGGTTGATGTACTAGCCAGCAAATAAATTTTCCCTGCCATCTACTTTGCTAAAAAGCCCCCGGCCTACCCGTTCTAACGAGCAGAGCCGGGGGCTTTTCATGTTAGGCATCCTTCAAAACCCATGCTGCCCGCTCGCCGCCAGTTCGCGCAGTACCTGGCGCAGGGTATCCGGGGCCTGCAGCTGACGCACCAGAAAAAGGAGATACTCCGTTTCGGCCCGCAAGCTGCGCTTGAGCTCGCGTAGCTGCGTGCGCTGCTGCTTTTCGGTGCCGCTCCAGGGCGCATTTTCCGCGGGCCGCCGCGCCCTGGCCAACTCCTGGCTTAGCTGCACCTGCTGCTGGGCCAGGGCCGTAGTATAGCGCTGAAACAAAGCCTCGACTTCCTCCCCAGCGGCCGAAGCAGCCAGGTCTTTTTCGGCCAGCAAGGCGAGCAGCGCCGCTAAGTCGCCGGCTGCATAAGCCGCCGTAATCCGTTGCATCAGCTCGGTTTGCGCCTGCTGGGTGGCGGCATCGGCCTGGGTCGCCCGGTCGGGGTGGTGGAGGCGGGCGAGCTGCCGGTAAGCGGCTTTGGTATTTTGCAGCAGCGCCTGGCCCTCGGTGTCGGCGGCGCGGGCCAGGGCCTCGCGGGCTTGCTGCGCCCGATGCTGGCGGCGCGCCCGCGCCGTAGCGGCGGCCTGCTCATGCGCCGGCGCTGCGGCGGCAGCTGGTGGCGTTGAGAGTGTCACCGGAGCAGGCAGGGGAGGGGGCGCGGGCGCGTAGCGCGCCAGTAGTTCGGCCTCATCCTCCCCAAAGCGCTCTTGCAGGCTGTGCGCATTCTGCCAGAGGGCTTCCGCCACCTGCTGCATTTCGGCCCGGCTGAGGTAGTCGCTGGTAAGGGCCGTTTCCAGTGGCTCGTAAAGGGCGCGCCGGGCGGCCACCGTGGCGGCGGCAATGGGCCCCACCTGCCGCCAGTAGGCCTGGCGGGCGGTATTTTGCTGCTCGCGCAGGCTGCGCAGCTGTTCGCGTAGCTCCCCCACGGCCCCAATGGCCTGGCGAAAAGCCAGGTGGGTTGCGGAGGTAGTTGGCCCGCCCGCTTGGCTGGCGGGCAAAAACTGGCGTAAAGGCAACGAGGAATTATTCACACTAGTAAAAATAGCACCTGGCGAAATACCTGCTCCAACAACTGCATCAATGCAAACCAAACGGTGCTATTAACACTGAATGTAATTTAGTGAGAATCAGCCGGCGCATTTGACGCTTAATTCGAGCCTTTACTAATTATTTTAAAAATAATAAGGTAATTAGTTGCGAGAACAAAATAATTACCGCACCTTTGTCCTACTAAACCCGCACAACCATGTACCGCCTACTTACCAGCCGCCGCCATTCGGATAAGATGCAGCCAAAAAAGCTGCCTCAGCTCGGTACGTTCGCCTGATTTTAGCATTTGCTAAAATTGTCGCCGCCCGAGCCCATGAAGCTCGGGTTTTTTGTTGTTAGCGGATTATCAGCCGTTTAGCTTTCTCTCCCGATGCCTTATATTCACCCGGCTTACCTGCTTGAGTTGCCTGCTCAGCGGCCGGCCCAAGGCCGGCCGAAACGGATTCGTCGTGCTTTTTCTTTGTGGTATAAGTAGCGGTAATTACCGTTAGAGATACGCAATTGAAAATACTCAACCTCAAAAACCGGGTTTTTTCATGCTCTGAATTTTTAAAATAAAATTAGTCTTTATTTGACCAGAAAAGGCGCGTTCAATCCAGTTTGAAAATACTAGTACGAATTAATTTATTTCCTATTTCCCACTTACTACCCGCCACTTTTATGCGATTGACTTTAAACTTTCGTAACAAAGCCGCGCCTTTTCTCAACCAAGTAGGCGCCCTGGCTTATTCGCCCAGCCCCGCCTGGGAGCTGTACGCAGCACTAGCTACGGCGGCCCTCGGTGACCAGGGGTGCGAAACGGCAAGTACTTACCTGGCCCGCCTGCGCGAACAGTTGGCCCGCAACGCCGCCCGTTTTGTAGCCTCGCCGGCGATATAGGTCCGCGAGCAGCGCTACCTGCACTCGGTGCCGCTGATGCTGGCCGTAGAGCTGGTTCGTATTCACCGCGGAGTGGTCGAATAAAGTATTCGACGTGTTAACGGCCTCCGAAAACGGGGAAAGTGCCTTGGTAGAGATTGAAAAACTGAGCTCTGAAAACAGCCCAGCCTGGCCGGACAGTAAAGCGGAACCCCGGCCAGGTTTTCGGGTGCTAAAACATGAGTTAAGGAAAAATAAAATGACCCAGGTTATAAAAACTGGCAAACTAATTGTTTACCTTTAATTCTAGCGCTTTTACGCTGCACAACTTAGGCAAACGGCTGACCCCTTAATGGCAGCCGCTGGCCGGAACGGCTACCCGCCGGGGCCTCGGTGCTCCGGCGGCCCGTTCCAAACCAGGCCTTACTTCCCCTTCTCTTTCAGGTGCCGTAGGTTTCGGTGGTAGTCGGCGCAAGCCGCTGGGTTCGAACCCCAGCACCACTCTTTCGGGCGCGGTGGATGCGACAACCACTTATTAACCTGGATTTCAGGAAGATAATGCACTGAAATAAGTGCTGCTTTAGTAGGTGCCGTGGGCGGGCCTTGCTTGGTACGTAATGCCGCAAGGCGTGCAGGTTCGAGTAAGGCTCCAGCAATTGCGCTGGGTGGCGAGCGGGTAGGCGCGTTAGGCCAGAGCCCGCCGCTTGTTGTCCCACTAAATATCAGCTTATCCGGGGGGGTGCCCTAGTCTGGCCCTACCTCGATTGCCATTCGCTAAGTAGCGGGTTCAAATGCTGCTTGCTGCCGCTGCGGTAGTGGCTGTAGCTCAGCCAGATAAAGCAGCATACCAGGGCCGGGGCCGCTCGTTGCCCCGCCCGAAAAATAGTGAAAGCACCTTAGCCTGCCAAAGTGGGGTTAAATGCCTCTTCGTAGCCGCCTACTACCTGCACTGCTAGCGGAGCGCCTACCAGGGCAAGGATGCGCTGCGTCCTTATTGCCAATGGATTATTGCGTAATAATCCTATTTCTAATTTTTAAATCAACGCAACATGACTTCTATTTTACGAGGAAATGACCTGCGGCAGCTTGGGTTTCCCGAGGGCCGCGCTATCGGGCTGGCCCTGGCGCAGCTACAGCGCAAAGAGTGTAAGCGCCTCACCCAAACCGAGCAAATTGAAACGCTAAAGTCAGTTTTAGCCAACCCCGTCAATTTTCTCACGCACCTAGCCTGGAGCCACGTAGCGGCGGCCTTGTTGCCCCCGGTTTCGCGGCATATCGAGCTAGTGGCGCGCAAGGAATACGCCACCTTTGGGGCCGAGCACATCGATGCCGGGGCCATTCACCAGATGGAAACGGCCATGAAGCTGCCCGTGACCGTAGCCGGCGCGCTCATGCCCGATGCCCACCACGGCTACGGCCTGCCCATTGGCGGGGTGCTGGCCACCGACAACGCCGTAATTCCCTACGCCGTGGGCGTGGACATTGGCTGCCGCATGGCCCTGTCGGTATTCCCGCTGCCGGCCAAATACCTGACCCAGCGCACCCAGGAGCTGCGCAAAATATTGCTCGACAACACCCGCTTTGGCAGTGGCCGGGGCTGGGAGCGCGGCCAGCGGCTAAACCACGACGTGCTCGACCGGCCCGAGTTTCAGGCCATTCCCTTTCTGAAAAACAAGCTTGACAAAGCTGCCGAGCAGGTTGGCACCTCCGGCTCGGGCAACCACTTCGTGGAATTTGGGCTGGTCGACATCACCGACCCGACCAACGAAATGGGCCTGCCGCTGGGCCAGTACGTGGGCGTGCTTTCGCATTCGGGCTCGCGGGGGTTGGGCGCGGCCATTGCCGAGCACTACACCAAGCTGGCCAAAGGCGTGTGCCAGCTGCCGGCCGAAGCCCAGCACCTCGCCTGGCTGAGCCTCGACACCGAGCCCGGCCAGGAGTACTGGGCCGCCATGAACCTGGCCGGCGACTATGCCTCAGCTTGCCACGAGCACATTCACCGGCGCCTGGCTAAAGCATTGGGTGAAAAGGCCTTAGCGAAAGTGGAGAACCACCACAACTTTGCCTGGAAGGAGCGCTTGGCCGATGGCCGTGAGGTGATTACGCACCGCAAGGGGGCCACGCCGGCCGGGGCGGGCGTGCTCGGCATTATCCCCGGCTCCATGACGGCTCCCGGCTTTATTGTGCGGGGGCGCGGCGCGGCGGCCTCGCTGTCGTCGGCTGCGCACGGGGCCGGCCGGCTGCTGTCGCGCACCCGCGCCAAGGCCGAGCTAGGCGAAGCCGACGTGCGCCGGCACCTGGCCGCCCATGGCATCGAGCTGATTGGCGGCGGCCTCGACGAAGCGCCCATGGCCTACAAAGACATTCACACGGTGATGGCCAGCCAGCAGGCGCTGGTAGAAGTACTCGGCTCGTTCACCCCAAAAATCGTGCGGATGGATGGCGCGTAAAAAAAGTTCCCGCGGGTAAATCCGGCCGGGGTAGCCACTTCGTAAAGTACACTAGGCTCGCCAGAGCCGTGTTTTCATAGCTTAGGAAAGCCCGTTGCCTTTGGTTACGGGTTTTTTATTGGCCTCTTTTTCGGGGGCCGGCGCGGCGGGCAGCACCCGCACCGCATCGCCCACCCGAATAGTGCCGCCCTGCGCAATGTGGGCCGTGAGGCCGCCGTGGCCGCGCATGGCGTTGTAGCCGCCGGGCCCTAGCTCCTCTTCCATGCGCGAGCAGGGATGACACTCGCCGGTAATGTCGAGGATTACTTCCTCCCCCAACTGAATCTGCCGACCCTTGAGAGCCAGCAAGTTGAGGCCACTTACTACTAGGTTGCGGCGCAGGCGGCCGGGGGCCACCGGGCCAGGCAATCCCAGAAAGCCCGCCACCGCGGCCAGGTGCTCGTGCTGAATAATAGTGAGTTGGCGCTTGCCGCCCGGCTTGAGGCCGGCGTGGTCGCCGGCCAGGCGCGCGTCGGTCAGCACTTCGGCTTCGGCTACCGCAAGTAGCTCGGTGCGGCGCGCGGGGCGCAGGCCTATCCACTCGATTCGGCCTTGTTGGGGCAGGGTAGCCAGCAGGCGCGCCACCGTTGATTTATCATCGCCAAAAAAAGGAAAAGCCATCTGGTGCTAGGTGATTGTCAAATGTTTATGAAATTTATTCAAAGCGGTTTCTAAGCCGGTGTGCAGGGTCATTGGGGCGGGCTGCCGGCGTCGAGCCGGCTGTCCGCTCCTGGTTAACGCCACTCGTCCGGCTACCGAGCGGACAGCCGGCTCAACGCCGGC
>CAXTFI010000075.1:0-21387 GCA_964243255.1 uncultured Hymenobacter sp.
AGCCGCACCATCTCGGCCAACAGCCGCACCTTCACCGTGGAGCTGCGCCTGCCCGGCACCCAGGCCACCAAGCTGCGCCCCAACATGGTGGCCACCGTGCGCATCCAGAACTACGGCAGCAGTAACGCCACGGTATTGCCCATCGACTTGATTCAGCACGACGAGGAAAACGCCTACGTGCTCATCGTGAGCCGCGCGGGCGGCAAGGCGCAGGCCGCCAAGCGCGTCATCAAAACCGGCCAGACCTACAACGGCAAGCAGGAAGTGACCGGCGGCCTTAAGCCCGGCGACGAGGTGATTTCGGCCGGCTACCAGAACCTGAACGAAGGCCAGCTGGTAAAAATCAGCTAACTTACTTTTCAACTAGCAACTACCTGTTATGCAAGATATTGAGAAGGAATTTGGGCCCACCAGCTGGTCCATCAACAACAAGACCAGCATCTACGTCATCACGCTACTGCTGACGATAGCGGGGCTGTTTGCCTATATCAAGCTGGGCAAGGAGAAATTCCCGGACATCGTCATTCCGCGCATTATCGTGGCCACGGTGTATCCCGGCACCTCGCCCACCGACATCGAGAACCTGGTGACCCGCCAGCTCGAAAAGGAGATTAAGGGCGTGAACGGGGTGAAGAAGATAAACTCGACCTCCAACCAGGACTACTGCATTGTGGATGTGGAGTTTAAGTCGGGGGTGAACGTGCAGTACGCCAAGCAGCTCATCAAGGATGCCGTGGACAAGGCCCGCACCGAGCTGCCCAACGACCTGCCCTCCCCGCCCACGGTCAACGAGGTCAACATCTCGGAGCAGCCCATTATGTACGTCAACCTGAGCGGCAACCTGCCCGCCGCCCAGCTCAAAAAGCTCGCCGACGACTTCCAGGACAAGATTGAGGCGCTGCCCGAAATTACCCGCGTCGACATTGTGGGGGCCCTGGAGCAGCAGGTAAACGTGGACGTGGACCTCAACAAGCTGCAGGCCTCGCAGCTCAGCTTCTCGGACATCGAGCAGGCCATTGCCCGCGAAAACGTGACCGTGTCGGGCGGCAGCATCGACGTGGGCCAGCAGAAGCGGGCCGTGCGCGTGGCCGGCCAGTACGTGCGGGCCGCCGACATTGCCAACATTCAGGTCAAGAACCTGCGCGGCGCGCCGGTGCGCCTCGGCGACATTGCCACCGTGGTGGATGGCTTTAAGGACCGCGAGAGCTACGCCAGCCTCGATGGCAAGCCCACCGTGGCCCTCAACGTGGTGAAGCGCCAGGGCGAAAACCTGCTCGAAGCCTCCGACAAGATTCATAAGCTGGTGAAAGACTCGCAGGCCAGCATGCCCAAGGGCCTGAAAATCACCATCACCGGCGACTCGTCCAACGAGACGCGCAGCACCCTCAACGACCTGATTAACACCATCATCATCGGCTTTATTCTGGTAACGGTGATTTTGATGTTTTTCATGGGCACCACCAACGCGCTGTTTGTGGGCCTGTCGGTGCCGCTATCCATGTTTCTGGCGTTTATTATGCTGCCAGTGGTGGGGTTTTCACTCAACATGATTGTGCTCTTCGCCTTTTTGCTGGCGCTGGGTATTGTGGTGGATGATGCCATTGTGGTTATCGAAAACACCCACCGCCTGCTGCACGAGCACCCCGAGCTGAGCACGGCCAAGGCGGCCAAGTACGCGGCGGGCGAAGTGTTTGTGCCGGTGCTGGCGGGCACGCTCACCACGGTAGCGCCGTTCGTGCCGCTCATGTTCTGGCCAGGCCTCATTGGCTCGTTCATGTTCTACCTGCCCGTTACGCTCATTCTCACGCTGGGCGCGTCGCTGCTGGTGGCCTTCATCATGAACCCGGTGTTTGCGGTAACCTTTATGCAGCGCGACGAGCACCTCGACCGAGCGCCCAAGCCGCAGCTGACCCGCAACTTCCTGCTGGGCATGGGCGGGCTGCTGCTCGTGGCGCTGGGGGGCTACGCAGCCGGCTCCAAGTTCTTGGGCAATCTGATGGTGACCATCATGGGGCTCTGCCTGCTGGATAAGTACGTGTTTGTCTTTATGATAGCCAGCTTCCAGCGCCGGGTGCTGCCGCGCTTTCAGGACGGCTACGCCCGGCTCATCGAGCTGGCCGTGGGCGGCCGGGTGTGGCGGCAGCTCGCCATTGTGGGCGGCCTGGTAGTGCTGATGGTGCTCAGCGTAGTGGCCCTGGGCATTCGCAAGCCCAAGGTCGATTTCTTCCCCAGCGGCGACCCCAAATTCATCTACGCCTACCTGCAAATGCCGGTTGGCACCCGCGTCGAGGTCACGGATTCGATTACCCGCATTCTGGAAAAGCGGGTGTACGGCGTCATCGGCCAGCACAACCCCGATGTAGAATCGGTGATTACCAACGTAGCTATCGGCGCCGGCGACCCGCAGGTAGCCACCGGGGCCGGCACCTCGCAGTCTAACCTGGGCAAGGTGGCCGTGGCGTTTAAAGAGCTAAGCGAGCGCACCGGCCCAGCCACCCACATCTACAAGGATAAAATTCGGGAAGTGGTGAAAGGCATTCCGGGCGCGGCGGTGGCCGTAGACCAGGAAAGCAGCGGGCCGCCCCAGCAAAAGCCGATTGCCATTGAGGTATCGGGCGACGACTACCCCACCCTGGCCGCGCTTTCCAAGCGCGTGGAGCGCTACGTTGATTCGCTCAAGATTGGGGGTATCGAAGACCTGCGCTCCGACTTGGAAGACCGCAACCCCGAAATCGGCATCAACATCGACCGCGTGCGGGCCAACCGCGAGGGCATTACCACTGGCCAGATTGGCACAGAAGTGCGCACGGCCATCTACGGCTTCGAGGCCAGCAAATTCAAGACTTCGGATGATGAGTACCCCATTCAGGTGCGCTACGCCAAGGCCTACCGCGACAACGTGGACGCCATCGTGAACGCCCCGCTCACCTTCCGCGACATCACCAACGGCGCTATCCGGCAGGTGCCCATCTCGGCCGTGGCCGACGTGCACTACGGCACCACCTACGGCGGCATCAAGCGCAAAGACACCCACCGGCTCATCACCATTAGCTCCAACGTGCTCACCGGCTTCACCGGCCCCGATGTGATAGCCCAGGTAGAGCGCGCCCTCAAGGCCTTTCCCACTCCTCCCGGCTATGTAATACGCATGGGTGGGGCGCAGGAAGACCAGCAGGAAACCACCAGCTTCCTGGGCGTGGCCGCCGTGGGGGCCCTCGCCCTCATCTTTCTCATCCTCGTTACCCAGTTTAACTCGGTAAGCAAGCCGCTCATTATTCTCACCGAAATCATCTTCTCGGTTATTGGGGTAATGCTCGGCCTGGCCATCACGGGCATGAACGTCAGCATTGTGATGACCGGCGTAGGGGTCATTGCCCTGGCCGGCATTGTGGTCAAGAACGGCATTCTGCTGGTCGAGTTCACCGATATGCTGCGCAGCCAGGGTATGGGCCTGCACGACGCCCTCGTGACGGCCGGGCGCACGCGCCTCAACCCGGTTATCCTCACGGCCACGGCCGCCACGCTGGGCCTCATCCCGCTGGCGGTGGGCCTCAACATCGACTTCTACGAGCTCTTCAACTCGGGCCACCCGCACTTCTTCCTGGGGGGCGAGTCGGTGGTGTTCTGGGGCCCGCTGGCCTGGACGATAATTTTCGGGCTAACGTTTGCAACCCTTATCACCCTGCTGGTAGTCCCGGTGATGTACCTCCTCAGCGAGAAGCTGCAGGCCAAAATCAGCGGCCGCGACGTGAACAACCGCCCCCCTGCCGAGCTCGTCGACCAGGAGGAAATAGAAGCCGCCACGCCCGCAGTACTGGCCTAAAGTTTGCAGCAAGCTGTTGGCAGTGGCTGGCTACTCGCCAAGTAGTCAGCCACTACCAACGGAGCCGCCCCCCCCCGTCTCTTGCCCCTCGCCTACCCCTTACTTCCGTGTTTTTGCAAAAAGTTTATGCTTACCGTTGTTTCTACTACTGCCCCCAAAAGCATTGAGCAGCAAGTGCTGCGTATTATCAGCAAGCGCAAAGCCATCAAGGCGGTACGCCTGCGACCCACTGCCAGCCTGAGCCGCGACCTGCGCTTCGATACCGTTGACTTAGTGGATATTATCCTGGAGCTGGAGCGCAGCTTTCACATCACCGTGCCCGACGAGGTGCCCTTCTACACGGTCGGCGATTTTGTGCGCTACGTCACCACCCACGCCGCTTAATTGAATGAGGAATGACGAATGACGAATAGCGAATAAAAAACCCTGGCCTCGTAGTGAAGCCAGGGTTTTTTATTCGTCATTCGTCATTCCTCATTACCTATCTAACGTTGCCGCCAGTAGAAGTGCGGCCATCGTTGCCATCGCGCGAGCCTTCGGTGGTGTTGGCGGGGGCATCGCCGCGGGGGGCAGATGCGGGCTGCCCGGCCGCGGGGCCGGCTTCGTGCACCGGGCGGGTAGTTGAGCTGCTGGGCGAGCCCAGGCCCGCGTCGGTGGCCGACTGGCCAACTCCGGCAGGAGCCTGGGGCAGGGCGGTAGTCCCGGCATTCTTGGCCGACTGGTTGGTGCTGCTGCCCGAGCGGGTTTCCCACAACTCACTATCGGCCACTACGGTAGCGTCTTTGGTGGCTTCCCACTCGTGAAACTTGTCCAGCTCGTGCTTGATGGAGGTCGAGAACCAGGCAATCAGGGCCATATCGTCGAGCAGGCCGATTACCGGAATAAAATCGGGAATGAGGTCAATCGGCGAAATGAAGTAGATGAGCACGGCCACGGCGGCCACCGTGGTAGTGGCGGGCACGCCCGTGTATTCGCCCGAAGCGCTCATTTTGATGAGGCGAAACAGGCTTTGCAGCGTGTCCCACACCTCGTGGGCGATGGTGCCGATTTCCTTTTTCTCGCGCGCTTTGTTGAAGGCGTCCAGCAGCAGCTTTTTAAGGCGGGTGGGCTGCTTGATGTAGCCTTCGGCGGCGGCCAGAAATTTCTTGAAGATAGCTGAAGCGGCAATGTCATTGCCGGAGGGCGGGTTAGAACTAGTAGTAGCCATGCAAAAGGTGGGTAGCGCAGCGGGGCCGCCGCGAAAGTGGGTTCGAAGTCCGTGTACTGCATTCGCCGCCTCCAAGTTATGCAGGGCCAAAAAAATGGCTCCCGGCGCAAGTGCCGGGAGCCATTTTCAAACAAATAAAAGCTAAGGGTTTGCCCGCTGCTTACTCGGGGCGGGCGTTGGCTGCGGCCGACAGCAGCTCGGCCGTTTCGGCGGCAGTGGCATCGGCCGAAAGGGCTTCGGTGCCGGCCACGCGGCCCGCAGCGTAAAAATTGCGGTGGTAATAATCCTGGTTGAGCGAGCTCACCATCACGCCGCCATTGCAGGCCGAATGAGCAAACTTATTGTCTTTCAAGTAGATACCTACGTGGTAGATATTGCCGCGCCCGTGGCTGAAGAACACCAGGTCGCCGGCCCTCATATCGGTTTTGGCCACCCGCTGCACGGTCGAGAACATCGAGCGCGAGCTGCGCTGAAGGGTAATGCCGTACACCTTTTTGAACACCTGCGACACGAAGCCCGAGCAGTCGGTGCCGCGGCGCGAGCTGGCCCCGTAGCTGTAGGGCGTGCCCAGCCAGTCGGTCACGGTCTGGAGCAGGCTCTTGTTCTCGGTGTGGGCCAGGTGCAGGCCCAGCGTCTGGTTGTAGTAGCCGTAGGCCAGCGAGTCGCGCGTGGCGGTGGTGGCGGGCGGCTCGGCGGCGGCCGTGGGGGTACCGGAGTCCAGCAGGCCCGACAGCAAAGATGCCTCAGCAGCAGCCGGGGCCGAGGCACCAGCCGAAGCCGGGGCATCGGGCATTTTTTCGAAGCAGAAGGAGAGCGCCAGGGAGGCAGCGGCGAGGCAACACAGCAGGGTATTCTTCATTGTCCGTCGTTGAAGTGGGCACCGGCCAGCGCCCTAAAGCTGGCTGACCGGGTGAGGAGAAAAGGCGTAGACTGTTGCGCTAGGCAGTGCCGTAAAACGGCCAGAATTAAGGTTAAATGAATGCGTGACAACTACCTTTTTAAAAGAACTTCAAAGGGTAGTAGCTGGCCAAAGCTAAGCAGTAAGCACCGAAGTAACCTAGCGTTTTCTTTGAAAAGTTTAGGTTTTATTAGAAAAATACCACTTAATAGGTAATAATTAGTATCAATAGCTGCAACCGTGTGGAGTTGACACTCGTAGCTTAGCCCGAATTTTATACCATGACTAGTCCCCGCACTTTTGTAAATTCCCCGCTGGCCCGCGTTGCCCGGCTGGTGCTGGGCCGCGCCCCCCGCGTGGCCATGGTGCTGGGCCAAACGGTGCACCTGAGCGGGGCCACCCGCGAAGAGTTTTTGGCCGATGCCGAGTGGGTGGCGCACGAGGAAGTGCACCTGCGCCAGGTGCGCGACCTGGGCCTACTTCGCTTTCTATATGAGTACTTGCTGGAGTCAGCGCGGGTGGGCTACTACCAGAACAGGTTTGAGGTCGAGGCGCGGGAGGGGGCCGCAAAATTAAAGTTTGACTAGTGAGTAGCAAAAATGGGAAGAACTCCTATATTTGACCCACACCTTTCCCTTTTCCCTTATGTTCAATTATTTACCCCCCCCCCCCAACTCGGGGGCTTCGGCAAGTTTTGCTTGTTGGTTTAGGCTGCTTGACTACTTTTTCCTGCAAGCGAGAAACTGAAACTCTACTACCAACCGTTGACGCAAGTGCCTTCGCGGTTACGCCCACCCAGGCCGCTACCGTTGCCGAAAATATTGCGCGCAGCCCTGGCGTTCTTGCGCAGCAGTGGCATAACCAACAAACGGGTGATACGCAACGAGTATTTCAGGGCCTTCAGCGCGTGCTAAATATTACCCCGGTACCCGCCACCGACGGCCAGCCGGCCGTGTATTTCTGCAACTATGCGGAAGGCGGCTTTGCTATTATCGCCGCCGACCAACACATGCTACCTGTATTAGCCTTCGCTGAGCATGGGGCACTACCTACCACCAGTTTGCAAGGCAGCCGCACCGTTTCCGAAAGCTTGGCTTCGTGGCTGGAAACTACTCGCCAACTAATAACTGCGCTACGCCAGAACCCCAGCAAAACCAACACTGCCCGTGGGGCCGCCATTACTTGGGCAACCTTACTCGCTAAGTCGACTACGCAGTCCTCAAACGCGGACAGCTCAGCCGCTACCAACTCAGCTGGCCCAACTCCAAACCGGCCGCTACCCGAAGACCCACCCCCCACCGACCCCGCCCCCGTACAGGTTGGCCCACTACTGCAAACTACTTGGGGACAAGGGTGCAATTACAACGCTTATGTAACTGCTAGCAATGAAAGCGGCTACTGTTACCACTGCCCCACCGGCTGCGTAGCCACGGCACAAGCCCAGGTAATGTACTACTGGCACTATCCTTCGTATTTCAATTGGGCGGGTATGGCACCCAGCTACGGCACTGATGCCACAGCTCATCTAATGGATGACTTAGGCGGAAAACTGCATATGGATTACAATCCTGCAGGTAGTGCTAAAGGTGGCTCAGGTGCTGACCCGGACTATATTGACGATGCCTTGAAAGGAAATTATGCCTATCGCTCAGCAGAGTACATCAGTAACCAGGACCCTGGCCTCTTTCAAACTGTTATCAGCAATCTAAATGCTGCTGAGCCAGTTATTCTAGGTGGTTTTTCTGCTGCGAATTGGTTCGGCTATCCAGCTTATGACGCCAATGGACACTGCTGGGTGTGCGATGGTTATATCCAGAGCTACTATCAAGGCAATGGTTATCTACAATACCACATGAACTGGGGCTGGGACGGTCAAAGCAATGGATGGTTTGCCTACAATAACTGGCAAGTAACCGACTACGCGGGCCAAGTGCATAACTACAACTATGTCAAAACTTATACCCTCAACATTCATCCGTAACCATTATGAAAACTTTTTTGATATTTCTGCTAACAAGTTGTTTGCTATATAGTTGTAAAAAGCCTCGTGTAATTAATGGGAATGACATGCCGCCAGCCATAAATTTCGCCTTGCTTGATAAACAAGGTAACGGCTTATTCACCAGCACATCGGCTCCTGTAAACATCTGGTTTATCCAAGATGGACAACGCAAATACATTGGTAGCGAGTGCGCGTCCGGCGAGTGCACTATGGTACGCGAAGCTCATAGCTTTACAGGCAGCCCGTTAAAGTATAACTACTACTACATGTCATTAGGCATGTCACTAGTGAGCTACGACGGCTATAAAACATTCTATATCGACCTCGGCGGTAAAACTGACACGCTCTTTTTGGACGTGCAGAAAACCGCACCTAATGACCCGCTGGATGCCTACGACATCGTTTCAGTTAAATTTAATGGCAAGCCCGTCGCTATTGACCAGGACCAACTGCCCATCTATCCCCTGCGGCGCCTTCATTGAGTAGCTTATCTTCTAGCTAAAAGTCTCCTGGCTAGTAGCCAGGGGACTTTTTGTTTACAGCTGGGCCAGCCGGCCGCCGTCCACGGTCATGGTGGAACCGTTGATGAAGTTGGCTTCGTCGGAGGCCAGAAAGCAGATGGCGGCGGCCAGCTCGTCGGGCGTACCTATCTGACCCGTAATGACTTCGGTGCCATCCATGACGTTGGGGTTGTTGCGCAGCATGGGCGTTTCGACGGCGCCGGGGGCCACGGCGTTGATGCGGGCCTGGGTGTAGGGCACTTCCAGGCTGAGGCCGCGCACGAAGGCTTCGAGGCCGCCCTTGCTGGTGGCGTAGGGCGCTACGTTGGGGGTGCTTTGGAAGGCGTGCACCGAGCTGATGGCCACTACGGCCCCGCCCTGCATGTGCGGCACGCAGAGCTGGCAGAGGCGGAACAGCGCCCGCAGGTTCACGTTCATCACCCGGTCCCAGTCGGCGGGGTCCAGCTCCAGGATGGGCGTGAAGGTCATCATGGCCGCGTCATTTATCAGGATATCGATGCGTTGAAAGCGGGCCAGCGTGGTTTCGACGGCGTGCACCAAGTCGGCGTCGTGGCCCACGTCGGCTTTGATGAACAGGGCGTCGCTGCCCAGCGCCTTTATTTCGGCTTCCACGGCGTGGCCGGCTTCTACCTCCCGGCCCAGGCAAATAACGGTGGCTCCTTCGCGGCCCAGGCGCACGGCCGTAGCCCGCCCAATGCCGGAAGTAGCCCCCGTAACGAGGCAAATTTTATTCTGAAAACGAAACATGAATACGCGCTGAAGTAATTGCGCAAGGGAAACGGCCGGCTGGGGCAGTTGTTTAGACTCGCTCGCCCCAGCAAGCCAATTGGACGGCGCGGCACCAATCAGGTGAACATCCCATGAAGGTGCTACGCCGTATCAGCGGGCATGATGATGACTTACCTGGCGCTGCTGGCCGCCGACATTGCGCCTTTCGACTGGCAGCGGCTTTTTATATCCAATGAAGCGCCCCTTGGCTTTCTGGGGGAGGTGTTTGTGCGCAGCATTTTTGCGTTCGTCCTCACCATCGGGGCGTTGCGCATCACGGGCAAGCGCGGGGTGCGGCAGCTTTCGCTGTTTGAGTTTGGGCTGATTCTGGTGCTGGGCTCGGCCGCCGGCGACGCTACCTTTTATCATGACGTGCCGCTGCTGTACGTGGTGGTGGTTTTTGGGGTAGTAATGGCGCTGTACACGCTCTTCAACTACCTCATCGACAAGCACCCCCGCCTGGAGCGAATAATGGAGGGGGCCCCCGAGCTGATAATTACGGAGGGCGAAATTGACCTGCCGGCCTTCAACAAAGCCAGCCTCACGGCGCAGGAGCTGTTTGGGCAGCTGCGTCAGCACCAGGTCGAGCACCTGGGGCAGGTGCGCCGCCTCTACCTGGAGGCGACGGGCGAGGTAAGCGTGTATTTTTTTGAGCCTCAGCACGAGCGCCCCGGCTTGCCCATCTGGCCCGAAGTGTACTTGCATCCGTTGCGCGAATTGCCCACGGCCGGTGCCTACGCCTGCCACGCCTGCGCCACCGTGCGTGCGCTACCGGCCGGCCCTACCCCGGCCCAGTGCCCACGCTGCGGGGCGGGGCAGGGCTGGCTGCCCGCCTGCGCCACGGCCCGCACCGCATAAGCACGCAACCCGGCAGCCCCAACTTACGAATACCTGAGCTACTGCCACCTTAAGTGCCGGTACTCGTTTTCTTTTCCTTTTCCTTTACCATTCGCTCATGGAACCTACGCCCACCCAGCCTACCAACGGCTATCCTGGCTCGGCCAGCCCTGCTTTCTCCACTTCTTCGGCCGGTACCGAGGGCCAGTTTTCTACCACGGCGGCCCACGCCACCGGCGATGGCAAGTACCCGGCCGACTACTCCACCGCCCCCAACCCGCCCGCGGCCAGCGGCCTGCAAGGCACCCTGAACACGGCCCTGGCCAGTGGCAAGAAATGGCTCGACGACTCGGGCCTGGCCGACAAAGCCCAGCAATTGCCCCAGACTGCCAAGGAATTGAGCAACAAGGCATTGACCAGCGTTAAAGGCCTGACTAACACCCAAAAAGCGGTGGGCGTGGGCTTGTTGGCCGCAGGCATTGCCTTTTTGGCTACCCGCGGTAAAAACCGCAAAAACGACGAAGGTGAGTATCGCCCCAAAGCCCGCCGCTCACCCTTCGACAAAAAGCCGTACGGGGCTGCTGATGACCGTGGCCCGCGCGCCCAGCAGCGCCCCTGGGGCAGCAGCCGCTACGGCTCGGCCGCAGCCCCCGCCAGCGCCGGCCGCAGCCGCGTAAGCGTGGGCAGCGGCCCCAAGCACGAGCACCCCGACCACCAGCGCGACCACGGCCAGCGCCCCACGCCGCCCGCCCCCGGCCAGCGCCGCGACCAGGGCCCGGCCTCGGGCAGCCACTACGACGCCAAGTCATCGGGCGGCCAAAACCCCAACAACGCGGCTTAAGTATGAGTAGTGAGTAGTGAGCAGTGAGCAGTGAGCAGTGAGTAGTGAGCAGTGAGTAGTGAGTGGTGAGTGGTGAATTCAATAGGTAAGATGACAACCTCACTACTCACTACTCACCACTCACTGCTCACTACTCACTGCTCACTGCTCACTACTCACCACTCACCACTCACTGCTCACTGCTCACCAAAAGGGCCGGCTGCTAGCGCAGCCGGCCCTTTTGGCGTAATCTTGTCGGCCTATGCTCTTCTACACCGTGATGAAGCCCGTGGTGCGCCTGGGGCTGCGCGTATTTTTTCGCCGCCTCGAAGTGCGCCACCCCGAGCGCCTGCGCCTGCCCGGCCCACTGATGCTGTGCAGCAACCACCCCAACACCCTCATGGACCCGCTCGTGACGGCTGTGCAGCGCCACCAGCCCATCGCGTTTTTGGCTAAGAGCACGTTTTTCAAAAGCCCTATTCTGGGGGCCATTATGCGCTCGGGCAACTGCATCCCCATCTACCGGCGGCAGGATGCCGAGGGCGGCGCTAATGCCCTGAACGCAAGCCAGCTGGCGGCCAGCAACGAGGCCAGCTTTGGGCGCTGCTACGACTACCTGGAGCGCGGCGGCACGGTCATGATTTTTCCGGAGGGCACCAGCGTGAGCGAGCGCCGGCTGCGCCCCCTCAAAACCGGGGCCGCCCGCATTGCGCTGGGCACCGAGGCCCGGCACGGTTTCAAGCTGGGCCTGAAGCTGGTGTGCGTGGGCACCAACTACTTCGACCCCAGCCACTTCCGCTCCGATGTGCTGCTCAACGTGGCCGCGCCCATTGAGGTGGCCACCTACGCCGCCCGCTACCACGACGACCCCGACGCGGCCGCCGACGAGCTGACGGAGGAAATTCGCCTGCGCCTCACGCGCCGCCTCGTTATCAGTCGCGCCGCTGAGGACGACCAGCTGGCCCAGCAGGTGGAGCGCACCTTCGGCAACCACCTCAACCCCGACGACGACCCCACCACGCTCTACGACAACTTCCAGCTCAGCCGCACCCTGCTCGATGCCGTGGCCTGGTTTGAGCAGCACGACCCCGGCCGCCTGACGGCCCTGCGTAGCGCCCTCACTACGTATTTATCTGATTTAGAGAGTAATAAGCTCGACGACGAGGCCCTCGACCAAAGCCAGCGCCCCGGCACCCGGCTGGCCGACTACCTCAACCTGGGGCTCGGCTTCCCGGTGTGGCTCTACGGCCTGGCTACCAACTACATACCTTATAAAATCCCGTCGGAGGTAGCTTACCGCGCCACCAAGGACACCGAGTTTATCGCCGCCATTATGCTGGGCGTGGGCATCCTCACCTTCCCGCTGGCCTACGCCCTGGAGGCCGCCGCGGTGCAGCACTGGCTCACCCACGACTGGCGCGCTACCGCGCTGTTTGTCATTACCTTACCGCTCACTGGCTTCTACGCCCTGGGCTACTGGCAGACGCTGAGCGCCCGCCTCAAGCGCCTGCGCGTGCGCCAGCTGCCCGCCGCCACGCTGGCACACTTGCAAGGCCAGCGCACCGCCGTGCTGCGCCTGCTCGACGAAGCCCAGGCCGCGTATTTGGGCAAGGTAGCGTAAGCTTTAGCGTGCGAGCGAGCGCAGCGAGCAGGCGGGACCGCGCCGCCTAGCTGCCCCCAAACGACCATGCTCGCTGCGCTCGCTCGCACGCTAAAGCGTACGCTACTCATCCAAATACTGGTGCACGAACTTGATGGCCATGCTGCCCTCCCCCACGGCCGAGGCTACGCGGGCCATGGCCCCGGCCCGGCCATCGCCGGCGGCGAAGAGGCCGGGCACGCACGTCTCTAACAGATAGGGCTCGCGGTCTTTTTTCCAGGAGGCGGCGTAGCGCGGGTCGGCCACCAGGTCGCGGCCGGTGAGCAGGTAGCCTTTGGGGTCGCACAGGGCCAGGTGGCACACCCAATCGGTGCTGGGCTTGGCCCCGATGAAGACGAACAGGGCGCGGGCCGGATGCTTCTCGGGCTCCTGCCCTTCGCGCTGAATTACCACGGCTTCGAGGGCTTGCTGCCCGCAGGCCTCGCGCACCTGGGTGTGGGGCAAAATCTCGATATTAGGCGTTTGGCTAATCTGCTCGATGAGGTAGGAAGACATGCTGGCGGCCAGGCCGGCCCCCCGAATCACGATAAACACCCGCGAAGCAAACGCCGACAAATACATGGCCGACTGCCCCGCCGAATTGCCCCCGCCGATGATGTATACCGGCTGGTCGCTGCAGCTGCGGGCCTCGGTGCGGGCCGCCCCGTAATACACGCCGGCCCCGCTCAGGCGCGCCAGGCCCGGCGCGTCGAGCGTGCGGTAGCTCACGCCGGTGGTCAGCACCACGGCGCGCGCTTTTATTTCGGTTTTATCGCTCAGCGTCAGCACCTTGTAGCCATCCTGAATGCAGAGGTCCAGCACTTCCTGCGGGGCCATAAACTCGGCCCCGAGGCGGGTGGCCTGGCTCCAGGCCCGGTGCGTAAGCTCGGCACCGCTGACGCCGGTCGGAAAGCCCAGGTAGTTTTCGATGCGCGATGACGAGCCCGCCTGCCCGCCCGGCGTTTGGCGCTCAATGATGAGCGTTTTCAGCCCTTCCGAGGCACCGTACACGGCGGCGGCCAGTCCGGCGGGGCCGGCCCCAATCACCACCACGTCGTACAGCGCCTGCTGGGCCTCCACCAGCAGGCCCAGGTGCCGGGCCAGGTCAGACTTTTCGGGCTTGGCCACGGCCTGGCCATCGGGGCAAATGACGAACGGCAGGTCGTCGGGCGTGAAGCCGTTGGCTTCCATCAGCACCTTGGCTTCGGTATCTTTCTCAAAATCAAGCCATTGGTAGCCCACCATGTAGCCGCTCAGAAAATCCTTGAGCTCGTGCGAGAGCGGCGACCACTGAAACCCAATGAGCCGCAGCCCCGCAAAGGCCGGCCGGTACGCGGCCTGCCAGCTGGCCAGCAGGTCGTGCAGCGTCGGATACAGCAGCTGCTCGGGCGGGTCCCAGGGCTTGAGCAAGTAGTAGTCGAGCTGCGCCGAATTGATGGCCTTGATGGCGGCCGTGGTGTCGGCGTAGGCCGTGAGCAGCACGCGCTTAGCCTCCGGGAACAGCTCGCGGGCGCGGGTGAGCACCTCCACGCCTTCTACCTCGGGCATGCGCTGGTCGGCCAGCACCAGGGCCAACGGCTCGGCGCGGGCGCGCAGCTCGGTGAGCGTGGTCAGCGCTTCGGGGCCCGAGTTCACGCTCAGGATGCGGTAGTCCTGCCGAAACTCCTGGCGCAAGTCGCGGATAATGGCCGCCAGCACCTGGGCATCGTCATCAACCGTAAGAATAATAGGCTTTTTCATGAATAGTGTGCGGTAAGCTTTAGCTTGCCGTCGGTTTATCGATTTTTCACTTTCGGCAAGCTAAAGCTTACCGCACTTTCTGGATTTGTGCGGTAAGCTTCAGCTTGCCGTCAGATTATCAACTAGTTCACTCACGGCAAGCTGAAGCTTACCACACATGCACAGTATGAAGACGCAGTACCGGCGCAATTTACCGCACGTGCTGCCGCCGGGAGCCACGATTTTCTTCACTTTTCGCTTAGCTAACTCCATTGCTCAAGCTACTCTACACCAATTGATTGACGAGCGGGAATTAGCCATTCAAGACGCCTTAGCCAACCTGCCACCAAGCTCGCAGCCCGCCGCCGTAGCGAACCTTAAAAAGCAGCACTTCGCCAAATATGATGCGGTGCTGGACGCGGCTACTTCCGGCCCAACCTGGCTGCGCGAGCCGGCCGTGGCCGAAGTAATTATGTTGGAGATAAAGCGGTTGCCCGAGCTGGATGTGGCCGTGCTAGCGTTTTGCCTCATGGCCAACCATGTGCATTTGGTAGTGCAGCTACCGGAAAACCCAGCGTTCTCGGCGGCTCGCATGACGCAGCGGCTGAAGGGCCGCACCGCGCTGGCCGCCAATAGATTACTTGGTCTTACTGGGCAGGAATTTTGGCGAAAAGAAAGCTACGACCATGTAGTGCGAAATAGCCGGGAGGAAGAGCGTGTTATTGCGTACGTGGTGAATAATCCGGTGAAAGCCGGGCTGGTGAGCGAGTGGACGCAGTGGCCTTATACTCATGTAGCTGTGCGGTAAGCTTTAGCTTGCCGGGCTAACGATAGAGGAAAAGTAACCCAGCAATAATCTGCTATAAGGTGGGCGCGGCGGCCATTAGTTAACTCCTTCCCTAGCGTTAACCCGGCAAGCTAAAGCTTACCGCACAGTTGTTTACCCTACCCCTGGCAACCACACCGAAAACTCGGTGCGGCCGGGCACCGAGCGGGCATCGAGCCGGCCGCCGTGCTGCTGCACAATGCGGCGGGCAATATCGAGGCCCAGGCCACTGCCTTCGCCGGCTGGCTTGGTAGTGTAAAACGGCTCAAATAGGTGGGCCAACACCTCGGGCGTAATGCCGCTGCCGTTGTCGATAATGCTGACGCACGCGCCGCTGCCTTGCTTGGCAAGCTGCACCGTGAGGGTGCCGCCGGTAGCGGGCAGGGCGTCAAGGGCATTGTCTATCAGGTTGGTCCACACCTGGTTAAGCTGGCCGGCTTCGGCGAGCACCGGGGGCGCATCGGGGGCGTAGGCGCGGGTCAGCTTGGCGTTTTTATGGCGCAGGGCGTGCTCAAACAGGTTGAGGGTGCTGTCGAGGCCCGCCGGGAGGTCGAGCTGCTCGCGGCCTCCGGCGCGGTCCATGTGCGAGTAGGTTTTCACGTTGCCCACGAGCGTGCTGATGCGCTGGCTGGCTTCGTGAATGTCGCGGGCCAGGCGCAGGGCGGCCAGGTGGCCTTCGAGCCAGGCCAGGGCGGGCGCGCGGGCCGGCGCGGGCAGCGGGGCCAGCAGCGGGGCCAGCGTGGCGGCGGTGTGGCCGGCCTCGAGCAGGCTGGGGGCCAGGGCGTAGCCGTCGGGGCAGCCCTGGGTTTCGAGCCAGTCGGCCAGCTCGTCTTCCGAGTCGGCGCGGGCCAGGGCCGAGCGGGGCGGGCCCGGCTTGCCCACTTCGGGCGCGCTGCCCGAGCTGAGCAGCGCCGCCACGGCTTCGGCGGGCGGGCAGGCCAGCAGCAGGTTTTGCAGGAGTACGGGCTTGCTTTTCAGCATGTTATTGAGCGTGTCGGCGGCGCGGGCAATGGCGGCGGCGGGGTTGTTGAGCTCGTGGGCCAGGCCGGCCGAGAGCTTGCCCAGGGCCCGCATTTTGTCGTCGCGCTCCTGGCCGCGCACCTCGTCGCGGGCGCGGTCACTCATCACGCCCACCAGCCGCTGCACCAGCTCGGGGCTCACCTGCTCCAGGGCCGGAAACTCGGTGCGGGGCAGCAGGTACAGGGTCGTTTCGCCCACGGCAATGCCTTGGCCCCGAAACACTTGCAGGCGCGAGTAGGGCAGCACTCCGCTAAGCTGGCCGGCCTCCACGCGAAACACGGGCTCGTGGTGGCCATTGTCGGTGCGGTAGTACTGCATGGCCCCGGCGAGCACGCCCAGCATGTGGGTGGCGGGCGCGCCGGCCTCCACGGTGGTTTCGCCGTCGGCGTAGCGGCACAGCTCGCCGTGCCCGCTCAGCCAGGCCAGCACGGGGGCGGGCAGGTTTTGGAAAGCCGTAAGGCCGCTAAGCACGGCGGGGTCGGGAGGAAGTTGCTGAGCCATACACCGTATAACCAGGCCACGGCGGCAAGGTTGGCGGGCGGCCCCGCGCGGGCCGCCCGCCAAAAACACCGGGCCAGCCGCACCATCGGCCGCAAGTACGCGTTCATTTGCACCGTGACCACCGCTTCTCCTTCCTCACCCCCCGCCCCCCTCACCCGCGAGCACGTGCTGCGCGCCCTGCGCCTGGTAGAGCGCGAAGGCCGCCGCCTGCCGCCCAGCACCGTGTACGAGCTGCTGTACCGCGGCCGCCGCTACCCGCCCCGCGCCGTGGCCGAGCTGGCCCACCGCCTGGCCCTGGCCGACCCCCAGGCCCGCTGGCCCCACGGCGCCGGCCAGCCCACCAACGCTCTGCTCGAAGCCCTCGACTTCACCATCGTGGCCAAGCGGCCGCTGCTGGCCGCCGCCGGCTCGGCCCAGGACCAGGGCCAGGCCGCCGAGCAGCAGGCCGAAGACCTCTACACCGGCCCCGAAGCCTCGCTCAAACCCAGCCTCGCCGCCGTGGCCGAGCCTACCGCTGCCTACGCCCCTCCCCCACCCGCCTACACCCAAGCCGAGGCACTGGCCGAGCTTTTTATTGCTGATAATGAGCTAGCTGCGGCCCTGGCCGGCCTGCGCCGCCGCCGGGCGCTGCTGCTGCAAGGCCCGCCCGGCACCGGCAAAACCTACCTGGCCCGCCGCCTGGCCTGGCTGCTGCTGGGCGCGCGCGACGAAAGCCGCATCGAGCTGGTGCAGTTTCACCCCAGCTACGGCTACGAAGACTTTATTCTGGGCTTCCGGCCGGGGGCCGATGGGCAGTTTCAGCTGGTGCCGGGCGTGCTGCCGCTGCTGTGCCAGCGCGCCGCCCAAGACCCCGACCGGCCCTATTTTTTGCTGATTGATGAGCTGAACCGCGGCAACGTGGCCCGCATTTTTGGCGAGCTGCTGCTGCTGCTGGAGCCCGACAAGCGCGGCCCCGCCCACGCCCTGCGCCTGCCCTACGCCCCGCCCGACGCGCCCCGGTTTTTTGTGCCCGAAAACCTCTACCTCATCGGTACCCTTAACCTGGCCGACCGCTCGCTGGCGCCGCTCGACTACGCCCTGCGGCGGCGCTTTGCCTTCGTGGCCCTGCGGCCGCAGCTCGGCGCGGCTTTACATAAGTTTTTATCAGTCAATAAGTTACGTAAATCGTACATTGAGCTGATAACCGAGCGAATGGCGGCGCTCAACCACATTATCGCCGCCGACCCTGAGCTGGGGCCCGATTTTGAAGTGGGCCACAGCTACTTCTGCGCGCCGCCCACCGCGCCCGCCGAGGCCAGCGCCTGGCTGCGCCTGGTGCTGGAGCAGGAAATTGGCCCGCTGCTGGCCGACTACTGGCGCGAGCAGCCCGAGCGCGCCGCCGCCCAGCTGCGCAAGCTGCTCGAGGGCTTGTAAAGTGCCAGGGTGTGCGGTAAGCTTCAGCTTGCCGGGTGTCGCTTAAACTATTGATTTGCAGAGTTTTTACGGCAAGCTAAAGCTTACCGCACGTTTCTTTCAGCTTGCCGGGTCACGCTTAAAACTATTATTTCACGGACCACTTCACGGCAAGCTAAAGCTTACCGCACATTTCTTTTGATTGCTAAACCCTTGTTATACAGCAGCTGCCCGGCAAGCTAAAGCTTACCCTACATCCTTGATTCCGCTCGCCACGCTTTACTATTTGCTTTGCTACGCCTGGCAGCGCCTGCCCGAGCCGGCCGTGCTGCAAGCCACCGAGGCCGCGCCCTTCCACCGCCCCCTGGAGCTGCTGACGCAGATGCTGCTGCACGCCAGCCACCAGCTGCTGCGCACCGGCCTGCCGCTGGCCTTTATCAGTAACCAGCAAGAAGTGAGCGAGTTGCGCGGGCGCATCGACCTGGCGCCCACGCTGGGCCGGGGCCTGCTGCCCCAGGGCCGCGCCGTGTGCACCTTCGATGAGTTGAGCCCCAACCAGCCGCTGCACCAGCTGCTGGCCGGCACGCTGGCGGCGCTGGCCCCGCACCCCGGCCTGCCGCTGACCCTGCGCCGCGCGGTGAGCCAGCTGCGCCGCCGCTTGCCGGCCAGCGTGCAGCCGCTGGCGCCGGCCGCGCTGGTGTTTGCCGCGCTGCGGCGCCAGCGGCTGGCGGCGGCCGGGGCGTTTCTGCTGCACATCTGCGAGTTGATTTATGAAACTGCACTGCCCGCGCCAGCCGAGGAGGGCCGGGGCCGCTTCGCTGACTTCCGGCGCGATGAGCGGCTGATGGCCCGGCTCTTCGAGCAGGCCGTGCGCAACTTTTACCGCCGCGAGCAGCGCCAGTACCGCGTCTTTACCGAAACGATTGCCTGGCAGGCGGAGGCTGCCAACGAGCAGGATATGAGCCTGTTGCCTACCATGCTCACCGACACCACCCTGGAGAGCCCGGCCCGCAAAATCATCCTCGATACCAAGTACTACGCCGCCGCCCTGCGCCCGCGCTACGACCAGCCGCGCCTCATTGCGCCGCACCTCTACCAGCTCTACGCCTACCTCCAAAACCTGCGGCCGGCCCCCGGCCAGGCCCTCGAAGGCATTTTGCTGTACCCGGCCGCCACGGCCGCCGTCGATGTGCGCTACGCGCTGGGCGGCCACCCGGTACGTATCGTCACCCTCGATTTGCAGCAGCCCTGGCTCGGCATCGCGGCCGCTTTGCTGGAACTCATTGGGTAGTAGAGGTTTAGCAGCAGAGACGCCTCACTGCCTGGGCGCTGAGTCTTTTTGCCTGCTGCTGCCCAAAACACAAAAAAGGGCCCGCGCATTGCTGCGCGGACCCTCTTACTAAAGAATAACTACGCTGGGCTAGGCCCAGCCGTAATTACTTCTTAACTTCTTCGGTCGTGGTGGTCGAACCAGCAGCGGCAGGAGCAGCAGCGGCATCAGCAGCAGGAGCCATTTTGCCATCGGCAGCAGCAGGAGCCATTGCGCCGTCAGCAGCAGGAGCAGCCGTGGTCGAAGCAGAATCGGTGCTCATGGTCGACGACGACTCCGTGGTAGCAGGCGTAGTAGTGGTGGTTTCGCTGGTAGCGGTTTTCGACTCGCACGAAGTCATGCCGATAACCAGGAACAGGGCAGATACTTTCAGTAGGTTGTTCATCTTGGGGTAAATTTGAAAAGGGTAAGCTAAAATCTGCCCTTAATGCCGCCACCGCGGCTAGGTAACCCGGTGGTTGGAAAAATATTTTAAAAAGTTTTTCATGGGTTACTAATGCCCGTTAGCTGGCATTAACCCCCGAAGCGAATGAACATGGATAGCACAACGGCGCTGGCCGCCGATGCCCAACTTATCCGAGCCATCCAGGGTGGCGACGAACGGGCCCTCAGCCAGCTCTATCGCCTGCACTGGCCGATGGTGTCGCACTTCGTACTGCAAAACAGCGGCTCGGAGGACGATGCCCGCGACGTGTACCAAGAGGGCGTGATGGTATTTTATGAGAAGGTGCGCGAAGGCTCCCTGGAGCTGAGCTGCCAGATTAAAACCTACCTCTACGCCGTGTGCCGCCGCCTGTGGCTCAAGCGCCTCACCACCAAAAGCCGGCTGCACGGCGTGCGCCTGCTCGACGAGGAAGAGTACGGCCCCTACCTCAACACCGGGGCCGAGGATGACTTGCAGGAAGCCGAAGAGCGCGACCGGCGCTTTGCCACCATGAGCGAGGCCCTCACCCACCTGGGTGAGCCCTGCCGCTCGCTGCTCGAAGGCTTTTACCTGCTCGAAAAATCAATGCTCGACCTCACGGCCGAGCACGGCTACACCAACGCCGACACCGCCAAGACCCAGAAGTACAAGTGCTTAACGCGCTTAAAGAAGTTGTTTTTTGCCAATTATAAAGAAGTTTGATTGTTGAATGGCTGAATTGTCAGCACTGTTGAATGGTGGCGCGTCATCCCTGGCCGCCCACCCAATGCAACAGGCCTGACAATTCGGCAATCCGGCCCTAAAAAAGATGCAAACCGAAGCCGACTACTACGCCCTTTTTGAAGCTTACCAGCGCGGCGAGCTGGCGACCGGCGCGCGGGCCAGCCTCGAAGCCCGGCTCGGGGCCGAGCCGCGGCTGCACCAGCTCTACACCGAGTACCTGGACCTCACGGGCACGCTGCACGCCTACGGCGAGCGCCGCCGTACCCGCCACACCATCAGCGCCTTGCACGAGGCCATGCTGGCCGCTGAAGCCACCCCGCCGGTAGAAACCACCTCCGCGCTCACGCACTCGGTGAACCCGATGCTGCGCATCTCGCGCACCGAGCGCAAGCTGCGCGAGTTTTGGAGCGGGCACCGGGCCACGGTGGGCGTGGCCGCTTCGGTGGCTATTCTGGCGGTGTTCAGCACGCTGCTGGGCCTGGATGTGTGGCGCTCCTTCCGCACCCAGCCTTCGCAGTACGGCTACAACGTGATGCGCCTCGAAATTGACAAGATTAAGCGCAGCCAGCAGGCCCTGAGCCGCAAGGTGGCCAGCAAAATCGGGGGGGCTCCTACGGCTTCCGTGGTAGAAAGCAAGTTTAGCGGCACGGGCTTCGCCCTCACGGCCGATGGCTACCTGGTTACCAGCTCGCACGTGATTCAAGGGGCTGACTCGCTGCTGATTGAGGGCCGCGACCACCAGCGCTACCACGCCGAAACGGTGTACTCCGACGTGAAGCACGACCTGGCCATCCTGCGCATCAAGGATGCTGGTTTCAGCGGCTTTGGCCGGCTGCCCTACACCTTTAAGGGTGGGCAGGCCGAAATTGGCGAGCGGGTGTACACGCTGGGCTACCCCCGCGAAGACGTGGTGTACGGCGAGGGCGCGCTGAGCGCC
>CAXTFI010000076.1:0-21244 GCA_964243255.1 uncultured Hymenobacter sp.
GATTCCGCGCATCAAGCGGCGTGGGGCTAGGGGGTGGGGTGCCCGCGGAGGGCGATTAGCACCTGAACGTACCGACTGTGTGGCCGCAGCTACACGAAGTCGCTCAGCTCCAGCCAGCGCTCACCTTTGCTATCCAGCTCTTTATCAACTACTTGCAGGCGGGCGGGCCATTTCGTTAGTTCCTCCCGCGAGCCCTGGCCGGCGGCCAGGTCGGCCACGAGCTGCTCCTTTTCCTTTTCCAGCGCGGCAATATCCTTCTCCAGTTGCTCAAACTCCTTCTTCTCGGCAAAGCTGGCGCGGCGCTTGGGCGGGGCGGCCACCGGCGCGGGTGCGGCCGGAGCGGCCACGGCTACCTTGGCGGCGGCGCGAGCGGCCTTGGCGGCCTTTTCCTCTGCTTCGAGGGCGGCTTCGGTTTCGCGCTCGGCCAGGTAGTCGCGGTAGTCGGTATAGTTGCCGGGGAAGTTGAGCACGGCCCCGCCCGGCTCCAGCACAAACAGGTGCTCGGCCAGGTTGTCCAGGAAGTAGCGGTCGTGGCTCACGATGAGCAGGCAGCCCGAAAAATTCAGCAGGAAGTCTTCCAGAATGTTGAGCGTGCCCAAATCCAGGTCGTTGGTGGGCTCGTCGAGAATGAGGAAGTTGGGATTTTTTACCAGCACGCGCAGCAGCTGCAGGCGGCGCTTTTCGCCGCCGCTCAGCTTGCTCACCAGCGTGTACTGCTGGGCCGGCGGAAACAGAAACAGCGTCAGAAACTGGCTGGCCGTGAGCACGTCGCCGTTGGCCAGCTCCACCACTTCGGCCACCTCCTTCACAATGTCAATCACGCGCTGGGTGGGGTCAAACTCCAGCTCCGTCTGGGTGTAGTAGCCAAATACGGTGGTCTGGCCCACGTCCACGGTGCCGCTGTCGGGCTGGAGCTTGCCCGTCAGCATGTTGAGCAGTGTGGACTTGCCCGCGCCGTTGGGGCCCACCAGGCCGATGCGGTCCTTTTTCTTGAACACGTAGCTGAAATCATCCAGCACCACTTTGTCGCCAAATTTCTTGTTCAGGCTATCGGCCTCAATGATTTTGCCGCCCTGGCGGGTGGTTTTCACGCTCAGCTCCAGCTGCTGCTTGCTGAGGTTGGTACTGGCCTTTTCCTTGGTCACGTAGAAGGCGTCGATGCGGGCCTTTTGCTTGGTGCCACGAGCCTGGGGCATGCGACGCATCCACTCCAGCTCCTTGCGAAACAGGTTGCGGGCCTTCTCCACTTCGGTGGCTTCGCGCAGCTCGCGGTCAGCCTTTTTCTCCACGAAATACGAGTAATTACCCTGGTAGCGGTACATGGTGCCCTTGTCGAGCTCCACAATCTCGTTGGCCACTTTGTCGAGGAAATACCGGTCGTGGGTCACCATCAGCAGGGTAAGGCTGGGCGAGTTGAGGCGGTTTTCGAGCCACTCAATAGTGGCCAGGTCGAGGTGGTTGGTGGGCTCGTCGAGCAGCAGCACATCGGGCTCTTCGATGAGCACCCGCGCCAGGGCCACGCGCTTGCGCTGCCCACCCGAGAGCTTGCTCACGTTGCGCGTCAGCAGCTCACCCAATATGCCCAGCTTGCCCAATATCTGCTGCACCTGACTCTCGTAGTCCCAGGCGTTGAGCGTGTCCATGCGCTCCATCACGCGCTGCAGGTCGTCGGGGTTGTGGTGGGGGTCGTTCACCACGTGCTCGTAGTCCTTCACGGCGCGCAGCGTGTCGTTCTGGGAGGCAAAAATGGTTTCCTCCACCGTCAGGCTTTCGTCAAATACGGGCTGCTGGCCCAGGTAGGTCACGCGCATGCCCTGGCGGCGGGTCACCAGGCCGGTATCGGGGTTTTCCAGCCCGGCCAGCACCCGCATGAGCGTGGTTTTGCCGGTGCCATTAATGCCCACAAAGGCAATGCGCTGCCCCAATTGCAGCCCAAAGTTGAGGTTTTGAAACAGCCAGCGGTCGGCGTAGTTCTTCGAGATATTCTCGGCGGATAGCAAGTTCATAAGTGCCGTAAAGGTACGGCGGGGTGAGCCGCGTACCTTTGAGTTATGGCTTACAGTGATTTTACCCTCGACCGCCTGAGTACCGATTTTGGGGTGGACTTCCAGGGCGCAAACCTATTCAGCGGGGTTGGTTCGGAAGCACCGAGTGAGTGGCTGACCGAAACGCTGACTCTAGCTAATCAGCTGGGTTTCGGTAATGAGAAATCTCGTTCTGAGCGACTGATTAGTCCAATTTTAACCGAGTTGGCGCGGCGCAATGCCCACGCTTTTACCATTGTATCGGGCGGCTACCTGGACGTAGACCCGGCCCGCGGCCTTAATGGCGAATGCGACTTTGTGCTGTCCTACGTGCGGCTGCACAATTTTATCAAAGCACCGGTATTTTGTGTGGCAGAGGCCAAAAAGCAGGATATGGACCAAGGTACCGTGCAATGCGCTGCGCAACTCATCGGCGCGGCTCGCTTCAATGAGCGGGAAAAAAAGGTTATTCCCACCCTGTATGGTTGCGCTACTACAGGGGTCGAATGGCAGTTTCTTAAACTGGAAGGTATTATATGCACCCTGGATGAAGCGCGGTATTACACGTTGGAATTACCTAATCTACTTGGTGTGCTACAACATATTGTAAACCAGACTAAACCGCAGGCTTAAAAAGAAATTGGGAAGGGAGAATTTAGGGGAATTATTACTTTAGTAATTTCCCTAAATTCTCCATTCCCAATTCCCCTTCTACCGCAGCTCCCCCAGGCTGCGCTTGATGCGCCCAAACGCGTCGGCCAATTTCTCATCGGCAGCGGCGGTGCTGAAGCGAATGCAGCTGGGCGCGCCAAACGAGTCGCCGCTCACGGCCGACACGTAGGTGTTGCGCAGCAGGTACAGGGCCAGGTCCGACGAGTCACTAATCACCGTGCCGTCGGGCGCGGTGCGGCCAAAAAAGGCCGACACGTCGGGGAAGATGTAAAACGCGCCGTCGGGCGTGGGCGTCACCAGACCCGGAATGTCTTGCACTAAGCTTAGCACGAGGTCGCGGCGGCGGCGGTAGGCCGTTACCATCTCGTCGGCCGAGGCGCGGCCGCCTTGCAGGGCGGCCAGGCCGGCGCGCTGGGCAATGGAGCAGGTGCCGGACGTAATCTGGCTTTGCAGCTTGTCGCAGGCGCTGGCGATGGCGGGGTGCGCGGCCAGGTAGCCCAGGCGCCAGCCCGTCATGGCGTAGCCCTTCGAGAAGCCGTTGATGGTGATTACCTGGTCTTTAACCTGCGCAAACTGCGCCAGGCTCACGTGCTCGCCGGTGAAGTTGATGTACTCGTAAATCTCGTCGGCAATGGCGAAGATGCCGGGGTGCTGCGCCAGCACGTCGGCGATGGCGCTCAGCTCGGCGCGGCTAAACACGGCCCCGGTGGGGTTGCAGGGCGACGAGTACATTACGGCCTTGGTGCGCGGCGTAATGGCGGCGGCCAGCTGCGCGGCGGTGGCTTTGTAATCGTTTTCGAGGGTGCCCATGAGCGGCACGGCCACGCCCTCGGCCAGCTCGACCTGCGCGGCGTAGCTCACCCAGTAGGGCGAAAAAATAATGACCTCATCGCCGGGGTTTACCAGCGCCATGATGATGTTGCTGAGCGCCTGCTTGGCCCCGGTGCTCACCACAATCTGGCTGGGCTGATACGTTAACTGATTGTCGCGCAATAACTTATCGCAAATAGCCTGGCGCAGGTCGAGGTAGCCCGGTACGGGCGTGTAGAAAGTGTAGCCGTCGTCAATCGCCTTTTTGGCCGCGTCCTTGATGTACTGCGGCGTCTGAAAATCGGGCTCCCCAAAGCTCAGGTTAATCACATCGACGCCCTGGGCGGCCAGCTCGCGGCTTTTCTTGGCCATGGCAATGGTCGCCGATTCCTGAATCTGGCGGATGCGGTCGGAGAGGTAGGCGGCCGGGCCGGGCCCGGTGAGGCCGGCCGGCGCGGCCGGGCTAGCAGTGCTGGGAGACATAAGCTTAGCGTATAAAAAAGTGCGAACCGCAAAAGTATTGAAAATGTGGGAAGCTTCCGCCTGCTGGTCAATTCATTGAAAAATAACTGTCTCTCACCAGCAAACCCAAGCTTCCTTTACTCGCCGCCCAGCCTGCGCCAGCCGCGCCACAGCACTTCCAGGTCGAAGCTGGGCTCATAATCCTGGGCATACAGCAGTTCCAGGCGGCGGCGGGTAGCCTCGGGCAGGGGCGCGGCCGTGGCGGCCACGTCGGCGGGCGAGAGCACGGCCGGGCGGCTGCCGGCCTCGGGCAGGTAGCGCAGGCCCACCCAGCTGCGGCGGCCGCGCAGTACCTGGCCGGCGTGGCGCAGCAGCCCACCCGGCTGCCGCTGCACCCAAATCAACAACGGGCTGATTGCTACTATAATAGCCGTAACAACCAAATCGAGTAGGCGCTTGCTGCGGCGCTGGCCCGGCTGGCCCAGCCGCCACGAGCGGTCCAGGGCGTAGTAGTCGCCGGGCGCGTCTTTGCGGCTGCTGCCGATGATGTACTGGCTGTCGGCGGGCAAAATCTTGTAGGCCACCGCCGGCTCCGGGGGCAGGCAGGCCATGAGGTCGATAATCTGGCCGGCGGGCAGGTCCAGGCCGCAAAAAATCAGCTCCGTCAGGTCATAGAGGCGCAGCAGGTCCGGCAGCTCGGCCACCGTGCCCAGGTAATCGGGGTGAAGTAAATCGTTGTCAGCTAGCTGCTTGTCTTCATAGGCGGGCGTGACGTAGCCAATAATTTTGACGGGCACCTGGGCGGCGGCCAGCAGCTGGCGCACGCGCTGGCTTTCGGCCAGCGAGCCCACAATGGCCAGCGTTTTGGGCCGGGCCTCGCTCAGGCGCAGGTTGCCGTGGCGCAGCCAGTGGCCCAGCAGCCGGCGGCCAATGAGGGCGGCCACCGCCCACGCGCCCCCCAGCACAATGAGCGCCTTGGAAAAGCGCCAGCCGTCGAAGAAGTTAGAAACGGCCGAAATCAACACCGTGCCCACGGCCACGCCGCGCACCACGCGGCTGGCGCGGGCGGGCTTGTCGTACCCGCCACTCAGCCAGGTAGTTGCCAGCCAAATGATGATGTAGGCCGGCAACGCCACCAGCATGTACTGCGGCGGGTAGGGGGTGCGCACGTACTTCTGGTTGGTTTCCCAGTACACTTTGAGGGCAAACAGGCCGGCGTAGAGCAGGGCCGCGTCGAGCAGCACTGGGGCCGCAGCAGTGGCCAGGCGCTGGCCCACCGCCGCCCCCGCCCGCAGCCAGATGGCGCTGTTGATGAGCTTGGAAAACAAGCCGGCCCGGCCCGGAGCAAAGTGCTTGCGGGCAAAAATGACCATTGCCCGGTAAAACACGAACACGTAGTTTACGCTCGTGCGCTTGGTGCTCTCGCCTTTGTAGTGCAGAATGCGGGTGCCGGGAAAGTACCAATTCTGCCAGCCGCCCCGCGTGAGGCGGTACGAGAGGTCGATGTCCTCGCCGTACATAAAATAATCCTCGTCCAGCAAACCCACTTCGGCCAGCGCGGCCCCGCGCAGCAGCATAAACGCCCCACTGAGCACCGCCACCGCGTGGGGCTGGGCCGGGTCGAGAAAGCCCAGGTGGTAGCGCCCAAACGTGCGCGACTTCGGAAAGAGACTCGCCAGCCCGAAAATCTTATAAAACGCCACCGCCGGCGTGGGCAGCCCGCGCTTGCTTTCGGGCAAAAACCGGCCCTGGCCGTCGAGCATCTGCACGCCCAGACCGCCGCAGCGCGGGTGCGCATCCATAAAGTCGCAGCAGCGCCGGAAGGTGGTTTCCTCCACCAGCGTATCGGGGTTTAGCAGCAGCTGGTACTGGCCGGTGGCCTGGCGCAGGGCCTGGTTGTTGGCCCTGGAAAACCCCGGATTATCCTGGTTGGCCAGCAGAATAACCTCCGGGAAGCGCGCCCGCACCATCGCTACCGAGCCATCAACCGAGTGGTTATCCACCACAAAAACCTCGGCGGGCTGGCCCAGGGCCGCCACCGCCTGGCGAACCGACAACAGGGCCTGCTCCAGAAAATAGCAGACGTTGTAATTAACAATAACGACGGAGAGCTTCACCACGGCAAAAGTAGGCGCGTCGCACGCGCCCGCGCTGGTCGTGGCAAAAAAGGGGGATGCCCGGCCGCTAGCCAGGCGCGTGCGACGCGCCCCTACCGCGCCTGGCGCTGGCGCTCTACGATGCTGCGGCCCAGCGTGATTTCGTCGGCATACTCCAGCTCGCCACCCATCGGAATGCCGCGGGCTATGGTGCTGATATTGAGCTGCTCGAAGTCGCGCAGGCGGCGCGAGAGGTAGAAGGCCGTGGTGTCGCCCTCCATGGTGGGCGAAATGGCCAGGATGATTTCGCGGATTTCGGAGTCCTCGGCCCCGGCGCGGGCCACCAGCGAATCGACCTGCAAGTCGGCCGGCCCAATGCCCTCAATGGGTGAGATAACGCCGCCCAGCACGTGGTACACGCCCTGGTACTGGCCCGTGTTTTCGATGGCAATCACGTCGCGCACGTCGGCCACCACGCACACCTGGGCATGGTCGCGCAGCTTATTGGCGCAAATGCTGCACTCCTCGCTGTCCGAAATGCTGTGGCAGGTGCGGCAATACGTGATGTCGAAGCGCATTTTGGCCAGCGCCTCGGCCAGGTTGGCGGTGGTATCGCTTTCGGCCTTGAGCAGATGCAGGGCCAGGCGCAACGCCGTTTTTTTGCCAATGCCGGGCAGGCGCGCCAGCTCCACTACCGCGTTCTCAATGAGTTTGGAAGGAAAATCCATGAATGGCTGTCATGCTGAGCCTGCCGAAGCATCTTGCTCGCACCGTTAAACGATTGAATTAGTACCCCATGCGAGATGCTTCGGCAGGCTCAGCATGACAATTGATTGTTAGACAATGTCCGCCGAAATACCCCGGTCGTGGATGGCCGAGCAGCGCGGCTCCAGCTCGTCGAAGGTGCCGTTTTTGACCGCGCACTTGCCCTTGTGGTGAATGAGCAGCGTGCACTGCTCGGCCTGCTCGGGCTCGTGGCCGCACACGTCGATAAGCGTCTGAATAACGTGGTCGAAGGTGTTTACGTCGTCGTTGTAAACCACGAGCGTGCGCAGCTCCTGCTCTTCTTCGAGCAGCAGCACGTCGGAATCGTGGTCAATTTGCGGGCGGGTAGCGGGGAAAGCCATGGCACAAAAATACGGCGGCCCCGGCGAAGCGCGGGGCTGGCTGATAACCGCAAGGGGGGCGGTTTCGTTCGGCCCGAAAAGGAGATAAGCGCCGCCAGCCGCTACTTTTGAAGGAGGAATTTGGAAGGAGCAGGGAGCAATTGCCAGCTGCCTGACTCTGCCTGCGTCATTCCAAATTCCTCCTGCTAGCTATGCCCGTTCCCTCCGCCGACTTTAAAAAAGCCGTGGCCCGCCTGTCCGACAAGGAAAAGGAGGCGCTGATTTTGCGCGCCGCCCGCCGCGACGCCGAGCTCTACGACACCTTCCGCTTTGAGCTGCTGCCCGACGTGACGCTGGAGGGCGAGTACGAGGCCGCCGCCGACCGCATCCACGAGCTGTTTAACGTGGCCGTGACGGGCCGGCTGCTCAACCGCAGCCTGGTGAAGGCCCTGCGCGGGGCCGTGCAGGAGGCCGCCCGCGCCCGGCGCGTTACGAAGAGCAAGCAGCTCGAAATCGACCTGAGCCTGTACGCGCTGCGCTTGATTTTTGAGAACTACACCGGGCAGTTTGATAGCGAGTACCAGGGTTTTTTTGTGGGCACGGCGCGCCTGGCGGTGCGGCTTACCAACCTCATTCCGAAGCACTTGCACGAGGACCTGTGGCTGGAGTACAAGCCCGAGCTCGATAGTTTTCTGACCCAGCTGCACGGCCGCAAAAAAAGCCGCGAGCTAAAGTTTGAGCTGCCGCGCGCGCTGACGCTGGCCGTTTAGCGCGGCGCTAACTGAAGCAATTAGCTTAGAGGTAGTAAGTTGATTTTGAGCGAATTGTGCTGATAATACTTTGTACTGGTCCGGCCGCCGCTTGCGAGCACGCCAACGCTAGCATTGGCGTGCTCGGGGCCTTGGGCACGGGCCACTACTGGGCCGCGGGCCGCGGTCCAGCACGGTAAGGAAGGGAAGGGTAAGTAATGTAATCACGCGCAGAAAGAAGCGTAGGATAGCAGCTGCCAAAGCTGCGGCGGTGACCAAAGCCACTCGCGCAGTTGACTGAGCCAAAGGTGAGAAGTGCGTGGTAAGCTGACCTGCTTAGCTGCTTAGCGGCGGGCCCTGCTCTCTCAATGAGCCATTCGGCGCGCCGAACCCTTCGCCGGGCTCGGGTGAACCCGGCGCTTGTGGGAGAAGCTGCTTCGGGAATTGTATAAAACATGCCAGCCCGTGAGGCCGACCGCCGGGCAGTAGCTCGCGGGCAGCGGTGACTTTTAGCGCAGGGCGGCGGCGAGCGAGGTGCTTCGCTACGCCCTGCATGACGGTCAACTGACTGAACAGCTGCAACGCGAAGCGTGCGCTGCCAGCGCGCCGCCTGCGGCCGCTGTACTGGTGGCTAGCAGGCAATCTGGTAACGTAGCAATTACGTTAAACTACTGATAATCAAACAACTATTTAACAAGCCTGCTGCCCAGAAACCGGCGCAGGTCGGGCACATCGTAGTAGCGTAGCACGCCCGGCAGCACGGCCGAGTAGGCGTCTTTGGCCGCCGGGTTGTCCAGAAAATACGTGAAGGAGGGCGGCCCGCCGCTTACCTGCACCTGCGCAATGCCGGGCAGCACCACCGCCGCGTGCAGCGCCACCAGTGCCGCCGGGCCATCGGCGCGCAGCAGTAGGGGCAGGGTAGCCAGGCGGCTTTCGTTTTGAATGAAAGAAAGCAACGTGCGCACATCGGCCACGCGCTGGGTCAGCAGCGGGCGGCCCAGGTGCAGGGCCAATAGGGCATCGCGGTATTCCTGGTTGTAGTATTTGGGGTCGTTGAAGGCGGTGGGGTCGGTGGTTTCGCCCAGGCCGCGCAGGTCGGCCAGCAGCACGGCCGTGCCCTGGCGCTGGTAGGCGGCCAGGCGGGCGGCGCTGTCGCGCAGGGTGGCGGCCATGCCCTGGCCGGGCAGCCACAGCACGAGGCGAGTAGTCGGCGTGGAGCCGGGCAGCAGCCGGACCGGCAGCGGCGGGCCCGCCTGGCGCAGAACGAAGCTTTGCCACGCCTGGCCGCCCGGCAGGCGCAGGGTGTCGCGCCCGGCAAAGCTCAGCGGGCCGGCAGGCTGGCGGGGCAAACCCAACTGCCGGCTCACCACGGCTGCCAGCGCGGCGGGCGAGTAGGCGGCGCGGCGCTGGGTTAGCGCCCGCGCTTCGGCCAGGTGGGTGGTGGCCAGGCTTTCCTCGTCCTTAAAGCTGGTGCTGACCTGGCCCGTGGCCGTGCAGCGCAAGGTGGCTTCCGGCAGGGCGGGCGCGGCATTTTCGGGCACGGCCGGCTGGCCATCGCCCAGCCAGCGCCGAAACCAGGTTGCCGCCGCGGCCCGCTTGGGGGCCGAAATGCCGTGGCCGTCGTCGTAGGTGAAAATGGCCGTCTTATCGGCTTGACCCATCGCGGTATATGCCTGCCTTGATTCGGCGAAGGTGGCCTCCATATCGGTCTGGTCCACAAAGTCGTAGCGGCCGGTGAGCAGTAGCAAGGGCTTGGGCGCGAAGCTGATAAGCCAGTCGGCCAGGTCGAGGCCCGCGCCGCCCGCGCCGGGCAGCTGCACGCAGCCATCGGCGGGCCCGGTGAGGGTGAGGTTGCGCTCGCCGCTGGCCACGTAGCTGCACAGCGCGGCCGCCTGCACGCGGTCATCGTAGGCCATAAAGTAGGCGGCCTGGGTGGCCCCGCCCGAGTTGCCGAGGCAGCCTACGCGGCCGGTAGCTACTTCGGGCCGGGTGAGCAGGTAGTCGAGGCCGCGCACGTTGTCCCACAACTGCTCGGCGGGCAGGGTGCGGCCCAGCAGGGTAGCTTGGGAGTTGAGCAGGGTGTGCTCGGTGGTGCCGCCGCGCGTCAGGCTTTGGCCGCTGGCATCGGTGAGCTGCATCCGCTCGCCCTGGCTCACGGGGTCGATAACGAGCACTATAAAGCCGTTGCGGGCCAGCAGCCGGGCCGTGAGCTGATACGAGGGCGTGGCTTTGCTGGCGTTTTCGTGCCCGCAAAAGAGCAGCGCGGCCGGCTGGCGGCCCTTGCCATCGGGCAAGTATAAGTTGGCCGTAACGTGGTGGTGCGGCGTGCTTTCATACACAATTTTCTCAATCCGAAACCCCGCCTGCGGCACCGTGCCCACCACCCGCGCCCGCAGCGGCGTGCGCGCCGGCAGCGGCCCCAGCACCCGCCGAAAGCGCGCCCGCGCCGAGTCGCGGTAGGCTTGCGTGCCGGCCGCCGAGGCCAGGGCCGCCGCCAGCGCCGCCCGGCGCGGGGCGTACTGCTCGTGCACCTGTTGCAGCAGGTAGGTGGGCAGCGTGGCGGGCGCCTTCCAGTCGATGACGTTGGGGATAGGCGCTTGCTGGGCGGCGGCGCGGAACGTGAGGAGCACCAGCAGCGCAAGGAGGGTTTTGGTCATGATAGCGCGAAGCAACCTAACTAATCAGGGCCGCCTTCCAGATAGGAAGGCGGCCCTTTTATCAACTGATTAACACAATGTTACGCCTTTTCGGGTAGCAGCACGGCGTCGGGGTAGTTGCCGAGCACGGGCTGCGCGGGCGAGCCCTGGGTTACGGCCTCCACGAGCAGCTTGCCGCCCACGAAGGCGCCTTTCCAGCTTTCGCCCAGGCCGCCGAATACTTCTTCGCGGTCGCCGCGGCTGCGCAGCTTGTTGATGCCCACCTTGAAGGCGCGCAGCTCCTTGCCGGTGCGGGTGGCCCACTTCTCGTCGTCTGAGCCGAGGGCGGCCACGAGCGCGCCGTTCGAGATGTTCATCTCACCCACCAGCTCCTCCACGCGGTCGACGAGCACTACCGAGTCGATGGGGCCGAAGGGCTCCTTGAAGTACAGCTCGCTCTGGCGGGGCAGGCCCACCAGGGCGCGCGGCGCGCGGTAGGCTGAGCGGTCCTGGCCGGGCAGAAATAGCGAGTCATCCAGCTTGCCTTCGTAAAAAGGCGTGCCGCCGGTTTTGAGCGCGTCGGCGTAGAGGCGGTCGAGGTCCTGGGCCTGGCGGGCGTTGATGACGGGGCCAAAGGCCAGGTCGGGCAGCTTGTCGCCGGCGGCGTCTACCAGCGTGGGGTTGCCGATTTTGAGGCTGCCAATGGCCTTGGTGTAGGTTTCGAGAAACTGCGGAAACAAGCGGCGCTCGACCACCCAGCGCACGTAGGCGGTGCAGCGCTGCTTGCCGTAGTCGTAGCCCTTGGTGAGCTGGTCGGCCAGCAGGTCCCACTGCGAGTAGTCCCAGATGCCGTAGGTGTTAACGCCTTCCATCTCCAGCATATAGCGCTTGTCCTGGGCGCTCAGGGCGTCGGCGATGTTGCGGCCGTTGTAGCGGCCTCCTACGAAGGAGAGGCAGTCCACGGCGGGGTCTTTCACCAGCACGTCGCTTAGCTCGCCGCCGGGGCCGCTCACCAGCGTCACGGGCAGGCCGCAGCGGCGGGCTACGGCGAAGGTGAGGCTCAGCGAAATGAAGCCACCATCGGTGGGGGCCTTGGCAATCACTGAGTTACCGCTTAGCACCTGCACCAGCACGGCGTGCAGCAGCACCGACATGGGGTAGTTCCAGGAGGCAATGTTGCTGACCAGGCCCAGCGGCTGGCGGTCGCCGAGCAGGCTCTCGATGTTATCCACGTACCACTGCACGCCCTCCACGGCGCGGTCGATGTCGTTGAAGCCCAGCTTGTAGGTTTTGCCGATTTCCCACATCAGGAGCTTGCTAACCAGGTCGATGTGCGGGCGCAGCTGGTCGAGGCAGGCCTGCACGCGGCGCTTGCGCTCGTCGAGGTCAGTGGCGCCCCAGGCGGCGGCTTCGGCCTTGGCGGCGCGCACGGCGCGCAGGGCCTGGTCGTGCTGCAGCATGGGCAGGCTACCAATGTCGGAGCCGTCGATGGGCGAGTGAAACGGCTTGGGCTGGCCGGGCTCCTGCCACTTGCCTTCCAGCAGGTTGAGGTAACCGCCATCGGCAGCGAATATTTCGGGCGTAGCCTGCTTAAGGGCGCCCAGCAAGGTGCTGAACTCCGCTTCGGGCGCAATGATTTTGGGCATGGGGGAGGCAGTTAGCAGTCATCAATTAGCAGTTATCAAGGAGCAGTAGGCGGCAGGCTAGCAGCCAAGTGCAGCCTGCCACAACGGGCTCATTTATAGCGAGTAATAATGACTGTTAACTGATAATTGGTGACTGATAATTGAATTAAACCGTGGCTTGCAGCTCGCGCACCAGCTCGGCCGAGCCTACGAACAGGGGCACGCGCTGGTGCAGGTCGGCGGTGGGGGGCACGTCGAGCACGTTGGTAGCTCCGGTAACTGCCATGCCGCCAGCTTGTTCGGTTACGAAGGCGATGGGGTAGCACTCGTAGAGCAGGCGCAGCTTGCCGCTGGGCCACTGCGCGGTGGGCGGGTAGAGGTAGATGCCCCCCGTGAACAGGTTGCGGTGGTAGTCGGCGGCCAGCGAGCCCACGTAGCGGGCCGTGTAGCGGCGCTGCTTGCAAGTAGTGAGAAAGGTGCGCGCAAACTCGGGGAAGTCAAACCAGTTGCCCTCGTTGCAGGAGAACACCTCGCCCCGCGCCGGAATAGTAAGCCGGGGGTGCGAGAGGAAGAACTCGCCCAGGCTCGGCTCGTAGGTGAAGCCCGTGACGCCGTGGCCGGTGGTGTACACCAGCATCACGCTGGAGCCGTAGAGGATGTAGCCCGCCGCCACCTGCGCTCGCCCGCCCTGGGTAAAGTCCTCAGCCCGCGCCGGCCCCCCGTAGCGGCTCACGCGCCGGTAAATGCTGAAGATGGTGCCCGTGCTCACGTTGAAATCGAGGCTCACCGAGCCGTTCAGCGGGTTGAGGGCCACTACGTACTTGCCGTCGGGGTTGCCGGTGTCGATGATGGCTTCCTGCGCTTCGCTGAGCACGGCGCAGCACTCGCGGCCGTTGGTGAGGGCCCGCACGAAGCGGATGTGGGCCTCCTCGCCCAGGCGGTGGCGCGGGGCCTGGGCCTCACCCTCGGGGCCCACGGCTTCGGCCAGGGGGCTGAGGCCGGCGCGGCTCACCTCGCGCACCATTATTTTGCTGGCCAGGGCCAGGTCGCGCAGCAGCTGCGAGAGCTCGCCGGTAGCAAACGGAAACTCAGCCTGCTTGCGCATGATGTAGCGCTCAAGCGTGGTGCCAACGGGGGTCGCCAGGTCGTCATTTATCATTTAACAATCATCAATTATCAGTTATCAATTATCAGCTGGAAGTCATCAGCAACTAATTGACAGCAAGCGGTATATGCCCACTGATAATTAATAGCTGATGACTGATAACTGATTATTTCTCCACCTGCTTCTGCGACTGCCACAGCACCACTTGCCAGCCTTTTTTGGGGTCTTTCACCTGCATCGTCACGTACTTGAGATGGGCTACGTTGGGCGTGCCGTCGGGCTTATTGGGCTGGTAGATAGTGATTTGGCCGTTTACCGCGGCGGCCTGGCCGTTGTTGTAGGCCCGCACGTTGATGTTTTCAATGTCGATTTTATCGTACACGCTTTTGCCGTCGCGGATGCTCTGCAGGTACTCTGTTTTGTCGTTTTGCTTGCCGTTGGAGTGGGTGTACACAAGGTCGTCGGCAAAGGCTTTTTCCAGAAAAGTGAAGTCCTTGCTCACCTGGGCGGCGAAGCGCTGGCGCTCCAGCGCCTCCACTTCTTTGGCTGCGTCGGCATTGCGCTGGCCGGCGTTGACTACGGCCGGCAGAAGGGCGGTGTTGAGTTTGGCGCCTTTATGGGTAGTCTGGGCCAGCGCCAGCAGCGGGAGCGCCAACAAGGCCAGGGTGGGAGCTAATCGGTTCATAGCAAGCTAATTAAGCAGCGGTGGGTAGAATATCGTCCTCATCAAGCTGAATAGGCTCCATGCGTGGCACCAGCGTAAACATGATAACCCAGGCCAGCAGGTAAGCCGCGCCGCAAATTAGAAACATGATGAAGTAGGCCTTATCAAGCTGGCCAATGGCTTCGTAGTGCACAAACATTTTCTTCTGCACCAGGGCCGTGAGGGCGATGCCACCCAGCCCGCCCGCCATGCCGCCGATGCCCGTAACCGAGGCCACCGCGCGCTTAGGGAACATGTCGGACACGGTGGTAAAAATATTGGCGCTCCAGGCCTGGTGGGCCGCCGCCGCAATGCCGATTACCAGCACCGCCAGCCACATATTCAACTGCCCCAGGTACTGCGCAAACACAATCGGGAACACGCCGAAGGCAATCAGCAGCATGGCCGTTTTGCGGGCCTGAAACGCCGGCATGCCGCGCTTGATAAAGCCCAGCGGCAGGTAGCCGCCGCCCACGCTGCCCACGCTCGAGAGCACGTACACGGCCGCCACCGGCAGGGCAATAGCCGTACCCTTGAGGTGGTACTGCTTGCCCAAAAAGTCGGGCAGCCAAAACAGGTAAAACCACCAGATGGGGTCGGTGAGAAACTTGCCCGCCACGAAGGCCCAGGTCTGCCGGAAGGTGAGCAGCTTGCCCCACGAAGCCTTGGGCTTTTCCTCCACCACGCCCTCGGCCGGCAGGCCCGCCGGAATGTCGGCGTTGATGTAGTCAAACTCGGCCTTGCTCAGGCGCTTGCTGTCGGCCGGGGTTTCGTAAATCAGCAGCCACAGCCCCAGCCACACAAAGCCCAGCGCCCCGGTGATGAGGAAAGCCCACTGCCAGCCAATGGTTTCGGCGATGAGCGGCACCGTGAGCGGGGCCACGATGGCCCCCACGTTGGAGCCCGAGTTGAAAATGCCCGTGGCCAGGGCCCGCTCGCGCTGCGGAAACCACTCGGCCGTGGTTTTGATGGCGGCCGGAAAATTACCGGCCTCCGTGATGCCCAAAAACCCGCGCGCCACGCCGAAGCCCAGCGTGCTGCTCACCAGGGCGTGGCCCATGGCCGCCAGGCTCCACAGCGCCGTCGAAAGCGCGTAGCCCAGCTTGGTGCCCAGCTTGTCGATAATGCGGCCCACCCCAATCATACCCACTGCGTAAGCCAGCTTGAAGGCAATCTCGATGTTGGCATAATCGCCTGAATTCCAGTGAAATGTCTTTTCGAGGTAGGGCTTCAGCAGCGAGATAACTGCCCGGTCGAGGTAGTTAATCGTGGTGGCAAAAAACACCAGCGAGCAGATGGTCCAGCGGTACCGGCCCACGGGCGAGGTAGCGAGGCCGGGCGGCGAAGGGCGAAGGGTGGGATTCATAGGTAATGAGCAATTAGTAGTGAGCAATGAGCAGTTGTCATTGCCAGCGTAGCGCGGCAATCGCCCCAGAACGAGCTGTTCGGGCATCATCCCCCTTCATTGCGATTGCCGCGTTGCGCTCGCAATAACAAACGATTCAATGTGTTAACTACCAGTCGCTTGCTTCTGTAAAAACGCCATCAGCGGGGCCACCCGCGCCGTAATCGTGGCCGCGTCGCTAGCCCCCTTAAAAAGCTGCGAGCCAATGCCTACCACGTTTACGCCGGCCCCAAACCACTCGGTGAGGCTGGCTTCGGTGGGCTCCACGCCGCCCGTTACCATGAGCTTGGTGGCGGGCAGGGGCCCGCGCACGGCCTTGATGTAGTCGGGCCCGACGAGGTTGCCGGGAAATATCTTTACCAGCTGCGCGCCGAGCTGGGTAGCAGCGTATATCTCGTTGAGGGTCAGCGCCCCCGGTACCCAGGCCACGTCGTGGCGCTGGCAGGCGGCGGCCACGTCGGCAGTAGTCACGGGCTGCACCACAAAGGCCACGCCCGCCGCCATGAAGCGCTCGGCATCGGCGGCCGTGTAGATGGTGCCGATGCCCAGCACCAGGTCGGGGCAGTCGGTGGCGGTCAGCTTGGCCAGCTCCTGAAACACCTCGAAGGCATTGGCCCCGCGGTTGGTAAACTCAAACACCCGGACGCCGCCCGCGTAGCAGGCCCGCACCACCGACTGCGCGTAGGCCGCGTCGGCGTGGAAAAAAACCGGTACCAGCGGCGCTTGCAGCACGCGGGCGAGAACTTCTTGGGAAGAAAGCATATGGGGCAATTCTGGTCTGGTAGGTCGTCTGTCATGGCGAGCCTGCGAAGCAATCGCATCTGAACGAGTCGTTCGGATATTGTTCGGGTGCGATTGCTTCGCAGGCTCGCCATGACAGACAGAAAATTTATCGTAGCAGCCGCCCCGTGAGGTTGCCCTGCATGAGGTGCTCGACTTCGGTGGGCGTCACCAAATTAATGTCGCCGTGAATGGTGTGCTTCAGCGCCGAGGCAATAGTAGCGAAAGACAGGGCTTGCTCCCGGCTGTCGTAAGTGCTTGAGCCGTAAATAAATCCCGAAATAAACGAGTCGCCCCCCCCAATGCGGTCCACCACGGGCGAGATGTCGTAGAAGGGCGTTTCGAAGAACTCGCCCTGGTCCCAGAGCAGGCCGCAAATGCGCTCGTGCGAGGCGCTTTGCGTTTGGCGGCGGGTGGCAATAACGCGCTTGATTTGCGAAAAGCGCCCGGTCAGCTGCTCGCTCATCGAGACGAAGCCGTTGTCGGTGCCCGCCGCGGCCCGGATGCCAAACAGGTCCTCGGCGTCGCCTTCGGTGCAAACCACCAGGTCGCAGCCGGCTACTAAAGCGGGCATCACGTCCTGCGCGCGTTGGCCGTACTGCCACAGGTTGCGGCGGTAGTTCACGTCGGCCGACACGGTGAGGCCCAACCGCCGCGCCGCCGCAATGGCATCGGCGGTGGCCTGGGCGGCGGCGGCCGAAATGGCGGGTGTGATGCCCGTCCAGTGCAGCCAGCCGGCATTTTTCAAAATCTCATCCCAATCGAAAGCCGCCGGGTCGAGGTGCGCAAAGGCCGAGTCGGCGCGGTCGTACACGATGCGGCTGGGCCGCAGCGAGGCGCCCACTTCCAGAAAATACAAACCCAGCCGGTGACCCTCCGTGAAGCGGCAGTGGCCGACGTCCACGCCGTAGCGGCGCAGGTGGTTGGCGGCGGCGTAACCCAGTTCGTTGGCCGGGAAGGCCGAGACGTGGGCGGCGGGCACGCCCATCTGGGCGAGGGCAGCGGCTACGTTGGCGTCGCCGCCGCCGTAGGTTACTTCGAGGGTGGCGGTTTGGGGCAGGCGGTAATTCAGCGGCGGCGAGAGCCGCATCATTACTTCGCCGAAGGTTACGACTTGCTTCACGTGGGGGAGAATTGTGGATTGTGAGTTTTATTGATTGGGTTTAATCTTTTGTCATTGCGAGCGCAATGACAAACTTTTTACAATTCACAACTCATAACTAGCCAGCTACCAACTCACCCGTGCTTACCGGGGCCGCCGTCTGCTCGAAGCCGAAGTAGTCGCGGGCGTTGCCGTAGCTGATATTTTCGACCAGCTGGCCCAGCCAGGGCAGCTCCGCGGCGGGCAGCTCGCCGTTCTCCACGTCGCGGCCCAGCAGGTTGCACAAGATGCGCCGGAAATACTCGTGGCGCGGAAACGAGAGGAAGCTGCGCGAGTCGGTGAGCATACCCACGAAGCGGCTCAGCAAACCCATGTTGCTGAGGGCGTTGAGCTGCTTTTCCATGCCGTCCTTCTGGTCCAGGAACCACCAGCCCGAGCCAAACTGCATTTTGCCGGCCACCGAGCCGTCCTGGAAGTCGCCAATCATGGTGGCAAACACGTCGTTGTCGGCCGGATTGAGGTTGTAGATGATGGTTTTGGCCAGCTTGTCCTGGCTGTCGAGGCGGTCCAGGAAACGCGCCAGCGCCTGCGCCTGGCTGAAGTCGCCAATCGAGTCCCAGCCGGTGTCGGGGCCGAGCTGGCGCAGGGCGCGGGCGTTGGTGTTGCGCAGCGCGCCCAGGTGAAACTGCTGCGTCCAGCCCTTCTGCCAGTCCAGCTCCGCCAAAAAAATCAGCATGGCCGACTTGAACTGCTCAATCTCCAAGGTGCTCAGCGCCTGACCATTACGAGCCTTGTCGAAGATGGCGGCTACCTGCTCCTCCGTGTAGTCGGCGGCGTAGAGCTGCTCCAGGCCGTGGTCGGAGAGGCGGCCACCCTGCGCGGCGAAGAAGTCGTGGCGCTGGCGCAGCGCGTTTTGTAAGTCGCTGTACGACTGAATGTTGACCCCAGCGGCAGCGCCCAGCCGGTCGAGGTAGGCGCGGTAATCGGGCGCCTCGGGCGTCATGGCCTTGTCGGGGCGGAAGGTGGGCAGCATGCGCGTGCCGAAGCCGTGGCCCGCCAGCGCCTGGTGGTGCTCCAGCGAGTCGGCGGGGTCGTCGGTGGTGCACACCACGCGCACGTTCATCTTCGTCAGCAGGCCCTGCACGCGGTACTCGGGGGTTTGGAGCAGCGCATTGCACTGGTCAAATATGCGGCGGGCGCTATCCTTGTTCAGCAGCTCGGTGATGCCGAAGTAGCGGCGCAGCTCCAGGTGCGTCCAGTGGTAGAGGGGGTTGCGCACGGTGTAGGGCACCGTTTCGGCCCACTTCTCAAACTTCTCCCAGTCCGACGCATCGCCCGTAATGAAGCGCTCACTCACGCCGTTGGCCCGCATGGCGCGCCACTTATAATGGTCGCCGTAGAGCCACACCTGCGTGATATTTGCAAACTGCCGGTTCTGGGCAATCTGGTCGGGCGGCAGGTGGCAGTGGTAGTCGATAATGGGCTGCGGCGCGGCGTGCTGGTGGTAAAGCTGGCGGGCCGTTGCGGTTTGCAGCAGGAAGTCGTCGGCGAGGAAGGGCGTCATAATTCAATTATCAGTTAGCAGTGAGCAATTATCAACTGTTATTAAAACACAAAAAGAACGTCATGCTGAACACAGTGAAGCATCTTGGCGGGGTCGTTGAACGACACGGCTGAAGCGACCAAGACGCTTCACTGCGTTCAGCATGACGTTCAATAGGTAGTGCTTCAGCTTACAGCGACACCCCGCGCTTCCACGGGATAAAGTCGGTCTGGCCGTGGCGCACGGCGCTCACTTCCAGGCCACTAGCCACCTGAATAACATAATCTAAAATCCGGGCGCCGGCCTGCTCAATAGTTTCGTCGCCGTCGATGACGGTGCCCGTGTTCAGGTCGATAATGTCGGGCATGCGCTGGGCCAGCTTGGTGTTGGAGCTGATTTTGACCACGGGCGCAATGGGGTTGCCGGTGGGCGTGCCCAGGCCGGTGGTGAAGAGCACCACGTTGGCCCCCGAGCCTACTTCGGCGGTGGTGCTTTCCACATCGTTGCCGGGCGTGCAGAGCAGGTTCAGGCCGGGCTTGGTGACCAGCTCGGGGTAGTCGAGCACGGCCACCACCGGCGACGAGCCGCCCTTGCGGGCCGCCCCGGCCGACTTCATGGCGTCGGTAATCAGGCCGTCGCGGATGTTGCCGGGCGAGGGGTTCATGTCGAAGCCCGAGCCCACGGCCACCGCGCTGTCGCCGTAGGCTTTCATGAGGGAGGTGAAGCGCTGGGCCGTGTCGTGGTCCACCGAGCGGTTCACGATTTCCTGCTCCACGCCGCACAGCTCCGGGAACTCGGCCAGGATAACCGAGCCGCCGAGCGCCACCAGCAAGTCGGAGACGTGGCCCACGGCGGGGTTGGCCGAAATGCCCGAGAAGCCATCGGAGCCGCCGCACTCCAGGCCGATGGTGAGCTTGCTGAGCGGCGCGGGCTGGCGCTGCTGCTGGTTGGCCTGCATGAGGCCGGCAAACGTCTGGCGCAGGGCCGTACTCACGAGCGCCTCCTCGGTGCCAATGGTTTGCTGGTCGAGGATGAACAGTGGCTTGCTGAAGTGGGGGTCGCGCTTGGCAATCTCGTCCTGCAGCATGCTGGCCTGCGCGTTTTGGCAGCCCAGGCTAAGCACCGTGGCGCCGGCCACGTTAGGGTGGGTGATGTAGCCGGCCAGCAGGCCACACAGCGTTTGGGCATCCTGCCGGATGCCGCCGCAGCCACCCTCGTGGCTCAAGAACCGGATGCCGTCCACGTTCGGAAACGGCTTCACTTTCTGGTGGCTGACCTCGGCCGATTGCAGGTCGGTGGCCAATATTTCTTCGACCGACTTGCCGGCCTGCATCAGCTCCAGCAGGGCCTGGGTCTGGGGCTGGTAGCTTTTGCGGCGGGCATAGCCCAGGTCGTTCACCAGGGCTTCTTCGAGCACCTGGATGTTGCGGTTCTCGCAGAATACCAGCGGGATAACCAGCCAGTAGTTGGCCGTGCCCACGCGGCCGTCGGCCCGGTGAAAGCCCCTGAAAGTGCGGCCCGCAAACTGCGTCACGTCGGGCTGAGCCCAGCGGTGGGGGTGCTGGCCTTCCTGGTAGGCGTCGGTGGCGTGCTTGATGTTGGCGGTGGTGAGCAGGCCGCCCTGGCCCACGGGCGCGGCCATGCGGCCCACCAGCACGCCGTACATGGTGATGGCATCGCCGGGGGCGAAGCTGTGCAGCGCCAGCTTGTGCTTGGCGGGTATCTTTTCGGTGGTCGTCACGGTCACCCCATCCCAGGTTACGGGCGTGCCGATGGGCAGGTCGGTGAGGGCGACAAGCACGTTATCGGCGGGGTGAATTTTAGCAACTAAGTGCTTCATAGGTAGTTAGCAATAAATAATGAGCAATGAGCAATTGGATGAGTGATGGCTTGATGAGCGCCTAACCCTGGCCAAGCGGTATCCGGCAATTGCTCAGTATTCACTGCTCCTTGCTCATTGATATTAAACCGTCGCGCGCTGGTTTTTATTTAAAAGCGTGGCCAAAGTGGCGGCAGTTCCTTCCTGCTGAAGCTGCCTGGTATAGCGTGCCACGGCTTCGGCAAAGCCGGGCAGGGCCGTGAGGTCGGTGCCCCACAGGGCTTCGTTGCGCAGCACGGTGGGCACCAGCTCGCTGGCCGGCAGGCGCTGCCAGAGCTCGGCAAAGTAGCCGGCCTGCTCGTCCTGAATCGGGTACTCCTGGCCGTTAGCCTCGCCCAGCCAGGCGTTTCCTTCCTGGCGGGTGCCGCGCATGAAGAGCAGGTAGGCTGCGAAGCCCAGCGCCACGTACTGCGGCACCGCCCCAAAGCGCCCGTAGTAGTGTAGCAAATCGGGCACGACGCGCATGCGCAGCTTGGCCGAGTAGTTGAGCGTGATGGCCAGCCAGCGGTGCTCCACGGCGGGGTTGCGGAAGCGGTCGAGCACCTGC
>CAXTFI010000077.1:0-21173 GCA_964243255.1 uncultured Hymenobacter sp.
TGCTGGGCGGCACGCTGGCGGGCGTCACGGTGAGCGGCGTGCTCATGGCCATGTTTCAGAGCAACGCCGGCGGGGCCTGGGACAATGCCAAAAAATCGTTTGAGAAAGGCGTGCTGGTCGATGGCAAAATGCAGTACAAGGGCTCCGAGGCCCACAAGGCCAGCGTAACCGGCGACACCGTGGGCGACCCCTTCAAGGACACCAGCGGCCCCAGCATGAACATCCTCATCAAGCTCATGAGCATCGTCTCGCTCGTTATTGCCCCGCACATTGCCCGCGTGGGGGCGGCCCCCGACATGGCCCCGGCACCCCGGCGCACGGACCTGAGCCAGCCCCACGTGCGCTTTGCGCAAGCTGTGCCGCCGGCCGCCGAAGCTGCGGTGCTACGGGCATTGCAAGTGATTCATTACTAAGTCCGTTTCGGAAGGTGTGTACATTGTGCAGTCGGCAGACCCCACCCCAAAAGGGAGGGGCCGGGGGTGGGGTCTGCCGACTGCACAATGTACACGCCCCCGACGACCCTGGTGTTTTATACACCAAAAAGCCTGGTAACCAAGCGCTTGGTTACCAGGCTTTTTGGTGTGTGGAGCCGGACCCAGGCTCACCCAGGTAGCTGGGGCAGGGGAGTTATTTGTCTGTATTATAACGCCTTAGATACGCCCGCGTTTTCAGGCCTGACTCTTTCAAATCCGCGTCTTGCCAGGGGCCCGTGGCGCTGGCCGATTTTTGCAGCATCGAGCACGTCTCGTCTTTGTCTGACACCGACCAGACAATCCAGCTCAAGTGCTTGGCTTCCAGCCAGTCGAGGTACTCCTGCCAGGCCACCGGGTTGAGGGGGCCGTCGCCGCTGGCTTCCACGCCCGCCGACTCGGACACGAACACTGGCAGGCCGCTTTGCAGGGCCGCGTCGGTGCGGTCGCGCAGCCACTTGCCGTGCGTGGCGGCGTAGAAGTGCATGGTGTACATCAGGTTTTTATAGCCCTTGATAGGGTCGGCGGCGGGCAGGTTGATATCCTGGTCCCAGTGCGGGCAGCCCACCAGGATGACGTTGCGGGGGTCGTTGGCCCGAATAACCTTGATAACCTCTTCCGAATACGCCTTCACCTCGGGCCAGCTTTCCTGGTCGGGCTCGTTGAATACCTCGTAGATAATGTTAGGGTACTTGGCGTACTTCTTCGACATTTCGGCGAAGAACCCCTTGGCCTCCGGCAGGTTGATGTTGTGGCTGTGCCAGTCGATAATCACGTACATATCGGCCTTGATGGCTCCATCCACCACGGCCGTTATCTTCTCCTTCGAAAAAGTGGGGTCCTGCTTGTAGTTGCGCTCGCCCACTTCAATGCCCATGGCGGCCCGCACCACGTTGCAGCTAAAATCCTGCCGTAGCCACTGCACGGCCGCCTCGTTGTAGAAGCGCGGCCACAGGCTGTGCCAGCCCAGGCTAACGCCCCGCAGCACCAGCTTATCGCCGTGCTGGTCCACGAGCTGGGTGCCCACTACCTGCAGGCGGCCGTGCTGGCGCACAAACTGGCCCGCCGGCGCAGCGGCGGCCCTTAGGACTGGCTTTCGAGTCGCCATCGGCTGCGCCGGGGCCGCGGCCATGCTGGGTAGCAGCAGTGCTACCGCGAGTGCACGCAGCAGCAATTTAGGAGGAGTAAGCATGAGGAAAAGGCTTAAAAAAGGGCTGGTTATTGGGTGCCCAAAGTAAGTAGGAGCGTAGGCCGCGCGGCAAAAAATGCGACCTGCGGCCAATAAAAGGCTCGCATACTGCCGATTTTGCAGCTGCGCCCGGCGGGCGGTGGGGCAGCTGCTAGTTGCTGGCTGGTTGGCGGGCCCCAGGCGGTAATTAAGGCCATCTCGCAGGGGTTATGTTGCCGGCCTTACCTTTGCAGCCCCGAAACGGCCGCGTTGGCCACTCCCTACCGCATGGGTCACCCCTTTATTACGCTCCACAACAAGGCTTTCCGGCCTTATCTCTCGGCCGCTGAAATCGCCACGGCCATCGACCAGGTAGCCGGGCGGCTCAATGCCGACTACGCCGGCCGCCGGCCGCTGTTTGTGGTAGTGCTCACGGGCGGCTTCATGTTTGCCACCGACCTGCTCAAGCGCTATACCGGCGAGTGCGAGATTGTCTTTATCCGCGTGGCCTCGTATGAGGGCACCGGCAGCACCGGCCAGGTGCAGGAAATTCTGGGCTTGCGCGAAGACGTGCAGGGCCGCGACATCATCCTGGTGGAGGACATTGTGGACACCGGCACCACCCTCCACCATTTGCTGCCCTCGCTGCAAGCCAACAAACCGGCTTCTATCGAGATAGCCGCTCTGTTTTTTAAGCCCGCCAGCCTGCGCTACCCCTTGACGCTGAATTACATCGCGCTGGAAATCCCCAACGATTTTGTGGTGGGCTACGGCCTTGACTACGATGGCTTGGGTCGTAACTTGCCCGATGTGTACGTAGCCGTGTAGACCCCATACGCTCGTTTTTCGCAGGCCTTCCTCCCGTTCCCGCCCCGGCGCTCACGCCTCATTCCTGATTTTCTCTTCCCATGCATAACATCGTCCTCTTCGGCCCGCCCGGCGCGGGCAAAGGCACCCAAAGCCAGAAGCTCATTGCCAAGTACCACCTCGTGCACCTGAGCACCGGCGACCTGCTGCGTGCCCAAATTACCGCCGGCACCGCGCTGGGCCTTCAGGCCAAAAAGCTAATGGACGAAGGCCTGCTCGTGCCCGACGAAGTAGTTATCGGCATGATTGGCAGTGCATTGCAAACTAACAAGCAGGCGGCCGGCTTCATCTTCGATGGCTTCCCGCGCACCACGGCCCAGGCCCAAAGCCTCGACCGCCTGCTGGCCGAGCACGGTACTAATGTGGCCTGCATGATTGCCCTCGAAGTAGGGGAACAGGAACTGGTGACGCGCCTGCTGGAGCGCGGCAAAACCAGCGGCCGCCCCGACGACCAGGACGAAACCAAAATCCGCCGCCGTGTAACGGTGTACAACACCGAAACCGCCCAGGTGGCCGGCTACTACGCCGCGCAGCGCAAGTTTCACTCCCTCAATGGCATAGGGGAGATAGAGGCGATTTTTCAGCAGATTTCCAGCATCATCGACCAGCACCAGGTGGCCGCCGCCGAAGCGCCCGCCGCCGCCACCCGCGAGGTAAAGGCGTAGGGCTGCGTCCCCTAACATACACGTTGCTTGCTAAAAGAACGTCATGCTGAGCTTGCCGAAGCATCTCGCTCGCCTCGTTGGGGTTAGGAACCCGACTGGCGCGAGCGAGATGCTTCGGCAAGCTCAGCATGACGTTCTTTTTGATGACGTTCTTTTTGAATCATAGTTCCTATTTCATAACTCAACCAAGTGGCTAATAATAACTTCATCGACTACGTCAAAATCACCTGCCGCTCGGGCAAGGGTGGCGCGGGCTCGCACCACTTCTTTCGGGCCAAGGGCTTGCCCAACGGCGGCCCCGATGGTGGCGATGGCGGCCGCGGCGGCCACATCATCCTGGAAGGCAGCACGCAGCTCTGGACGCTGCTGCACCTGCAATACCGCAAGCACCTGTTTGCCCAGGATGGTGAGGGCGGCGGCCCAAACCTGCGCTCCGGCGCGCAGGGCGAAGATATCGTCATTCAGGTGCCGCTGGGCACCGTGGCCCGCGACGCCGAAACCGGCGAAATGAAGCTCGAAATTACGGAGGAAGGCCAGCGCCTCATCCTCACGCCCGGCGGGCGCGGCGGGCTGGGCAACGACCACTTCAAAACCGCCACCAACCAGGCGCCGCAGTATGCGCAGCCCGGCGAGCCAGCCATTGAGGAGCAGGTGATTCTGGAGCTGAAGCTGCTGGCCGACGTGGGCCTCGTGGGTTTCCCCAACGCCGGCAAAAGCACGCTGCTTTCGGTAGTGTCGGCGGCCAAGCCCAAGATTGCCGACTACGCCTTCACGACGCTGGTGCCCAACCTGGGCGTGGTAGCCTACCGCGACTACAAGTCGTTTGTGATGGCCGACATTCCCGGCATCATCGAGGGCGCGGCCGAAGGCCGGGGCCTGGGCACCCGCTTCCTGCGCCACATCGAGCGCAACTCCATGCTGCTCTTTATGATTGCCTGCGACAGCAAGGACATCGCGGCCGAATACCAGATATTGCTCGGCGAGCTGGAGCAGTTCAACCCCGACCTGCTGGACAAAAAGCGCCTGCTGGCCATCACTAAATCCGACATGCTGGACGAGGAGCTGGAAGCCGACCTCCGGGCTTCACTACCGGCTGATTTGCCGCCCACGGTGTTCATTTCCAGCCTGACCAATAAGAACATTCAGCCCTTGAAGGACATGATATGGGGGGCGCTGCACGAGTAATTATTTAGGCTCATGCTCATACTGCAAGGCTTCTCCCGCATCAGGGTCTCCTATGCCAAAATGAAGCGTGTAAGGCGTTTCTTGGCCGACTAGCATTACTTGTGTCATAAAGCCTTTCTGGTTTAAATGACCGTCAGCTCCTTTTACTGATTTAACCTCTAGTTGGACGGCCCACCAATCCTGGTGCTTAGCCAGCGACCATTTACCCTCTACGTTTTCAAAGCCACCCGCCGTTGGGAAGGGTGACCAAGCTGAGGCGATGTCTTTAATAAAGAAGGTACTATCTTTTCTTAACTCAATTTGCGAAGGCTTGACATTTTTGTACATGTCTTCTAAATACATGTATGTCCGGGGAGTTAGCTTATACCTTCCTGCTACTGACTGTTTGGGCTTTGTGCGAGCATATTGAAAAGCCCAAGGGTCAGACTGGCACCCGCTTAAGCCGTATGCCACCAGTAGTATAAGTAGTCGAAGTAATTTCATTATAATTGCGAATATAATGCGTGCCAAACTGGTAGCATTTTACGCTTTGGCAAACTCCTTGCGCTCGCATTCTTGCCCCATGGCCTGGTTTAATAAAGATTCTCTTTCCGAAAACGTTGCTGATAATTGACAGATTTAGTTTTCAATAATTACCCAAAAACGGGCGGGTAGGGCGAGCATTACTACCCGCCCGTACTGCTTACGCAACTACCTAGCAATCAATACCCCATGTTCTGGCTGAAAGCCGAATTCTTATTCGTGTCGATGGTGCCCTGGGGGTAGGGCATCAGCTCTTTGCCTTTGCCGGGCAGGTACTCGGAGGCCACGTTGGCGATGAGCGCCGCATTCACGGCCGAGCGCCAGGCGACGGCCGTAGTGCCGCTAGGGGCCGCGGCGGGCGCAGGGCGGTAGAAGGAGCGCGCCCACACCACCTGGCCACTTACTACGCGGTAGTAGAGCGTGCTGGGCACGAAACCGTAGGGCGCCTGCGCGCCCATGAGCTTGGTGAGGTTGGCGCGGGCTTCGGTGATTTTGGTGCCGAGCAGGTTCCAGCGCAGCAGGTCGTATTTGCGGATGCCTTCGCCGCCGAACTCCAGAAACCGCTCGTTGGCGATGGCCGCGAACATGGCGTCCTTGGAGGCCGGCGTCGGGATTTGGGCCAGCGTGGCGTTGCCGCCGAAGCCGCGCAGGCGCACTTCCTTCAGGGCGTTGAAGGCGGCGGTGGTGGGGCCGCTCAGCTCGTTCTCGGCTTCGGCAAACATCAGCAGCACGTCGGCAAAGCGGATGAGCGGCCAGTTGTAGCCCAGGTAGTTGCCGCTGCCCGTGAGGGCCGGCACGCGCCAGTCGCGCCGGAATTTGCCGTCGGTAAGAGCGCTGAGCAGCACGCCCCGCTGGTTGTTGGTGCCATCGATGCTGTAGGTGGTCAGGGTGATGTCGCGGCGCGTGTCGGTCGAGTCGAAGGCGTAGAAATAAGTGGGCAGGGGCCGAATCATGGCCTGCGTGCTGCCGTAGATGGGCGAGGCATTGAGCAGCGGGCCGCTGTAGTAGCCCAGCTTGCTATCGCCGGTGATGCTGGAGCCGCCCATTGCCACTTGAAAAATAATCTCGTTGGCGCTTTCCGGCCGCAGCTCGTTGATGCTCTTAAACACCTCCCGGAAGCTGGGGTTGAGCGTGTGCTCGCCGCGCTTATTGAGCAGGTCCTGACATTCCTGCCGGGCAATCTTGTAGAAGTCGAGGTAGTCGGTGGGGCGCGTCATTTGCAGGCCGTGCAGCGAGTAGCCGCCGCGGTAGAGCGCCATGCGGGCGCGCAGGGCCTTCACGGCGCCCTTGGTGATGCGCTCGTTGGCCGCGCCGGCCTGCGAGCGCCAGGGCACCAGCTTCTCGGCCTGGAGCAAGTCGGCCAGCAGCTTGTCATAGGTAGCGTTGCGGTCGGCGTTGGGCTGGCCCAGGTCGCCGCCGCTCAGGGCCACGGTGTAGGTGGGCACCATTGGGGCCGGCACGTCGCCCCAGTTGCGAATCAGCTCGAAGTAGTACTGCGCCCGCAGGGTCAGCACCTCGCCGTAGAGGCGATGCAGGGCCGCCGTGTCGGCTGAAGCGCCGGTGGTATACAGCGGCATCAGGGGGATTTTCTGGATGCAGATGTTGGCCCGCTCCACGCCCTGATACAAGTTGTTGAAGGGGTTGGTTATCTCGGGGTTGGAGGGCAGGGCGGTGTAGCGCGAGAGGCTGCGCGAGCGCCCATCGAAGGCGCCCGGCGCGCCCTGCATCTCGTCGGTGTCGTAGGGGTAGTACATGCTCAGGCGGGTGCCGTAGCCGGTGTCGCCCGAGAGCATGTCGTAGGCGCCGATAACGGCGCTGGTGGCGCCGCCCACGCTGCCAAAGGCCTGGTCGCTGGTGTAGAGCGAGTCGGGGCTCACGTTGAGGTAGTCTTTGCAGGCCGGGAGGCCGGCGGCGCCGGCCAGGGCGGCGGCCAGCGCCAGGGTGAGGCGGATAGTAAATGATTTCATGGGTGGGAGTTGCTGGATGGATTTGAGGTAGGGCTGCCCTCCGTGGGCGCCTCACCCCCTAGCCCCCTCTCCGAAAAGGAGAGGGGGGACTAGCTTCTAGTTCTAGCTTAATATTCGTTCGGCTTGCCGAAAGCTAAGTAGCCATGCAGGACGTGCACTGGACTAGCTCTAGCTTAGTATTCGTTCGGCTCCCCCTCTCCTTTTCGGAGAGGGGGCCGGGGGGTGAGGCGCCCGCGGAGGGCGAGATGAAGCGCCCGCGAAGGGCCAAACCAGAGAAAACTACAGCGACAGATTGACCCCAACCAGCAGCAGGCGGCTGCGGGGGTAGCCGGCGTAGTCCACGCCCGGCGTGAGGGGGGAGGCGCGCCGGGTATTGGCCTCGGGGTCGAAGCCGCTGTACTTGGTCCAGGTGTAGAGGTTGCTGCCCGTGACGTAGAAGCGCAGCTGCGTCAGCTTCGCCTTGGCAATCAGGGCTTTGGGCAGCGAGTAGCCCAGCGTGATGTTGTTGAGGCGCAGAAACGAGCCGTCTTCAATGGCCCAGCTGTGCACGAACAGCGTGCGGGTGGGCTGCCAGATGGTGGCATTCTCGTTGAGGTTGCGCGAGGCATCGAGGTCGGTTATCGGCACGCCGTTGGCGTCGATGGTGCGGTAGCGCCCGTTCATGGTGGTGAGCAGGTTGCTAAACGGGTTGACGGCTGTGGTAAACTCAATCTTGTTGGCGTTGTAGACCTGGTTGCCGTACACGAAGTTGAAGAACACGCTGGCATCGAAGCCTTTATACGTAAACTGCTGGTTGAGGCCGCCCGTCACCTTGGGGTTGGCATTGCCGATGGCCGTGCGGTCGGCGTCGTTCACCACGCCGTCGCCGTTGGTGTCTTGCAGCTTGATAATGCCGGGCGCCACCGGCTGGCCCTGCACCGAGAGGTCGCTGGCCACGCCGGGCTTTAGCGTCCAGGTGCGGTTGCTGGCGTTGTAGCCCGTAAAGTCGTCGGCCGTGTACCAGCCGTTGGTCACGTAGCCGTAAAAAATGCCCACCGGGTCGCCCACCCGCGCCAGAAAGTCGCTGGCAATAGTAGTGCTGGCCCAGCCCGAATACACCCCCGGAATGGCCGTAATCGGCCCCAGCTCCTCGATGCGCCCGCGGTTCATGGAGGCATTGGCGCTGGCCGACCAGCTGAAGTTATCCGACTTGAGCACCGTGCCACTCAGCTGCAGTTCCAGGCCGCGGTTGATGGTCAAGCCCACATTCTGAAACTGCGTCTGGTAGCCCGAAATCGGCGTGATGGGCACGTTCACCAGCAGGTCGCGGGTCGAGTTGTAGTACACGTCGGCCGTGAACTGCACCCGGTTATTAAACAAGCTCACGTCGACGCCCACGTTGCGGGCCACCGTGGTTTCCCACTTCAAAAAAGGGTTGGGCAGGCCCGTCACCACCGTGCCCAGCGAAATGGCGTGGTTGAGCGAATACTGCCCCAGCCCGGTGCGGTAGAACTCGCTGTAGCCGAAGTCGTTGATGCGGTTGTTGCCGGCCAGGCCGTAGCTCAGGCGCAGCTTCAGGTCCGACACAATATCGGCGGCGGGCTTCATAAAATCCTCGCCCGACACGCGCCAGGCCAGCGAGGCCGCCGGGAAGTAGCCGACCCGCCGACCAGGGGCGAACTTCGACGAGCCATCGGCCCGGAACGTCAATGTAGCCAGGTACTTATCGGCGTAGGAGTAGTTGAGCCGCCCAAAGCCCGAGAGCAGGTGCGGCAGCGTGGGCAGGTCGCTGGTGGGGGTGGGCTGGCTGAACGAGCTGGACGGCAGCACGCCCTGGTTGATGTTGGCGATGGCCTGCTCGGGGGTAATATCGAGGGGCAGGAAATTGGTTTGCACCGTCACAATGCGGCTGCTTTGCTGGTAAATCTCCTGGCCCAGCAGCGCGTCAACCGAATGCTGGCCGAACTTGTGCGCGTAGGTCAGCACGTTCGACTGGTTGATGGAGAGCGCCGAGCCCAGCGCCAGCGCCACCGACGGCTGCAGATTAAAGCCCCCGCCCGGCTGCCGGATGGCCGGCGAGTTGCGGCCCGAAAAGCTTTCCAGCGTGGTGCTCAGAATATCGAAGCCCACCGTCGAGCGCAGGCTCAGGTCCTTGGTGAAGTTGAAGCTGGCATTGGCCGCCAGGTTCAGGGTGCGCTGCTTGTCGTGCCGAATGTCGCTCTCAATGGCCAGAATGGGGTTTACCAGGCTGGAGCTGGTGTAAAAGCTTTCGTCAAATGAGTTCGTGTCGAAGGCGCCGGGCAGGCTCACGGCCAGCGGCAGGTACTCCACCGAGTTGCGCAGGCGCGTGGTGGTGCTCGACAGCTGCGAGGAAGTGCCCAGGCCCTCCACCTGCTGGTCGTTGAAGCGCACGTTCAGCCCAAAGCGAAACTTCTCGCTGGCCTTGTTATCGAAGCGAAAATTCACCAGGTTGCGCGTGAAGCCCGAGCCTAGCTGAATGCCCTTCTCCTCGTTGCGGGTGACGCTCAGCGCATACGTCGAGGTGGCGCTCCCGCCCGACACCGACAGGTTGTGCGTCTGCTGAACGGCATCGCGGCCAAATACCTGCTCCTGCCAATCCAGAAACGGCGAGCTGCGGCTCAGGTTGAGCGTGTCGCTGGTGAAGTTTTTCGACTTAAAAAACGCCTTGAACGTGTTCAGGCCGCCCACCGTCGTGGTGTTGCCGGCCGCCCGGTCCACGTTCAGCGCCCGCTCATACTGGTAGTCCACGAAGTCGGCGGGCTGCATCACGTCGAGCTTGCGCGCCAGTTGGCGCGCCCCCGCAAAGCCGTTGTAGCTCACCACCGTGCGGCCTTCCTTGCCGCCTTTGGTAGTAATAATCACGACGCCGTTGGCGCCGCGCGCGCCGTAGATGGCCGTGGCCGAGGCATCCTTCAGCACGTCGACCGACTGAATATCCTGCGGCGAAATCACGTTCAGCGCGTTTTCCACCTGCACGCCGTCTACCACGTACAGCGGCGAGTTGTCCTGCGTCACGGAGCCGCCCCCGCGAATGCGGATGTTCACGCTCTGGTTGCCGGGCGTGCCCTCGGCGCTGGTCACCTGCACGCCCGCCAGCCGCCCCGACAGCGCCTCCGCCGCCGAGTTAACGGGTATATCCTTGATTTGCTGCGCATTAACCGATGATACCGACCCCGTCACGTCGCGCCGCTGCACGGCCTGGTAGCCAATTACTACCACGTCGTTGAGCTGCTTGTTTTCGGCCGCCAGCGTGATATTGATGGTGGTTTGCGCGCCCACGGCCACCTCCTGCGTCACAAAACCCACGTAGCTGAAGCGCAGCCGGGCACTGGTGCCGCCCAGGGCCGGCAGCGTAAGGGCGTAGTCGCCCTGGGCTCCGGTGGAGGCGCCGTTGGTGGTGCCTACTACCAGCACCGTCACGCCGGGCAGGCCCTCGCCGTCGGCGGCCTTTACTACACCGCGTACCTGCCGGCCCTGGGCGGCTACTAGCTCAGCAGTGCCCAGCAGGAGTATTAATATGAAAATAAAAGTTTTCATATAAAAAAAAGAGTTGGGTGGGAAAAAGCCTGAAAGCCTGCCCGCCAAAACAGAGCAGCTTGATTTTCAGAACGTAGGAGGCAGAGCGGGTTGGCAGCCTGACTAGGAGGCTGCCCGAGACGCTGCCGGCCAGCCATCGCGGGCTGAGCAGAGGCCAGCCAAGCAGATTGAAAGCTCGCAGCGTGTAAATAAAGCAAGACGCCGTTGAACTATACCGACCTGCGTGACGTGGCTTGCTGAAGGTAAGGTCTTGATAAACAAGGTTACAAGCAAGCGGCGGGCAGTTTTTATTCGTGCAATCGTTACCGGTAACGTTACCACTGGTGGGTTGCCTGGCGGGGAAGGCACCCGTTGGTTCACGTTCCCTTCATCAGGTAGGCACGACAGTAGCCAAGTTGAATAAGCTGCTGGACAGTAGCGGTAGGATTTTGCGTAGTCGTCGGCTAGGTTGCGGGCTGGCACTCAGTATTGCCCGCCGTGCCAACTTGGCAGCCCGCACTGCTTTGGCAAGTTCCTTGCGCCTCCAGCTTGAATAACCGGCTAAGCCCGTGAAAAACCCATTCCGACGCATATTCCCGCAAATGGCTAACGATAATAACCTGCCCCAGGACGACAACCTGACCGTTGATGCCGACAACGTAGCTGGCGAAATGGCTGATGCCAACGGCACCGAAACCGCTGACCCGGATATGACGGCGACTGGTGCGCCCACGGCCGAGGCCAGCCGCACCGAAACCGAGCTAGCCGACCTCAAAGACAAATACTTGCGCCTGGCCGCCGAGTTTGAGAACTACAAGCGCCGCACCGCCAAGGAGCGCACCGACCTCTTCAAAACCGCTAACCAGGAGCTGATGGTGGCCCTGATACCGGTGCTCGACGACTTCGACCGCGCCCGGCTGCACACCCAAGGCACGGCTGACCCGGCCGCGCTGCAAAATGCGCTTGACATCACCTATAATAAGCTCAGCAAAACCTTGCAGCAGAAGGGCTTGACTGCTATGGATGCTAAAGGTGGCGACTTCGATGCGGAGCTGCACGAGGCTATCACGCAGATACCGGCGCCCAGCGACGACTTGCGCGGCAAGATTGTTGAGGAGATTGAAAAAGGCTACTATCTGGGCGACAAGGTTATCCGCCACGCGAAAGTGGTATTGGGTCAATAAAAAAGAACAATCTAAAAGAACGTCATGCAGACCGAAGGGAAGCATCTCGCTCGCCTCGTTGGATGAAGCGGGCGAGATGCTTCCCTTCGGTCTGCATGACGTCCAACCAGGATAAAACTCTGCAAAAATGGCAACCAAGCGCGATTATTACGAAGTATTAGGGATAGCCAAAAACGCGGAGGGCGACGTTATCAAGTCGGCCTATCGCAAAATGGCTATTAAATACCACCCTGATAAAAACCCCGACGACCCCACGGCGGAGGACAAGTTTAAGGAGGCCGCCGAGGCCTACGAAGTCCTCAGCGATGCGGATAAGCGGGCGCGCTACGACCGGTTTGGCCACCAGAATGGCGGCGCGGGCCACGCCCAGAACATGGAGGATATTTTCTCGCAGTTCGGCGACATCTTTGGCGGCGGGGGCGGCGGCTTTGAGGGGTTTTTTGGGGGCGGCCGCGGCCAGGGCCGCCGCGTGAAAAAGGGCTCCAACCTGCGCATCAAGCTCAAGCTTGATTTGGAGGAGATTGCCAACGGCGTGGAGAAAAAAATCAAGGTGAAGCGCTACGTGGCCTGCCCGCCGTGCAGCGGCACGGGGGCTAAAAACGGCACCGAGCTCAAAACCTGCGCCACCTGCCAGGGCAGCGGCCAAACCAAGCGCGTGGTGAACACCATGCTCGGCCAGATGGTGAGCGCCAGCACCTGCCCCACCTGCCACGGCGAGGGCAAAACCATTTCCACGACCTGCGACGTGTGCAAGGGCGAGGGCCGGCAGCTGAATGAGGAAGTGATTCCGATTAATATTCCGGCCGGCGTGGCCAACGATATGCAGCTGAGTATGAGCGGCAAAGGGAACTTCCCCGAGCGCGGCGGTGTGCCCGGCGACCTGCTCATTCAGATTGAGGAGGAGCCGCACGAGTTTCTCAAGCGCGATGGCAACAACATCATGTTTGAGCAGTACATCAGCTTCGTGGACGCCGCGCTGGGTGCCAGCCTGGAGGTGCCGACCATCGAGGGCAAGGTGAAAATCAAGGTGGAGCCCGGCACGCAGCCCGGCAAGATTCTGCGCCTGCGCGGCAAGGGCATCAAGGACCTGAACGGCTACGGCCGCGGCGACCAGCTCATTCACCTCAACGTGTGGACGCCCAAGAGCGTGAGCAGCCAAGAGCGCGAGCTGCTGGAGAAGCTCCGCGACTCGGACAACTTTATCCCGCACCCCGGCAAGAACGAAAAAGGCTTCTTCGAGAAGGTAAAGGAGTACTTCCAATAATCGCAGATTTAGACAGATTGCGCTGATTTCGCAGATTCAGGCGGCGCAGCTATGGCTCTGAATTGAACGCCCCACTTGGTCATTGGCTGAGTGGGGCTTTTTTTGTGCTTCTGCGTCTCTTCTGCGAAAACCTCTGCGTCTTCTGCGGTGAAAATCTTGCTGGCTTGTAATGGCTAGCCGCGAGCAGCGATTATCCTATTGAAATCTATACCCTGCATGAGCGCTGCCCCGTCTGCCGATTTTTTGGCTGCTTTGCACAGCTACCAGCCGCTGGTGCGGCGGGTGTGCCGGCTCTACTGCCAGGATGCCGACGACCGGCAGGACTTGTTTCAGGAAATAGTATTGCAGCTGTGGCGGGCCTGGCCGCGCTACGTGCCGCAGCCCGACGCCAAGCTCAGCACCTGGCTCTACCGCATTGCCCTGAACGTGGCCATCAGCAACCTGCGCCAGCGCACGCGGCGACCTGCCTCCGTGAGCTTGGAAGATGATGCGGCGCGGTACCTCACTCAGCCCGCCGACGGCAGCGCCTATGAGCCCGAGGAAACGGCCGCCCTCTACCGCGCCATCGACCGGCTCTCGGCCGTGGACAAGGCCTTTGTGCTGCTCTACCTGGAAGACCGGCCGTATGAGGAAATGGCTGATATTCTGGGCATTACGCAGAACAACGTGCGCGTGAAGATGCACCGGGTGCAGGACAAGCTGCGTCGGCAATTGGTTGGTAGTTAACTATCTGTACAACAATAAGTTATGGAACTTGATGATTTGCGCCAGCAGTGGCAGCAACCCGAGCCGGCAAAAGCTCCCATTCCGCTGAGTGTGGCCGAGCTGACCCGGCTAGTGGCCCAGCAGTCGGGGGGTATTGTGGCGCAGCTGCGCCGCAACGCCCGGTTGGAGCTGGGTATTACTTACGTATTGCTCGCCGTGTCACTGGGGCTGGCTGCCTGGGCGCCCGCGCTGTGGCTGCGGTGGTTTGGGGGGCTGCTAACGCTGGTGGCGCTGGTGTGCATCTACTACTTCTACCGTAAGCTGGGTTTGTTGCGCAGTATGGACGACCCGGCGGGCAACCTGCGCGCCCACCTGGTACGCATCACGAGCGGCCTGCGGGCACTCATTCGGTTTTATTACCGCTTCACGCTGGCCATGATTCCGGTGACGGCCCTACTAACCGGCGTGCTGGCGCTGCTGCACGTGCTGGGTGAATTTACCCCGTCTAAACTAGCGCTGCTACTAGGGGCGTTGGTGGCCGAGATGGCCATCCTCTACTGGCCAGCCTCACGGGCTACTACCTGGTACTTGCAGCGCTTGTATGGCCAGCACCTCGACCGGCTCGAAGGCCAGTTGCGCGAGCTGGACGGCGGGCGGCCGCCGGGTGCGCCAAGCTGAGCAGAAATCGGCTGTTCGGGCCTGGCTTTTACCGCTTGAGGCCCCTAATCTACCGATTGGGCGGCGGCTTGGTGGCCCCCTCGCTGGCTGCTGTTACATTTACACCCTCACCCTACACTCCTTCTTTCTATGCAAAACCCTGCCTCCCGGCCCATTCTGGAAGCCCGCGACGTGCGCAAGCAGTACGCCGCCCACACCGCCCTCGACGGTGTGAGCCTGGCCGTGCCCGAGCAAAGCATCTTCGGCCTGCTCGGCCCCAACGGTGCGGGCAAAACCTCGCTCATCCGCATCATCACCCAGATAACGGGGGCCGATTCGGGCGAGGTGCTCTTCAGAGGGGAGCGCCTGAACCCCAGCCACATCGGCCAGATTGGCTACCTGCCCGAGGAGCGTGGCTTGTATAAAAAGATGAAGGTGGGCGAGCAGCTGCTCTACCTGGCCCGCCTGCGTGGCATGAGCCGCGCCGAGGCCGTGGGGCGCATCAAAACCTGGCTCACCCGCTTCGACATTAAAGCCTGGGCCGAGAAAAACGTGGAAGACCTCAGCAAAGGGATGCAGCAAAAGGTGCAGTTCATTGCCACGGTTATGCACCAGCCCAGCCTCATTATTCTGGATGAGCCGTTTTCGGGCTTCGACCCGATTAACGCTAATCTGATAAAAGACGAGATTCTACGGCTGCGCGAGGAAGGCGCCACCATCATCTTCTCGACCCACCGCATGGAATCGGTGGAAGAGCTGTGCGACAACATCGCCCTCATCAACCGGGCCCGCAAGGTGCTCGACGGGCCGGTGGGGGCCATTCGTAACCAGTTCAAAACCAACACCTACGAGGTAGAAGGCCAGGGCAAGCTCGTGGTGATGCACCCCGATTTTGAGGTGGTGGAGCAAAAGGCGCGCGAAAACGACCACTTCTACGCCCGCATTCAGCTGCACGCCGGCACCACGCCCAACGACCTGCTGCGCTTCCTCATCGGGCAGGTGCAGGTGCACGCCTTCCGCGAGCAGATACCAAGCATCAACGAGATTTTTATCCGGCGCGTGCGCGAAACCATGCCCGAAACCCTGCTGGAAACCGCCAACGCGCTGCTCTAAGCGACAGCTATTGTCCGACATTAATCATTAATCCTTAAAGAATTAACCATTAAGCTAATGGCTTCCAAATTTTTACTCGTGGCCCAGCGCGAATACCTCACGCGGGTGCGCAAGCGGGCCTTCGTGGTGCTCACGCTGCTGGTGCCGCTGCTCATTGCCGGTTTCGGGCTCTTCATTGGCAAGATTGCGCAATCGGACGAAACCACCGAGATAGTAGACGTGCGCGACGACAGCGGCCTCGGCGTGGCCGGCCGGCTGGTGTCGTCGCCGCAGCTGCAGTTTCAGCCCGTGGGCGGCTCGCTGACCGAAGCCAAGCAAAGCTTTCAGGCGCAAAAGCACGCCGGCCTGCTTTACCTACCCGCCGGCCTGAGCGAAAACGACCCCCAGGGCGTGCAGTTTTTTGGCAAGGGCAACGTGAGCCTGAGCAAGGAAAGCCGGGTGCAAACGGCGGTTACCAATGCCTTTGCCGAACTCAAAATGCAGAAATCGGGCCTCACCCAAACCCAGCTCGACCAGCTGCGGGCCAAGGTGCCGCTCAACTCGGTGAGCATGGATGAGGCTGGTAAAGAGAAAGATAGCAACTCGGGCGTTACCACGGGCATTGCCTCGGCGCTGGCGGTGCTCATCTACTTTTTCATCTTCCTCTACGGCGTGCAGATTATGCGCGGGGTGGGGGAGGAGAAGTCGAGCCGCATCATGGAAGTGATGCTGTCGTCGGTGAAGCCGTTTGACCTGATGATGGGCAAAATTGTGGGCGTGGCGGCGGTCGGGCTCACCCAGTTTCTGCTGTGGGGCCTGCTCTCGTGGGGCGCCACCAGCGTGGTGGTGCCCTTATTTATGGGCCACGATGAGCCCACCAAAACCGAAATAGCCGCCGCGCCGGCCGGCAGCCCCAGTGTGGCCAGCAGCGCCAGCGCCTCGCCCCTTGCCGACGGGGCCGCCGCCTCGGCCGAGCAGATGAACCCGGCCAGGCGCGCCGGGGCCATTGGCGGGGTGTTCGATATGCTGCACAAGCTCAATATCCCCATCGGCACCATTGTCTTCGGCTTTATCGCCTACTTCCTCGGGGGCTACCTGCTCTACGGAGCGCTGTTTGGGGCCGTAGGTGCGGCCGTGGATGACCAGACTGATACCCAACAGTTTATGTTTCCCATCACCATGCCGCTGATTTTGAGTTACATCGTGGGCTTCTCCGTCATCCTGCGCAACCCCGACGGGCCGGTGGCTTTCTGGATGTCGATGATACCCTTCACCTCGCCCGTGGCCATGGTGATACGGCTGCCCTTTGGGGTGCCCGCGTGGCAGCTGGCCCTGTCCATTGGGCTGCTCATTTTGGGCTTTATTGGCACGGTGTGGGTGGCGGCCCGCATCTACCGCGTGGGCATTTTGATGTATGGTAAAAAGGTGACGTATAAGGAGTTGTCGAAGTGGATGTTTTATAAAGGCTAGGTTCTTTAGGGAGAAAAAGAACGTCATGCTCATCTGGCGTCCACGCAGGGAAGCATCTCGCCCGCATCGTTGTTACTACCCCAGACGATGCGAGCGAGCTGCTTCCCTGTGGTCTGCATGACATTCTTTTTTGTGTTCTTCTAGGATGATGATACGCCCTTTAGCTACTCTGCTCTGCCTGCTGCCGCTGCTGGCCTTCACCCCGGCCGGCGACCGGCCGGCCTACCGCCTGTTCACCGCCCAGGGCCCGCCCGCCGACTACGACCAGATGCTCACCCAACTGGCGCAGGCCGATGTGGTGCTCTTTGGCGAGCAGCACAACGACCCCATCGCGCACTGGCTGGAAGTACAGGTAACCAAGGACTTAAGTAAGCTCAAAGGCCCCGGCCAGCTCGTGCTGGGTATGGAGATGTTTGAGCGCGACGTGCAGCCGCTGGTGGCGCAGTACGCCGCCGGCACGCTGCCCGACTCGGCCTTTGAGCGCCAAAGCCGGCCCTGGCCCAACTATGCCACCGACTACCGCCCGCTGCTGCAGCTGGCCCGCGACCAGCACCTGGCAGTTGTTGCCAGCAACGCGCCGCGCCGCTACGCCCAGCAGGTGGCGCGCGGCTCGCTCACGGCCCTCGACCCGCTGCCCGCCGCCGAAAAAGCCTACCTGGCCCCACTGCCGCTAAAGATTGACTATGAGCTGCCGGGCTACAAAAACATGGCCGCCATGTTTGGCAATGGCGCAGCCCACGGCGGCGGGGCGCGCACCATCATTCAGGCCCAGGCGCTGAAAGATGCCACCATGGCCTACGCCATCCGCGGCAGCCTCAGCCCCGGCCAAACGCTGCTGCACTTCAACGGCTCGTACCACTCCGACCACCACGACGGCATTGTGGCCTACCTGCGGCAGGCGGCTCCCAAGCTTCGCCTGAAAACGCTGAGCGTGGTGACGCAGAGCCAGTTGCAGAGTTTAGACAAGGAGAATGTAGACCTGGCCGACTACCTCATCGTGGTGCCCGACGACATGACCAAGACCTACTAAGCCCGGTAGCCGGCGGCCAGGCAGCGCAATTCAGCACGTGCCAGGCCAAATGTTGTGGCAAGAGGGAAGCAAAGCCGCCCGAATTTTGTAGTACCGTACGCCTGGCTCCTCACCGAAGTCAGGCGGTCTGCTAGCTACTTAGTTATCCTATACCTATGTCAACCCTTCGTTTCAAAACCACCATCAACTGCGGCAGCTGCATCAGAGCCGTAACGCCCACGCTCAACCAGGAGGTAGGGGCCAATAATTGGCAGGTTGATACTGCCACCAGCGATAAAGTGCTTACCATCAACTCGGAGCAGACCTCCGTTGCCCAGGTAATAGCCGCCGTGCAGGAGGCCGGCTTCGAGATTGCTCCCCTGAATTAACTTCTGCCAATGCGCAGGAGCCGCAACAAAAAAGCCCGGCTAGCCGGGCTTTTTTGTTGCGTTATAAGGTGAAGAGCTACTCTTCGGAATCGTCTTTTTTCAGGCGTTGCAGGGCGCCGGTGAGCTCCTGCCGCAGCTGCTTGCCCGAATCGGCCGGCAGCTCCTCGCCGATTTTATATTGCTTCTGCAGGCGCTCCCACTCCTCAATGGCAATAAATACTCCGGTTACGTTGCCCTTGGCATCGGATAGATATTTAATGTCCATTGCAAGTGATTGATTATGAAGTGCTTATATGGGCAGGCTTAAGCCGAGAACGATGAGCCGCAGCCGCAGGTGCTCTTAGCTTGGGGGTTGTTGAAGGTGAAGCCGCGGGCGTTGAGGCCATCCTGGAAGTCAACCTCCATGCCCAGCACGTACATGGCGTGCTTTTTATCCATGATGAGCAGCACGCCGTCGAGGTCGTAGGTCTCATCCTGGTCTTTGGCTTTGTCGAAGCCCAGCAGGTAGCTCATGCCCGAGCAGCCACCGCCCTGCACCCCGATGCGCAGGCCGTAGTCGGCGGGTACGTTTTTCTCCTGAATGATATTCTTAACCTCCACTAACGCGCGGGAGGTGAGGCCGATAGGGGGAGCTTGCGTGGCGGTAGCCATAACGGGGGCGAGTTTAGACTGAATGTAGATAAGACAAATATACGGCGGCCCGCGGGTGGCCGGTGCCTCTAAACAGGGCAGGGCGGGCTGCGGTTCACGGTGGCGGACGGGGCCGGGTTTGGCGGGCCGCTTTAGTGGTCAAAATTCTACGCTGGCGTAGCTTCACGGCAAGCTAAAGCTTACCTCACACTTTTTATGGACACCACCACGTATCTCTTCGACCTGCTCAAAACTATTTTGCCCGCGCTCATTGTGGCCGGAGCCATCTTCTTTTTGTTTCGCCAGTATCTGGAAAAGGAGCAGCAGCGCCGCCTCATCGAGTTGCGGCTCGACAGCAGCAAAACCACGCTGCCGCTGCGCCTGCAAGCTTACGAGCGCGTGACGCTGCTGCTGGAGCGCATTTCGCCCAACAATATCCTGGTGCGCCTGAGTAGCGCCGGCCAGAATGCGACCGACTACCACCGCCTCTTGCAGCAGGAAATCCGCAGCGAGTTTGAGCACAATTTTTCGCAGCAGCTCTACATCACGCCCGAGGCCTGGGGCCAGGTGAAGCAAGCCAAGGAGGACGTGCTCACGATGATAAACCGCGCCTTTCACGGCCTCAGCAACCCCGCACAGCTGCGCGGCACCGAGCTAGCCAAGCGCATTCTGGAGGGCCTGATGACCGACGCCGCCGACCCTACTGCCCAGGCCCTGGCCGTGGTGAAGCGCGAGGCAGCGCAGCTGTTTTAAGTTGGAATTTAGAATGAGGAATGAAGAATCAGTTGGACGGTAATTCTTCATTTCTCACTCTAAATTATTCATTAATAAGGTGTTATGATTAAAAAGCGACTTGCCGTGGATATGGACGAGGTGCTGGCCGATTCCATTGCCCGGTTTCGGGAGTGGTACGGCCGCGATTTTCAGCTGGAGCTAACGCTCGAGGCCATGCGCGGCAAAAACCCGCACGAAGCCGTGGCCCCCGAGCACGAGCCCGCCCTGCGCGCCTACCCCAACGCGCCCGGCTTCTTTCGGGCCCTGCCTGTAATTGCTGATAGCCAGCGCATACTAGCCGAGTTGGCGCAGCGCTACGAGGTTTTTATTACCACGGCCGCGATGGAATTTCCCAATTCCTTTCTTGATAAATACGAGTGGCTGCAGCGGCATTTCCCGTTTATTTCGTGGCGCAACTACGTGTTCTGCGGCGATAAAAGCATTTTGAACGCGGATTATCTGATTGACGACAACGCCTATAATTTCGAGAGTTTTCGGGGCGAAGGGCTGTTGTTTGATGCGCCGCACAATGCGCACGAAACTCGTTTTCGCCGCGTGCAGAGCTGGCGGGAAATTGGGGATATTCTGCTGTAAAGTGGTTGTGCGGTAAGCTTTAGCTTGCCGTTAGTCGGACGAATTACTACAACCCACCCAACGGCAAGCTAAAGCTTACCGCACACTTCGCTCACCGGGCTTGCAGAGCCAGTTGCGCGGCGCGCTCGTAGCACTGCTCGTACAAGGGCACGATATTGCCGACGGCAAACTCCTCAGCGCGGGCGTGGGCGGCGGCTTTGAAGCGCGGCAGGTTGGCATCGTCGAGCACGTAGAGCGCGTTCCGGGTCATGTCTTCCACATCGCCGATGTTGCTGAGCATGCCGGTCACGTTGTGCACGTTGAGCTCGGGGATGCCGCCGGCGTTGGTGCTTACCACGGGCACTTCGCAGGCCATGGCTTCGAGGGCAGCGAGGCCAAAGCTCTCATTCTCAGAAGGCATCAGGAACAAGTCGGCCACGCTGAGAACTTCCTCCACGGCTTCGAGCTTGCCCAGGAAGCGGATGTCGCGCTGGCAGTCGAGGTCGCGGGCCAGCTTTTCCATGCGCGAGCGGTCGGGGCCGTCGCCCACCAGCAGCAGCTTGGCCGGAATAGCCTGCCGCACCCCGCAAAAGATGCGCAGCACGTCTTCGACCCGCTTCACCGAGCGAAAATTACTGGTGTGGATGAGCAACTTTTCGCCCTCGGGCGCGATGGCCGTGCGGAAATGGCTTTTTTCCTGCTTGCGAAAACGGCGCAGGTCGATGAAGTTGGGGATGACCTCAATCTTGTGCTCCACGGGGAAATACTCGTAGGTTTCGCGGCGCAAATCGGCCGATACGGCCGTCACGCCATCGCTCTCATTGATGCTGAACGTGACCACCGGCTCGTAGCTGGCATCCTTACCTACAAGGGTAATATCGGTGCCGTGCAGCGTGGTGACTACGGGCACCGTGATGCCGCGCGAGCGCAGAATCTGCTTGGCCAGGTAGGCCGCCGAGGCGTGCGGAATGGCGTAGTGAACGTGCAGTACGTCAAGCTTTTCGTTCTGCACAATGTCCACCATCTTACTGGCTAGGGCCGACTCGTAGGGCGGAAACTGGAAGAG